>CALVUS010000012.1 GCA_944363665.1 uncultured Bacilli bacterium | reverse complement strand
TCAAAAGTGTTCTGCATTATTTGATGAAATAAATAAAGCAATTAAAAATTAAATCTATCAAAAAAGGGCAAGGACATATTATGCCATGTAATACTAGAATAATTAATCATCATATTTATAGACATTCTTATCGTCCAGAATATACATATTGTGAAGAAAACGTTTGTGAAAATGTTTACGATCGTGGATGTTGCTAAAAAGGCTTTTTAGTCTTATAGGAAAGTTCATTTCTTATAAGACGGGCGAAACAATGTTCATAAAAATAAAACCAAGCATACTAAAAACATGCTTGGTTTTAATGTAGATTTAAAAAATAGATTAATTGACATGATTACTAAGGGTATAGAAATAGATTCTGGAATTTATCGGCCAATGGATACAATTGATTATTATGAAACAACTGATATTCAAATAAAAAATATTTATGAAGTTTTAAAGGAAAAAGTAAATTTTACATTACATGAAAGAAGAATTATTGTAGGCTTTGTAAAAAAATATGATTCATTTCGTACAACAATAGATAAGGAAAAATTTATAAATGATGTCTATAATAATACAGTAGTGATTAAAGGTGTAACTGCTACAAATGAAATGAAAAAAGAAACAATATTATTTTTACTTAAAAATAATATTCCCCTTACTTATATCAGTTACTATGATTATTTAAAGAGAATTATAAATACTTTATTACAAGAAAAACAAAGATAATTTTATTTTTTCACATAATATCCGTAGAAAACTATTAAAATTTATTATATAATAAAAATTGATGAGGTGAAATACGGTGATATTTGATGAAAATTACATTATTTTTTTACAAAAGTTAACTAAAGAAAAACTTCAAAGTATAATTGATGATTATAATCAACTTTCTAACATTTTTAATTTCGATAAAGTAGATACTAAGAAAATGAAGAAAAACGATATCATTAGTAAAATTATAGAAATAAAAGAAGAATATTTACGATATTTTGTTATGTCTTTAGATAAACAGGATTATGAAATTTTAAAAAATTGTTTGAGTAGAAAAGTTAAAAATGATTATTTAAATGAAAAACGGGACTTTATTAAATATATGCTAAATAAAAACTTAATATTTCAAGAGGATAATTTAATTATACCAAGAGATATTTATATGTGTTTAATAAATTTCTTAAAGGAAAAAGAGATTTCTAAATATATTGAAAAATGGGATAGAATATACAAATTAGTAGATGGAATAATTATTGCCTATGGAGCTATTGATAGAAAATATTTTGATATTATAATTAGTGGTATTGAAGACAATAAATTAATTATTCCTAAGCTAGAATATTATTATAAAAAGGATTATGCAATTGATAACAAAAAAATAGTTAGTTTAAAATTAACTAATAAGAAAAGAATTAATAATTATTTAAAAAATACTAATTATAAAATGTTTAAAAATAGTGATTTTGTAGCAATGGCAGATAGTAAGTTTCATCATAATATTAAAAGTTATAAAAAATTTATTAAAATGTTAAAAAGTAATTATATATTTAAAAATAATGATATAAAATTTGTTGATCAAAAAATAGTTATTCCATATTTGTATAATTCACTAAATGAGGAAGAAATTGCTAAAAATAATTTGATTGATACCATTACGACATTATTTGAATTTAAAAGTGATAAATTAAAAAATAAAATGTTAGAAGAAATAGTAAAAATAAGAGATGAATTTCCTTTATGGGAATATAGAGGTTTTAGCAAAAATGAGGTTAAAGATGAATAAAAAGGGTTATGCTGGTATTGAAATGATAATTGTATTAGCTTTATTTACAGTTGGATATTTTGTTGTAGCTAATATAATATCTTATAATTTTGATGTTAATTATGAAGAAGATTTATATGATTTAACTATTTCTTCAATTGAAAAGCAAGCCGCTTTATATGGCGAGAATAATACTGAAATATTTGCTGAAAACAATGATGTATACATGACTATTGAACAATTGGCAGCTGCAAATGCAATAATTTCGACATCTGAAGGAGTTGTTGCTGATCCGCGCGATGATAGTAAAACTCTGAATGATATCAGGGTAAAAATTACTAATAATGATGATGAAATTACTGCTGAAGTATTGGTGTAAAAATGGCTGTAACTAAAACAGACTTTATAAATTTTACTAGGTGCCGAAGATATGTAGCATTAGAAGAAATAAGAAAAGAAAAACTTGATGCTGATATAAGTTATGAAGAATATAAGCATCAAGAAGAACAAGATATATTAAAAGAACTTTTAGCGGGAATGTTTGAAGATGAAAATTATGAAATTGATACAACCATAAAAGTTAATAAACAAATGCAAGCTATGATGCCCTATTATAAACAAGTTGAAATGGAAGCTGGTAGACTTACTAATAAATATTTTCATGGTAAGTCTGTTTATGCTGGATCGACATTTAATCAAGAAAGTTTTGAATTTAATAAAAATGGTATTAGATATGTTTGTTATGTCGATATATATAATGAAGTAAATGAAAATATAAATATTATTGAAGTTAAAGCAACAACAAGCAGTAAGTATGTAAAGTTACAAAGCAATCATAAAAAAAGTGAAAAATTTTCGATTTTTTATTTTGATAAAAATAAAAACTGTTATTTTTTAAAAGATGAAATTGAAGGTTATCCACTTGAAGAAGAGATGCCCTTAGAAAATTATCAAAAGCAGCGGGAAAAATTGTTCGATCGTTATAGTGATGTGGGCGGTTACGTATTTGATTTAGCTATTCAAAGATTTATTTTGGAAGGTGAATATCGTGAATCACATAATGAAGACAAATTAAAAAATGTCCGTTATTATTTAGCGGTTTTAAATCATAATTATGTTTTCGATGGAACATATGAAAATAATAAAGCTATTTACCATCCTGATGCAAATGATAATGAAATAGTAGTATTTTTAGATTTAACTAAAGTAACAGAAGAATATCAAAAAATCATTATAGCTATGGAAGAAAAATTAGAACGAGATATATTTGACCTCAATGCTAGTAAATGTCCAATGGGTAAATGGTGTGAACGAAAAAAAGTAAAAGAATGTCCGTATTTAAGTGCTATTTGTGGTAAAATGATTCCTGCCAAAAATTCTAGTTTAAATTATTTAAATAATGGATCTGGTTTTAAAACATTAGATGGCGAAAAATTAAAAGGGTTAGAATTAATTAATGAAGGATATATTAATATGCTTGATATACCAGAAGAATGGATAACAAATAAAAAACATCACATTCAAAGAGATTGCTTAAGATTTAACAAAGTATATGTCGATAAAGAAAAAATTAAAGCAGGGCTTAATTGTTTAGAATATCCAATTTATCACTTAGATTTTGAAACAATGCCTTGTCCAATGCCTAGATTTCGTGGAGAAAAGCCTTATATTCAATCACCATTTGAATTTAGTTTACACATTGAAAGAGAACCGGGAATATGTGATAAAGAAAAAGATAATTATATATTTTTAGCAAAAACATTTGATAATGATGAACGTGAAGAATTGGTTAAAGCATTAGTTAAATATATTGATCCATCAAAAGGAACTTTGTTTGCTCAAAATGTGGCTTTTGAAAAAGGGCGAATTAAAGAATTATCTGAGATATTTTCCGAATATAAAGAAAAGTTAATGGCAATGTATAATAGAGGATTTGATTTGATGTGGCTTGTAAATACTAAAGCAGAATTATATGAAGAATTAGGATTTGATAAAGAAAGAGCTAGTTTACCAAATTATTATAATAAAGATTTAAGTGGATCTTTTTCAATAAAAAAAACATTACCAGTTTTTAGTGATTTATCATATAAAGATTTAACAGTTAAAAATGGAACAGAAGCTATTGTTGCTTATGCTAGTTATAATAGTATGACAAAAGAAGAATATGATTTGTATTATGAAGCATTAAAAATATATTGCCAACAAGATACATGGGCAATGGTTGTGATATTACAAGCATTGCGAGATATTTGTAAATAATATGTCAAAAAATAAAAATTTACTTGTATTGAATTTACTAAATTTTGTATTATAATAATATGTGGGAGGAGATATTATGTTATATCCATCAATAGATAAGCTACTTAATATTGTAGATTCTAAATATAAATTAGTTCATGTTGCTTCTATTAGAAGTAAGCAAATGCTTGAAAATAATCATTTTCAAATGAAAGAAAATGAATACAAAAATAAGAAAGAATTAGGAAGAGCATTAGAGGAAGTAGAAGCTGGACTAATAAAAATCGTTGAAGATGAATAAAAATACTTGATTATTTTTTCACTATATGATAAGATAATCATGTTCTTGGGGAATTAGCTCAGCTGGCTAGAGCACCACGCTTGCACCGTGGGGGTCAAGGGTTCGAATCCCTTATTCTCCACCAAATAAGTTGATTAATCCGTTGAACACGGATTTTTTATTTAATATAAAATAATTTTCTTTTCTTTGTTTTTTTGATATAATTTTCTTGTTGGTGATAATATGAATCAAGAAAAAATAGGTAAATTTATATATGATTTAAGAAAAAAATATAATTTAACACAGGCGGAATTAGCATCTCGTCTTCATGTTACTGCTCAAGCAATATCTAAATGGGAAAATGGTAGAGGAGTACCCGACATTGAATTGTTAAAAAAATTGAGTGAAGAATTTAATGTATCAATATCTGAATTAATTGAAGGTAAAGAAGAAAAAAAGAAAAGCAAAATGGCAATTATCGTTTCTCTAAGTATTATTTCAATGATATTAATAACGACAATTGCATTTCTTATATTAACTAATCAGGTATCAACATTTAATTTTTCATCTTTGATCTGTGATAATGAATCATTTAGTTTAAATGGAGTAATTGCTTATAATAGTAATAAAAAATCAATTTATATTTCTAATATTGAATATTGTGATAAACTGGTTGCTGAACCAAAATTTATTAATGTAGAATGTATTTTATATGAAAATACCGAAAATGGTGAAAGAGAAATTGCAAAATTGGGAAATTTAGATATGGATAGCAATTCTGAAAGCAAATATTTATCGGAACTATTAGAAAATATAGAATTTAATATAGATGATTACGATTGTAATTGCAATTCTACAACATGTAATAGTTTACATATTACAATTAATGCTTTAAATGATCAAAATGAGATCACTACGTATAATATTCCCATAGAAATAGACTACAAATGTAACAACTAAACAAATCGTTTAGTTGTATTTTATTTATATTTTTATTTAAACATGCTAATATATTGGTGAAGAGGTGGCTTAGATGAAAAATAAAGGAATAATAATTATTATGGGAATAATTATTGTAGTTTTGGTTGGTGCTGTCATATTTTTAGTTTTAAATGATTCTAAAGAGGATAATCAAGATCCGATTGTAACAGATGCAATGCAATTTGCTGAAGAATATACACAAGTAGAGGAAGACAATGTTTTTGTCTATAAAAATATAGATGAAATTATTGATATATTAGAAAATGGTACTGGTATAGTTTATTTAGGATTCCCTGAATGCAAATGGTGTCAACAATATGTAGTCTATTTAAATGATATAGCTAAAGAAAGAAATATTTCGGAAATATATTATTATAATATTCAAGAAGATAGGGCTAATAATACAGAAGAATATTTAAAAATTGTTGATATTTTATCAGAATATTTAGAAAATGATGAAAATGGAAATCCTAGAATTTATGTTCCAGCTGTGATAGTGCTTAATAGTGGCACAATAGTTGGCTTTGATGATGAAACATCGTTAGATACCAATGGCTTTAGTGAGCCAAGTGAATATTGGACAGAAGAAGAAGTTGATGATTTAACAAATCGTTTAAATTCTTATATTGATTTAGCCAATGTATGTATTGATTGTAATAGCTAAAAAATAAATTATGGATCTTTTGCTTATTTTGTAGTTTTAAAATATCACTGAATTAAGTAGTGATATTTTTAATTGAATAATATACACTAAATAAATCCAAAAATATATAATATAAAATGATGAGACAATAATAGACATTAAATAATATATTTGATAAAATATTTTAGGAGTTGATGTGAATGAAGAAGATAAATAAAAACGAAATAAACAATAATCAAAATAGTATCAATGTACTTAGAAATAAAAAAATTCTTATTATAATTGGTACAGTATTAGTGTTAGTAGTTATATTTGCTTTATTATTTTGCTTAAATAAGAAGGAAACAAGTACTAGTTTGCCAAAAGAAAATAATACTATTTTAAAAGATGATGTGACATTTGAAGAAAAGGCAATTGAAGGACAAAAGAATATTCTTTTAGATATTTTGAATCAGGAAATAGCAAAATATGAAGAAATATGTATCGATGAAGATAATAATGAATGTATTACTGCAGAAGAAAAAGAAGAAATTTTAAATAACTTTAATTCTTTTAAAGAAAGATTGGAAAATGAAGAAGTTAGTCAGGAAAATATTGAATTATTAAAACAAGAAATAAATGATTATTTAGTTACGTTAGATCCAGAAGTTAAATTAGATGATTTGATAAGTGAGGAAGTAAAAGACAAAGAAGCCACCACTATTAATGAAGAAGAAAGTAATGCAAGTGCAAGTGTAGGTAGTGGCATTGAAAGTATTTTAAATAGTGCTAAATTAAATCCAATTAAAACGGGATATACATCATTAGATAATCAAGTGACATCTGTTCTTAATTCTGTAACTAATAATTCTATGTCAACTTATGAAAAAGTAAAGGCCATATATGATTGGGTAATTAATAATATGAGTTATCAAATTGGCTTTGTTATTGGCGAAGAAATTGATTCATTAATGAATACTTATGGTTTTTATGAAAAAGATGCGATTCAAGTGTTTTTAGCTTCTAATGGATTTGGAACTAAAAAAGGTTCATGTGATAATTATTCAGCAATGTTTATGGTGCTTACTAGAAGAATTGGACTTGATAGTTATGTAATTAGTGCTAGAAATACGAATGGTACAGGTCATACAACAGTTAATATTAAAATAAACGGTAAGTGGTATAATTTTGATCCTCAGAGAGAAGATAATTCGCTTAAGAATGGGAAGATAATGTATTATGCTTTTGGAGAAGATGATAATGATTCTAAGCCATATACTTATGTAAATAGAAATAGTGATGTTTCTGCATTCCATGCTTTTGCCAAACAACCGGAAAGTAATTATTTGAAGGCAACAATTACTGTTGGAGGTAAAAGTTATACGGCTAAAACTGCTGTTAGTGGTTATAAATATGTTATTCCTGATACAATTGAAATAAATTATGCTACTAATCCTACAACATATATTAATATAGAAACAAGTCATAAAGTGGATTATATTCATACAATGTCAGATAATAGTTCAACTAATTATGTGTGGGAAACCGTCTCTGGTGATAGAGGAACAATAAATACCAGTGGAACAATAAGCATTACCCAAAAATGGGGAGCCTTAAGGTATGAAATAATTCATTTGGAAGATGATTTAGGGCGAGAACTAAACTTTGTTTTTCGAGTTAATTATCGAGATCCTAATAAACAATTTACAATAGAACATCAAGGTGGCGATATAAGTTATACTGATTATGTTGATTTAATAATTACTACTAGAGATTCAGTTGGTGAAGTTACTCTTAGTGGTAAAGTTATTGAAACTAATGACCCAAAAGGTGCTAGTGCTATAGTTGTTGAAAAGAGTCCATTTTATGATCTTCGAGTAAGTAATCTTGATCGAACTAAGTACTATTATGTTGTTGAGATAACAGGCATTGATGAAGCGGGTAATAAAGCAACTGATATAGCGAATATTACCGTTAAAAGTTAGTAAAAATAGCTTGCATTAAATATTCATCTTATGTTATAATTTGAGCAATCAGCAGTGATGGAATTTACGACTCTGGAGCTGAAACGTAATCTTGCGTTAAAAGAAAAAAGTGAAATATAAGGATGGTACCGTGCTAAATGCACTCCTTGGTAGCCATTCTTTTTTATTTTTAAGGGAGGAATTTTTTATGACGACATTTGAAGATTTAAAATGGCGAGGACTTATTAATGATATGACAAGTCCTGATATTGAGGAAGCTATTAATAAAGGAGGACTTAAATTTTATATTGGAGTCGATCCAACGGGAGATAGTTTACATATTGGACATTATTGTACTGTTATTGCTACAGCCAAAAGGCTTATGGATGCTGGACATATACCAATTTTAATTGCTGGCGGAGGAACTGGTTTAATTGGGGATCCTAAACCAAATGTTGAAAGACCAATGATTAGTAAAAAAGCCGTTAAACATAATATAGAATGCATTCAAAAACAATTAAGTAAAATTTTAAAAGGAAATATTCAAATAATTAACAATGCTGATTGGTTACTTTCTATGAATGCAATCGATTTTTTAAGAGACTATGGTAAACACTTCAATATCAATTATATGCTTGCTAAAGATACTGTTAAAAGAAGATTGGATATTGGCATTACTTATACCGAATTTTCTTATATGATACTTCAATCAATTGATTTCTTGAAGTTATATGAAAACTATGGTGTAACAATGCAAGTTGGTGGACAAGATCAATGGGGGAATATTACATCGGGTTTGGAACTTATTAGAAAGATTCATGGGCCAGAAGTTAAATGTTATGGTTTTACTGTTCCTTTAATTACAAGAGCAGATGGGACTAAGTTTGGCAAAAGTGAATCTGGAGAAGCATTATGGCTTGATATAAGTAAAACATCTAGTTATGCATTCTATCAATATTTAATTAATACAGAAGACTCTAAAGTAATCGAATACTTAAAGAAACTTACTTTTTTAAATAGAGAAGAAATAGATGCATTAGAAGTTAGTTTAAAAGAACATCCAGAAGAAAGAATAGCTCAAAAAGCATTAGCTCGTGAAATAATTACTTTTTTACACGGAGAAGATGAATATAAAAAAGCATTAAATATTAGTGAATGTTTATTTTCTGACAGAATATGGACTTTAAAGGCTGAGGAAATTATTTCTTCAATTAATGATGTACCAAGATTTGAAGTTAGTGATAATACTAATCTAATTGATCTACTTGTCGATAATAAAATTGTTAGTAGCAAAAGAGAAGCCAGAGAAATGATTAGTGGAGGTGCAATCAGTATCAACAACAATAAATGTACAGACTTAGATAAAATAATAACTAAGAGTGATGCTATTGAAGAAAAAGTACTACTTATCAAAAAGGGAAAGAAAAATTATTATTTAGGGCTTATTTGAAAAATTAGGCAAATAGATTAGCTAAAAAAAACTCTTTTCATAAACTAAAAGTGAAAGGAGTTTTCTTTATGTATCCAAGAGTTAATAGATTTGGAAGTCCAAGGCCTAATAATCAAGATAGATTTGTTTTCCCATTTTTAACTGGGGCTTTAGTTGGAGGAGCTGCCGTAGGACTTACAAGACCTAGACCAATTTACAATGTTGCACCATACCCAGGACCATATCCAATGCCGCCGCGACCATATCCAGCACCTTATTATAATAGCTCTTATGGTTATTATGTACCAGGTCCATATTAATGGTATTTAAAGGACTTTTTATTGAGTAAACTTAAAATAATTCCTAAAAATGCAAAATAAATAATAATTGTAGAACCACCATAAGATAAAAATGGTAAGGGAATGCCTATTATAGGAACTAATCCTAAGTTCATTCCAATATTTATAATTTGTTGAAAAACAAATATACTAATAAAACTAATTAAAACTAGTTTTATTTTTTTTTCTTTTATTATAAAGAATTTGTTTAATAAAAATATATCAATCAATAAATATGATAATAAAATAATTATGCCCGATATAATACCAAAATTTCCAATGTTAAATGCAAATATAAAATCAGTTGGGGCTTCTGGAATATATAATGATATTTTATGTAAACCTGTTCCAAAAAAAGTTGCAGAGCCAATTACTATTAATGCATTTTCTAATTGATAACTAGATTCTGTTTGAAATGTAATTAATCTTTCTACTCGGTAAAAAAAACTAGTTCCAATTAAATTGATTAATAAATCTTTATTATAAATATAAAGTATAATAAATAGAGCAATAAATATTAGAAAAATAATTCCTAAAATAATAAACCAATATCTTTTAATTGGAGCAAAGAATAATATTGTGATAGCACTCAATAAGTAAAATATGATAGCACCAGTATCGGGTTCTAAAAATACTAATATTGATGGTATTAGAGTAATTATAATAACTTTTAATATCAATTTAATATCAGGTTTATTTTTAGAGACTAAGTCACTTAAATATAAAATAAGTGTTAATTTTGTTAGTTCACTAGGCTGAAAAGAAAAAAATCCTAAATTAAACCAAGCTTTTGCACCATTTGTTTCTTTTCCTATAAATAAAACTAAAATTAATAAAATTATAGATAATAGGTAGTAATATTTGGAATATTTTAAAATAGTATCTATATTAATTCTTTTGATTAATAAAATTAAAAAAATACCAATTATAAAAAAAATAGTTTGCTTTATCAAATGGTTATCATATAAACTACTTAATAATTTGGCATTTTGCATATTAAATAAACTAATAATCATTATAATTAATAGAGGAACAAATAACATAAGTTTACTATTTATAATCTTTTTCATATTTATAGTATGTGTTTTTTTTTATAAAATATCATAGAATATATTAAAGAGGTGTAATGATGGAAAAACCAAGAGTATTTGCTAATCCTATCGATAAAAAAATTAATAATGTCCAAGATTTATTTCGAAGCGATAAAGATAGTAGAAGTAAAAATCCCATTGATGTAAATAAAAAAATTAATGAAATATTTGCATCACGTAATCATGTTTATAAAAGTAAAGTAAAAATTACTTTGCAAGATAAAGTCGTAGAAAAAGAAATAGTGGGTAAAACAAATCTAAATTTATTAACTTTAGATGGAGATTTAATTAGAATTACAGATATTGTAGATATTGAAAGATTATAAAAAAAGTATATCTTAGAGAATTTCTTCGATATACTTTTTTAGTTGTTTAGCATTTTTACCAAAGATAATCTTTAATTGATTATCAATTTCGACGATTCCTTTAGCTCCAAGTTTTTGAATAGCATCTTTGTTAGCTAAAGATACATCTTTAAGTATTACTTTAAATCTCGACATATTACATTCGGCATTGACAATATTATCTTTACCACCTAGGTAAGTAATTAATTTATTAGCCTCGATGTTAAAATCTCTTTTAGATAGTTTTACTATGACCAAAGATATTATTATTAATACTATGGCTATAATTATATATTGAATTATTTGCATTCATATCACCTTAATTAATTATACTATAAATTTACAAAAAATAATAGATGTAAAAAATGAGTTTTCAAATTGTAAAATGATTTGTTTAATATATTTTATTATATTAGCGGAAGTCTTGATTTATTCTATTGTTTTAGTTGACACTTATTTTTAGATTATTCATAAATTATTAATGAAAGTACATGAAAGGGTGAAAGTTATGAATAATCAAAATACGAGCAAAGATGGAAATTGCATTAATGAAATATTATGTGTAATTTTAGTACTACAAGAAAATGCATGTCCAGATAACTGTTTACAAACTTGTGATAGACCAGTACTTGGTGGAGGAACTAATTGTATAGTATGTAATACAAGACCAGTAATGCTTTATACTTGCTGTGGAAATGGAGTGCCATGGAGTATGCCAATTACTAAAGATTCAACTATAAGTTGTGCTGGATCTGATGTTTCTACAACATGTTCAAATGTATTTAGAGTAGAAAAAATTGAAGGCAATTGTTGTACTTTTAGAGTTCTTGCTGATAATACTGATACTACAAGTTTATATCCTTATGTTGCAACTAATGTATTCTTTACAATGGATTGCAGTTGCCTATGCAGTATAAGATGTTTATCAGATACTTATGTAGATTGTCTTTGCTAAATAGAGTAAAAGCCACATGATGTGGTTTTTATTTTGCTTAAATTTTAATTGCTATAATAACAAATTTTGATATAATATTTGTAGTGTGGAGGTTACAGTGAATATATTAGATGGATTAAATAAAGAACAAAGAAAAGCAGTTGAACATATTAAAGGACCTTGTTTAGTATTAGCTGGAGCAGGATCTGGTAAAACAAAAGTACTTACAATGCGAATTGCTAATTTAATCCAAAAAGGCATTTATTCAGGAAATATTTTAGCAATTACATTTACTAATAAAGCCGCTAAAGAGATGCGGGAAAGGATAAATAATGTTGTAGAAAATAATTATGCTTTTGTTGGAACTTTTCATTCTTTTGGTTTAAAAGTTATTCGCGAAAATTATGAAAAATTAGGGCTGTTGCATAATTTTACTATTGTTGATAGTGATGATGTTAATAATATAATAAAAAAAATTTTAAAAGAATTGGATTATGATTATAAAGAATACAGTCCAGGATTTATTCGCAATAAGATAAGTTTTATAAAAAATGAAATGCTTAGTGATGAGGCAGTGGACAAATTCTTAAGTAGTCCACCTGAACAAGTGGCAGCCAAAGTATATTTTGAATATCAAAAAGTACTTAAAAGAAATAATGCAGTTGATTTTGATGATTTATTAAAAATGCCAGTAGAGTTATTTTTAGAAGACAAAGAAGTTTTAGATTATTACCAAGAAAAATACCAATATATACTTATTGATGAGTATCAAGATACTAATGAAGTACAATATAAGATGGTTAAAAAATTAGCCGAAAAATATCGTAATTTATTTGTAGTTGGAGACATAAATCAATCTATTTATGGCTTTCGCTGGTCAAATTATCGGAATATTTTAAATTTTGAAAAAGACTATCCCGAAGCTAAAAGCATTACCTTAAATCAGAATTATCGTAGTACTAATATAATTTTAAATGCTGCTAATTCCGTCATCAAGAATAATACAGAAAGTAAAGAAGTAAATTTATTTAGTGAACTAGGTGATGGTGTTAAAGTAAAATACATCCGAAGTTATGATGAGAAACATGAAGTTACTTTAATAATGGAAGAAATAAAAAAACTATTAAATAGTGGTTATAGTTATCAAGATATAGCTATTTTATATCGTACTAATGCTCAATCGCGCATTTTAGAAGAAGGCATGTTAAAAGCAAACTATCCATATAAAGTAGTAGGTAGTTATTATTTTTACAAACGAAAAGAAATTAAAGATTTACTAAGTTACTTACGTCTTATTTCTAATCATGCTGATGATGTATCTTTAACTCGTATTATCAATGTCCCAAAGCGAGGAATTGGTTCTAAATCTATAGAGGATTTACAAACTCTTGCTAAAGAACAAAATACATCTATATTTGAAGTATTAAGCAAACCAAAAGAATTAGAATTTAAAAACTTAATATTAGAATTAACTGAAGTTAGTAAAGATATTGATCTTACTGAACTTATCGATTTAGTGCTTGAAAAAACTGGTATGAAAGCTGAAATGGAAAAAGATTCAACTCTTGAATCAGAACTTAGACTAGAAAATTTATTAGAATTTAAAAGTATAACAGAAAACTATCAAAAAGAAACTGGAACTGTAAATTTAGAAGATTTTTTAGAAGATATAAGTTTAGTTGCTGATGTTTCCGAACATAACGAAAATGATGAAGCAATAACTTTAATGACTATGCATTCTGCAAAAGGCTTAGAATTTAAAATTGTTTTTTTAGCGGGGATGGAAGAAAATATTATGCCTCATTCAATGTCTTTACAAGATAAAGATGGTATAGAAGAAGAAAGAAGACTTTGTTATGTTGCAATAACAAGAGCTAAAGAAAGGTTATATATTACAAATGCTAAGAGAAGAATGCTATTTGGAAATACTGCTATGAATCCACCGAGCAGGTTTATTGGTGAAATTGATCCAGATTTAATTGAAAAAGACGAATCTACTATGTTAAAAGATATAAGCAGTTTTGAAAAAGAAAAATATTATAGTAATGAAAGCACAGATTATAAATGTGGTGAAGTAGTTAATCATCAAGTTTTTGGTCGCGGTGTTGTAATAGATTGTGATGATCGCTTTGTGACTGTTGCTTTTAATAAAAGATATGGAATTAAAAAATTTTTAAGTAATTACCAAGGTCTTAAAAAGGAGTGAATATGAAAAATTTAACTTTAGTTATCATGGCTGCTGGTATGGGCAGTAGATTTGGAGGATTAAAACAAATAGAACCAGTTGGTCCAAATGGAGAAATAATTGCAGAATATTCGATTTATGATGCTATTAGAGCAGGTTTTAATAAAGTGATATTCATAATAAGAAAAGAACATTTAGATTATTTTAAAAATAATATTTGTAATAAGTTTGCTAGCCAAATTGAAATTTTATATGCTTTTCAAGAGTTAGAATATATACCAAAGGGAAAAGTATTGCCTGAAAATAGAACAAAAATGCTTGGTACAGCTCATGCTTTATATTGTGCATCTGATTTAATTGAAAGCGATTTTGTAGTTATCAATGCTGATGATTTTTATGGTAAAAATTCTTATGAAATAGCCGCTAAGTTTTTGGAAAATAATTATGATAAGTCATTACTTTTAACAGTAAATTATCCATTTATTGTGACTAATAGCCCCAATGGTTCAGTAAAAAGAGGTGTAGTAATTGAAAAAAATGGTTATTTAAAAGATAATTTAGAATGTGAAATCATTAAAGAAGCAGATAATTTTGTGGCTAAACCTTTAGATGGCAGTAAAGAATTTAAAATTTCTGCTGCTCAGCCAGTATCAGTAAACTTTTTTTGCTTAAGAAAAGAATTTTTAAGTTATATTAAAGAAGAATTAGAAAGATTTTTAGATAATGATATTACTTTAGAAAATGAATTTTTATTACCGACAGTAATAAAACATGCTATAGATGATCAAAAATTTAAAATGAAAATTGCTACTAGCCAATCAAAGTGGATGGGAATGACTTATAAAGAAGACTTGTATAATTTGCAAGAAAATATTCAAAAATTGATTGAAAGGGGAGAATATCCAAGTAATCTTTGGAAATAGTATGAATGAAATAAAGAAAAGAGTAGATGAATTAACTAAAATACTTAATGAAGCCAACTATAATTATTATGTTTTAGATAATCCAACGATAACAGATCAAGAATATGATAAGTATTTAAGAGAACTCATAAATATTGAAAAAATGTACCCTAAATATGCTTATCCTAATTCTCCAACAAATCGTGTAGGAGGAGAAGTAATTGATAAATTTCAAAAAGTTGTGCATGAAAAACCAATGCTTAGTTTAGCAAATGTATTTAATGAAGAAGAATTAAAGGAATTTGATTCTAAAATTAAAAATGCTGGTTTTGATCCTAGTTATGTTTGTGAATTTAAAATTGATGGATTAAGTGTTGCTTTAATTTATGAAAAAGGTAAGCTAGTTAAAGGTGTTACGAGAGGAGATGGCATTACAGGTGAAGACATAACTCATAATGTTAAAACTATTAAAAGTATTCCTCTTATATTAAATGAACCTATCGATATTGAAGTAAGAGGGGAAATATTTATGAATAAGAAAACCCTCTATAAACTAAATGAAAAAAGAAAGACTTTAGGTTTACCATTGCTGCAAAATGTACGTAATGCTGCTGCAGGATCAGTAAGACAACTAGATAGTAAAGAAACAGCTAAAAGAGAGCTAGATAATTTTATTTATTATTTACCAGATGCTGCAAAATATAATTTAAATACTCATTTAGAAACTTTAAATTTCATGAAAAATTTAGGCTTTAAAGTAAATAGTGAAAATAAATTGGCTAAAAATATTGATGAAGTAATTGAATATATAAAAAAAACTACTTTAAAAAGAGAAAAATTAGCTTATGAAATTGATGGAATAGTAATTAAAGTAAATGATTTAAAAATGCAAGAAAAATTAGGATATACTGCTAAATATCCTAAATGGGCAACGGCATATAAATTTCCGGCTGAAGAAGTTCTTACTAAATTAAAAGATATTATTTTTACAGTTGGAAGAACTGGAAGAATAACCCCTAATGCAGTTTTAGAGCCAGTTATAGTTATGGGATCTACTATAAGTAGAGCAACTCTTCATAATGAAGAATACGTAAAATCCAAAAATTTGATGATTGGAGATATTGTTTCCATTAGAAAAGCAGGTGATGTAATTCCCGAGGTAGTTGAGGCAAAGACTAGTAGAAGAACGGGAAAAGAAATTCCTTTTAAAATGATTGATACTTGTCCTATGTGTCATGAAAAGTTAACTAAAATTCCTGGGCAAGTAGACTATTATTGTATTAATCCAATGTGTCCTAAAAGAAATATCGAAAGTATTATTCATTTTGTATCAAGGGATGCTATGAATATTGAAGGCTTGGGAGATGAAATCGTTGAAGAATTGTATAATCTAGGATTCGTTAAAAATATTCCAGATATATATGATTTAAAAAATAAAAAAGAACTAATAATGGAATTTGATGGCTATGGTGAAAAAAGTTTAAATAAAATTATTGATAATATTGAAAAATCAAAGAAAAATAGTTTAGAAAGATTATTATTTGGTTTAGGAATAAGGGAAATTGGCACAAAAACAGCTAAATTACTAGCTAGCTATTTTAAGAATATAGACAATTTAATGCAAGCAACTATTGATGATTTAAAAGATATTCGAGATATTGGAGAAGTAACTGCTGATAGTGTAGTTTTATATTTTAAAAATAATCATCAATTAATTGCTGATTTAAAAAAAATTGGCATTAATATGCAATATAAAGGCAAGGCATTAGGAAGCAATGAATTAGTTACTGGTAAGAAATTTGTCATAACTGGTACCATTTCTGGTATGAGCAGAAAAGAAATAAAAGAAAAATTAGAAAGTTATAAAGCTACAGTAAGTGAATCGGTAAGTAAAAACACGAATGTTGTAATAGTTGGTGCTAATCCTGGTAGTAAATATCAAGATGCTATAAAATTAAATATCCCTATTTGGGATGAAGAAAAGGCTAAAGAAGTATTAAATAGTTTGCAATAGAATATAAATTTGTAGTATAATTATGTTACTCAAGAGGTGAATAGATTGAAAAAATTTAAAGAATTTTGGGGGAAAAATAAAGTTTTAATAGTTTTAGGTATAATTTTAATAATATGTTTTATAGCTATTTTAATAGTTACTTTTTCCTACTTTTTTGGGGGTAGTGAATCAGTTTATGGAGATAGGCTTGATGAAATAGAAAATTATCCTATTGAAGATGATTTTATTAGTGAATATATTGCCAACTTAGAAAATGATGATTTAATAAATTCAGTAACTTTTGATACTAAAGGAAGAATAATTTATGTAATTATTGATTTTGTTGGGGATACATCTTTAGTTGAAGCTCAAAGCAAAGCTGCGGCTTCCTTAGAACAATTTAATGAAAATATTTTAAGCTATTATGATATTATGTTTACACTTACATGTGCTGAAACCGAAAATAGTGAAGGATTTACAATAATGGGGGCAAGAAATGTTGCTGGTTCTGGATTAGTTTGGAATAATAACACACCAGTAGAAAGTGAAGAAGAGTAATGAAGAAAAAAAGAAGTTTAGTTGTTATAGTTGTAATTGCAATTGTTGTTATACTACTGGCTGTTGGTTTATATTTTTTATTAAACGACGAAAATAAATTAACAGTTGCAGAAAGAAATTGGATCAATGAAAATGTTAATACATTACAAAATATTAATGTCGTAAGTAATGCTAATGTTTTTGGAAAAAATGGTGAGGGAGTATATTACCAATTTCTAGAAGATTTTTCTGAAGAATATGATTTAACTATAAATCCGATTACTTTTAATGTTGGTAATAATCCAGCAGGATTGACATTGGGACTAAAAAACAGTGTCGATGAAAATGATATAATATTTTATGAAGATCATTTTGTTTTAGTAAGTAAAAATCCTGAAATAGTTGCTGAATCAGCTGATTTATCTGGTAAAACAATGGGTATTCTTTCTAGTGATTTAAGCTATGTTTCAACTTATATAAATGATGTTGCCAATATTAGTTTCACACAATATGAAAACACAGATGAATTATTTGCAGCTATGGAAGAAGAGTTAAATTATATAATAGTGCCATTAACTCAATATATTGATACAATTTTAAGCAATAATTATAATATAATATATCATTTTAGTGATATAAAAACTTATTATACTTTACAAACGGATGATACAACTTTAAGTAGTGTTTTAAAAAAGTATTATGCTAATTGGGATGGATTTACAGATTCTTATAATACTAGTTTATTTAATACCTTTACAGCAGCATTAAATATTACTGATACTGAAATAGATTCTTTACAAAGTGTTACGTATAATTACGGTTTTGTTAATACATCTCCTTATGAAGTTATAATGGGAGGAAAATATGGTGGTATTGTTGCAGTTTACTTAAGTAAATTTAGTGATTTTGCAGGGGTAGAGTTTAATTTTGAAAAATATCGTAATTATTCTCGGTTTGTTAATGCTGTAGAAAACGGAAATATTGATTTATATTTCAATTATTATAATTATACTGATAACTTTAATGCTACTAACGGATTAAATATAGAATATGTTGTTGCAGCAAATAGAGAAAATAATGAAGTAATAAAATCTGTTAATTCATTAATTGGTAAAACTGTTTACGTACAAGAGAATAGTAAATTATCCGATTACTTGAGCAATATTGATAATATCAATATTAAAACATTTAGTACTACAAAAGACTTATTTAAACTTAATAAAAAAGATGTATATATTGTTTTAGATAAAAATACATTTTTATATTACAGTACAGATGAATTAGATAATTATACAGCTAGATATAGTGATTACATTAATAATGAATATACATTTAAAGTTCGAACAGATAGTGCATTATATCGTCTTTTAGATAAATATATTAGCTATTTAGATGAAGAAGAAGTAATATTAGAAGGCTTAGATAACCATTATGAAACTGTAAAAAATGGATCTGTAATAACTAAAATAGCAGAATATATATTATATATTGCTATAATTGCCATTGTTATTATTTTAATAATTATAAAAAAGAGTAAAAAAATATCAATTGCTAGAAAAATAAAAAAAGATGACAAAATGAAATTTATTGATCAACTGACATCTTTAAAAAATCGTAATTTCTTAAATGAAAATATCGAAACATGGAATAATAATACTATTTATCCTCAAACTATAATTGTAGTAGATTTAAACAAAATTCAAGAAATAAATGATTTATATGGTTATAATGAGGGTGATAGACAAATTAAAGCTGCTGCTAATATTTTGGTTAGAACACAACTTGATAATAGTGAAATCATGCGAACTGATGGTAATGAATTTGTGATTTATTTAGTAGGATATAGTCAAAAACAAATAAGCAATTATATTCACAAATTAAATAAAGAAATTAAAAAATTGCCATATGAACATGGGGCAGAATTTGGCTATAGTATGATTTTAGACGATATAAAAACAATTGAAGATGCTTTAAATGAAGCTGTTGAAGATATGAAAAAACAAAAGGAAATGCAAAAGAATGAAAAGGAAGCTAAGAAATAATTTTAAAGAATTTTTAAATAACTTTTTTAAAGTATTAAAAAGACCGGATATGGCTATTTTGCCTGGACAATTAGCCTTTTTCTTCGTCTTAGCAATAGTTCCTACTATAACCCTTATTTGTTATGGTGCAACAGCATTAAATTTATCGACTGATGTAATATTTGACTTTTTATCCAATGCTTTTTCTTCGGATGTTGCATCTTTGTTACTTAATACTCCTAATAATAATTTGTCAGGATTTAGTTTCTTTTTTGTAATTGTAATGGGATATTTTTTAGCATCTAATGGACCAGCATCAATTATAGTTACTTCCAATATTATCTATGGAGAAGAGCAAACTAGTTTTTTAAAAAGGCGTTTTAAAGCTATAATAATGACTTTCTTTTTAGTTTTACTTTTTATTTTTATGCTTATTGTACCAGTATTTGGTAATAAAATTGTGGAATTGTTTCAATATGTCGATATTGATAGTTCTATTACTACTAAAGTGACAAATATAATTAGTTTGTTGCAAGGACCAATTACATGGCTAATTATGTATTTTTTTATAAAGATATTATATACTCTAGCACCTAATAAAAGAGTACTTAGTAAAAGTGTTGGGTATGGTGCTATATTTACTAGTTTTGCTTGGATAATTATAACTTATTTGTATTCATATTACATTAATAATATTGCTTATTATGCAACATTTTATGGTAGTTTAGCAAATATTGTAATACTGATGTTATGGATATATTTTTTGGCATATGCATTCACCATTGGTATGGCTTTAAATTATCGAAAAGAGAAAGAGGAATTAGAAAAAACTGGAACTATAAATGTTTAAAAAAAGGAAATAATAAGATTATGTACAACAGGTATTACTTATGTACATGATCTTTTTTTCGATATTAATCTAGTATTAATTTACTAACGATATTGAAAAGTAATATCTATTCAATACCCTAATAGGGTATTGTTTTTTATAATTATGTAGAATTCTACATAATCATACAATAGGAAAGTCATACTTTTTGAAAAAAACTACTTGACACACATACATTTGTTTGGTATAATTGATTTATCATTCAGGGGGTGAGTGACATGCTTATAATTCTAAAAGGCTATATTTTAAGATTATATCCAAC
>CALVUS010000011.1 GCA_944363665.1 uncultured Bacilli bacterium | reverse complement strand
ATGAATTATAAAGTATTATATCGAAAATATCGTCCAGACAATTTTGATAATGTAATAGGACAGAAATATGTCATGGAAATACTTAAAAATTCAATAAAAAAAAATAAGATAGCTCATGCATACTTGTTTTCTGGACCTCGTGGTACTGGGAAAACATCGACGGCAAGAATTTTAGCAAAAGCAATTAATTGTTTGAACAACAAAGATGGTTCAGCATGTAATGAATGCACTAATTGTTTAAGTTTTAATGGTAATCCAGATATAATTGAAATAGATGCTGCATCAAACAATGGCGTTGATGAAATAAGAGAATTAATAAATAACATCAAGATAATGCCGACATCATTAAAGTATAAAGTTTATATTATTGATGAAGTTCATATGTTAAGTCAAAGTGCATTTAATGCTTTATTATTAACTTTAGAAGAACCGCCTGAACATGTGGTATTTATTTTAGCGACAACCAATATTGAAAGTATACCTATAACAATATTATCAAGATGTCAACGATTTGATTTTAAAAAAATAGCTAATAACGACATTTTAAATCAATTAAAACAGATTTGTGATTCAGAAAAGATCGATTATGAAGAATCTGGCTTAGAAGAAATAGCTGTTTTATCCGATGGTGGAATGCGAGATGCGCTAAGTATACTAGATCAATTATCTAAAAGTGAAAAAAAAATAACATCAGAATTGGTTGTATCAGAAGTTGGTAGTGTTTCAGATAAAAAAATCGAAGAATTAATCGAATCAATAGAAAAAAAAGATTTGAAAAAATTTGAACAGATTATTACTGATTTTTCGGAAAATAATTTAAATTATAAAGTAGTTATTAAGAAAATAGTCTACTTTTTAAGTAAAGTAGCAACACAAATTATAAATAATAGTAAACAATGGCAAATTGATTATGGTACATGTAAAAATATAATAATAGAATTGAACGATATAATTAATAAAATCAATATTAGTATTGAACCATACATTTTAATTAAAATTACATTATTAGGTTATTTTAATAATATAAATGCCAAAATATCGCTTAATGAAGAAAATAAAAATATAGAAAAACAAGAAAGTATGGAACAAAAAGAAGATGAATTAAAAATTAAACAAAAAATACCAAAAATAACAAATATTTCAGAAAAATTTATAGAAACAAGAATTAATAATTGCTTTGTAGAAGCATCTAAAGATTACTTGCTAGAAATAAAAAAAGATTGGCATGATTTTGTGAAAAGTATAGATCTGGCCTTAGTAAAAGGTTTGATAAGCGATACAGATGTAGTTACAGCCTCCAATAAATATGCAATTTTGGTAACTACTATTAAACATAAGGATATGGAGATAAATAATGATTTAAATGAGATTGAAAAATTATTTACTGAATTTTCTAAAAAAACATACAAATTAGTGTTTATCAATGAGGATAAATGGAATATTGAAAAAAGAAAATACGTAGAAAACATACAAAAAAAGCATAAGTATACTTACATTACAGAAAGTGAAATGATTGAAGAAACTAAAATAGATAATTCAAATATAACTAATACGATTAGTAATATATTTGATAGAAATAAAATAGAAGTAGAATAAGAAAAGGAGATAATTTTATGAATATGCAACAAATAATGCAACAAGCACAAAAAATGCAAAGAGAAATAACTAAAAAGAAAGAAGAAATTGATAATCAAATTTTTGAAGGAAAATCTGAATGGGTAGAAATGTCTTTTAATGGCAAAAGAGAAATTAAATCTTTTAAAATAATTAAGGAAGGCATCATTGCTGATGATGATAAAGAAATGTTAGAAGATATGATTATGATTGCAATTAAAGATGCCTTTGCTAAAATTGATAGAGAAACTGAAAATAAATTAGGTGAATATGCTTCAATGAGTGGATTGATGTAAAATGATATATCCTCAATCTTTGGAAAAATTAATCAATTATTATAAAAAATTACCAGGTATTGGTGAAAAAAATGCTGAAAGGTTAGCTTTAGCAACACTTAATTTTAAAGAGGAGGAAATAAGCAAATTTGCTGAAACTTTAAAGGCTGTTAAAAATAAAATAAAGCATTGTAGTATTTGCGGCTATTTGTCGGAAAATGATATTTGTGAAATATGTAATAATTCCAATCGTGACCATAATTTAATTTGTGTAACTGAAGATTATAAAAGTGCGATTTCTTTTGAAAAAGCAGGAAATTTTCATGGTGTATATCATATATTAAACGGCTTAATTTCTCCTGCTGATAATATTGGCCCAGATAATATCAATTTAGCAGCATTAGTAAAAAGAGTAGATCAGTTGGAAAAACCAGAACTAATTTTGGCTTTAAAATCAACTGTTGAAGGAGAAACGACAACATTATATATAAAGAAAATATTTGAAAAAAAGGATGTTATGATTTCTAGACTTTCCTATGGAATTCCAATGGGAGCAGAAATAGATTATTTAGATATTATAACTCTTGATAAGGCATTAGAAGATCGCAAAAAAATATCTGAATAAATAAAATAATCAATCATATATTTGATTGAGGGAATATATGAAAAATATAATAATTACAGTAATAAAAAAAATTGTTTTTGCAATTTGTTTAGTTTATGCTTTTAATTTAGTGGCATCAGGATTAAAAATATTTATTCCAATCAATTTTATTACTGTAAGTGTTGTAGCATCTTTAGGAATGTGTGGATTATTATCATTAATTGCTGTATATTTTGTACTACTTTAAAGGAGGATAGATGGCAGTAACGGATTTAGATAAATTAGTAAAATATTATCATGAGAATAAAATAGCTCATGTTTATTTAATTGAAACAAATAATTTAAATAATTGTCTAAATGATTTAAAGAAAACTATTAAAAAATTATTTTGTCCAAATAAGTATGAAGAAAATTGTAATAAATGCAATATTTGTAATTTAATTGATCAAAATTATCTTCCTTCATTAAAAATAATTGAGCCTTTGGGAAGTAACATAAAAAAGGAACAAATATTAGAATTAAAAAAAACTTTTAGTTCTATTCCAATATATACTAAAAATAATATTTATATAATTAAAAATGCCGAAAAAATGAATGCATCATCTGCAAATACGATGTTAAAATTTTTAGAAGAACCTGAGGAAAATATATTGGGCTTTTTTGTTACTAATAATTTAAATAATGTAATTTCTACAATTAAAAGCAGATGTGAAATAATTAAAGTATTTTATGATAATCATGAGTTAGATATTAAAACAGTCGATAATCCTGATAATAGCAAATATCTAGAAATAGCTAAAACATATATTTACAAATTAGAAGTAGAAAAAAAAGATTCAATTATGTATAATAGAAATGTTTTATTAAATGAGTTATCAGAACGAGAAGATGTAAAAAAGGTTTTTCATATAATGGTTATTATATATAATGAATCATTAAATAAATTACTTAATTTAAATAATGAGTTTGCTAAGTTTTCAGATTTAGATTATTTATTGAAATTAAATTATGATGATGTTTTAAAAAGATTAAAATTGTTAAATAATTTTTTAGATAATTTAAATAGTAATGCTAATTTAGAATTATTATTAGATAAATATGTAATAGAATTGAGTGATAGAAATGAATAAAGTTTATGGTGTAATATTTAAAGATGGCAATAAGTCTTATTATTTTAAAAGTTCCTTAAAATTAACTAAGGGGAATTACGTTGTTGTAGATACTGAAAAAGGTTTACAATTTGGTAAAATAAGTAGCATTATAGACGAAAAAAATGCCCAAGATAGTTTTAAGGAGATAATTCGCCAAGCAACGGAAGATGATTATAATAAATATTTGCAAAATTTAAAAGATGCTGATCTAGCATTAAAAAAATGCATTAGTTTAGTAAAAGAGTTAGATTTAAAAATGAAGGTAATTAATGCTCAATTTACTTTAGAAAGAACTCAACTTTTATTTAATTTTATAGCAGATGATCGAGTAGATTTTCGTGAACTTGCAAAAAAATTGGCAGGAATTTATCATACGAGAATAGAACTTCGGCAGATTGGAACTCGTGATAAAGCTAAAGAAGTTGGTGGCATTGGTATTTGTGGAGAACAATTGTGTTGTGTTAGATTTTTAAATAAATTAGATACCATTTCGATAAATATGGCAAAAGATCAAAATTTAGCTTTAAATCCTAGCAAAATAAATGGTGCATGTGGAAGATTACTATGTTGTTTAGCTTATGAAAATCAAAATTATTTAGATAATTCTGATGGGATGCCTCACGTTGGTGATATAGTAAATACATTAAATGGAGAAGGTAAAGTAATAAGTATAGATATATTAAATAGAAAATATCAAGTAATGATTGATGACAATAAAGAGGAATTTTATTTAGATGAAAATAGTGAAAAATGATCTATTTGATTATCCTAATCGCTATATTTTTCAATATGAAGAAGGTTTTAAATTTTCTTTAGATTCGATTTTATTAGCTGAATACGTCAAATTAAAAAAGAATCAAATAGTTTTGGATATGTGTACAGGAAATGCTGCTATACCATTAGTGTTGTCAACTAAATATGATAATAAAATAATTGCTTTTGAAATTCAAAAAGAAATAGCATTACTAGCTGAAAAGTCAATTAAATATAATAAAATGGATGAAACTATTGAACTTTTTAATGACGATATAAAAAATATAGACAAATACTACTCTAAAAATTATTTTGATGTAATTACTTGTAATCCACCATATTTTAAAATAGATGAAAATATTCCTAATAGCAGTAGGCTTCTTAGTAATGCTAGACATGAAATATTAATAGATTTAGAAACAATTTTTCAAATATCTTTTAATTATTTGAAAAATCATGGTATATTATATTTAGTTCATCGAGCAAATAGGTTAGATGATATTATTGAGGTTGATAGGAAGTATAAAATAAAAGATAAAGAAGTTACGTTTAATGGTACAAATAAAAAAAAGATTCCTCATTTAGTATTAGTAAAGTGTGTAAAAATGAGTAAATCTGGAATGAAAATGCAAAAAATAATTGATGTTAGTAAGTTAGATACTTACCAACATTTATTTGACTAAGGAGGCAATAATGAAGTTAATTTTAGGCATAGGTAATCCAGGAAAAGAATATGAAAATACTCGTCATAATGTCGGATTTATGGTAATCGATGCATATTTAGGAAATATAAAGTATCAAGAAAAATTTAAATCTTTATATACAAAAAAAGAAATAGATAATGAAACTGTCTATTTTGTAAAGCCTCTTACTTTTGTTAATAATTCAGGGATAGCTTTAAGATCTTTCATGGATTATTTTCATATTAGTGTAAAAGACATTTTAGTTATTCAAGATGATTTAGATGAAGATTTTGGTAAATATAAGTTAAAAAGTAATAGTAGTAGTGGTGGTCATAACGGCATAAAATCGATAATTAATCATTTAGATACTCAAGATTTTCTTAGATTGAAAATAGGAATTAATAATAAAAATAAAAAAAATATTATCGATTTTGTGTTAAGTAAATTTTCAAAATCCGAAATGGAGCAATTAAATACTATGATGCATACATATAAAGATATAATTGATTCTTTTATTAAAAACGGTATGGATAAAACTATGAATATTTATAATACTAAAAAGTGAGGAAATTATGAATTTTTTAGATAATTATTTTAAATATGAAATTGATACAGAAATATCTGGTTTAACCGAACAGTTAAACGTTTTTTATTTGACAAAATTATATGAGAAATATGAAGAAAATGTAATAGTTTTAACAAGTTCTTTATATGAAGCAAATAAGTTATATAATAAATTGAGTAATTATTTAGAAAATACTTTAATTTTTCCCAATGATGATTTTTTATCATCAATGATAATAGCAGCATCTCCAGAATTAAAATATAAGAGATTGGAAACTTTAGATAAACTTAAATTAAATAAAAAATTTATTATAATTACTAATTTAATGGGATATTTAAAGTATTTACCTTCCAAAGATGTTGATAATTCTTTACTTATCAACATTAATGATAATATTAGAAGAGATGATTTGATAAACAAACTAACGGATTTGGGGTATCATTTAGAATCTTTAGTTACAACTAGTGGAGAATTTGCAGTTAGAGGTTTTATAGTAGACATATATCCTTTAGATGAACTTCATCCAATTAGAATTGAATTTGATGGTAATATAATTGAATCTATAAGATATTTTGATGAAAACACCCAATTATCTTCAGGAAAAAAAGAAAATATTTTAATAAAAGCGATTGATGAAGTAAGTACTGATAATCATAGTTCATTATTTGATTATGCTTTAAATCCTATAGTTGTTTATGTTGATAAAAGTCAAATAGATGCATCATATAAAAAATTAATGGAAGATATAATTGAATACAAAGAAAATAATGAAATTGACGAAAAATTAATGTACAATCTAGAAGACATAAATGATAATAAAAGAATATATCTAAATATGTTTGCTAGTGGTAAATATAACTTAAATGCTAAAAACATTGAAAATTATAACCAAAATTTTGAAAAATTAGTTAGTGATTATCGTATATGGAAAAAGCAAGGTAAAGAAATATATTTTTATTTGAGCACGAAAAGACAAGAAGATATTATTAAAAAATATTTACCAGATGCTAATGTAGTGCTTAAAAGTATTGATAATGGCTTTATTTTAGATAAATATGTTGTAATTAGTGAAAATGATATAGAGAAAGTAAATATTAAAACTAATAAATATAAAAATAATTTTCATATTGGCAAAAAAATTAAAGATTTTAATCAGCTAGAAAATGGCGATTATGTAGTACATATTGCCCATGGAATTGGTATTTATCAAGGAATTACAACACTCAATGTTCGTGGTGCAAACAAGGATTTTTTAACTATTAAATATGATGGTTCTGATAAAATTTATGTTCCAGTGGAAAAAATTAATACAATTTATAAATATACTGGGAAAGATGGAAGTGTACCAAAATTAAATAAGTTAGGAAGTCCTAATTGGGAAAAAACTAAGAATTATATTTCTAATAAAATTAAGGATATCTCTGCTGATTTAATAAAACTTTATAAAAAAAGATTAGAATTAAAGAAAGTACCATATAAAGACTTTCCAGAAGAGGAGACATTTGCAGCTAGTTTTAAGTATCAACTTACAAAAGATCAACAAAAAAGTATCTTAGAAATAAATAATGATTTAAAAAGTAATATACCAATGGATCGTCTTTTATGTGGTGATGTCGGATTTGGTAAAACAGAAGTTGCAATGCGAGCTATTTTTAAAACTGTTTTGAATAATTATCAAGTTATGTATTTGTGTCCAACAACAATATTATCAAAACAACAGTTTATGGTAGCTAAAGAAAGATTTAAAGATTGGCCAATAGAAATAGCATTATTAAATAGACATGTAAGTACTAAAGAGGCGAAAAAAATAGTTGATGATATGCAAAATGGGAAAATAGATATACTTTTTGGAACACATCGAATATTAAGTGATGATGTTAAATGTAAGGAGCTTGGATTACTTGTAATAGATGAAGAGCAACGATTTGGAGTTACTCATAAAGAAAAAATTAAGGAGCTAAAAAACGATGTTAATGTATTAACGTTAAGTGCAACACCAATTCCTCGGACTTTAAAAATGGCTTTATCTGGTCTTAGGGATTTATCGGTAATTGATACACCACCAGTTAATAGGTATCCTGTTCAAACATATGTAGTTATGGAAGATGATTTGTTAATTAAAGATGCTATTTATAAAGAATTATCTCGTAATGGCCAAATATTTATTTTATACAATCGTGTGGATAGTATCAGTAAATATGCTAATCATATAAAAAAATTAGTTCCCGATGCTAAAATTACCTTTGCACATGGAAAAATGGATAAAAATGAATTAGATGAAATAATGGGAGATTTTATTGATTACAAATATGATATTTTAATTTGTACTACAATTATTGAAAGCGGTATAGATATACCTAATGTAAATACTTTAATTATTCATGATGCCGAAAATTTTGGACTTAGTCAATTGTATCAAATTAGAGGACGTGTTGGGAGAAGTGATAAAATTGCTTATGCTTATTTAATGTATGAAAAAAATAAAATGTTAAATGAAATAGCTATTAAAAGATTAAATACAATAAAGGAATTTACTGAATTAGGTAGTGGCTATAGAATTGCAATGCGGGATTTAAGTATAAGAGGGGCTGGAGACATTTTTGGAGCTTCTCAGGCTGGCTTTGTTGATTCAGTTGGAATATCCCTTTATATGAAAATGATTGATGATGAGATAAAAAGACAACAAGGAATAACTGTTGAAGAAGAAGATACAAGCATGACTTCACTTTTAAATGTAAGTACTCATATAAGTGATGAATATGTAAGTGATGAAGATATAAAAATTGAAATTCACCAAAAAATAAATGAAATTGACTCTTATGAAAGATTACTGGAAATTAAAGACGAATTAGAAGATAGATTTGGAAAAATTACTAATGATATGTTAGTTTATATGTATGAAGAATGGTTTGAAAAACTAGCTCAAAAATATAACATTACTAATGTTATTCAAACTGATAGAATGGTCGAATTAACTTTACCTGAAGAAATATCTAATAATATCAAGGGTGATAAATTGCTGATAGAAGCTATGTCTTTAACTAAGTATTTTAATATAAAATATATTAATAAAAAAATAATTATAACTTTATATATTAATAAATTAGATAAGCACTTTATATTTTATTTAGTTGCTTTATTAGAAAAAATATTATAAAGTATAAATAATTTGAAGTTATCCACAATAATATTAGAAGTGGAGTGAAATTTTTGAAATCAACTGGAGTAACTAGAAAGATAGATGAATTAGGAAGAATTGTAATACCAAAAGAAATAAGAAGGAATTTAGGAATTAGAGATGGCGAAAGTTTAGAAATATATACGGATGAAGATAGTATAATATTGAAAAAACATTCGCAGATAGAAAAATATGGAGATTTAGGTAGTAGATTGAGTGAAATTATCAAAAATATTTTTAAAGTTGATGTAATAATTACAGATAGAGAAAAAGTAATAGCAGCAACTAGTGATAAAATGATAGTTGATAAAAAACTAAATAAAGATCTAATTTATTTAATTGATAATAGAGAGGAATTAGTAAGTAATACTACAATTAATTTTGATGGAATAAGTGTAAGTGGTAAGTTTAGTATAGTGCCGATAATTGCATCTATTGATTCCTTGGGATTAATAATGATTCATACAATTGATGATAAAGATTATGTAAATTTAGCGAGACTAATGGCAAAAATATTATCTGATAAAATAAATATATATTGAAAAATGTAAAAAATCATGTTAAACTAAGGCTAGTTTAGCAATGAAAAAAAGGGTAAATATTTACTACTTTTTAGAGAGTTCTTGTTTGGTGGAAAAGAACAAGTGGTGGTATTGAGTATGATTTTTGGAGCAAAAACTCGGTCTTAGCCGTTATCAAATGAGGAGCATGTAAATCATGAATTAAGGTGGTACCGCGGGCAAGCACTCGTCCTTAGTTTATGATTTTTATTTTGGGGTGAAGAAATGCGAAGATTCGAAAAAGTTAGTATTGATGAATTTAATAAATATTATGATAAAAAATTATATGAAGAATATGATTTACCAAAACGAATGACTAGTCATAGTGCTGGATATGATTTTTTTGCAATCGAAGGTTTTACGATAAAACCGGGAGAAATAAAGAAAATTCCAACGGGGTACAAAGTAACATTTGGTAGTGATGAGATGCTTATGATTCTCGTTCGCAGTAGTATGGGATTTAAATATAATGTTCGAATGACTAATCAAGTTGGAATTATAGAAAGCGATTATTATAATAATATTGATAATGAAGGACATATGTTTATATCACTACAAAATGAGGGAGATAAAGACTATGTAGTTAAAAAGGGTGATGCATATGCCCAAGGAATTTTTGTAAAATTCTTAATTTGTGATGACGATACTACCACTAATAAAAGAATTGGAGGAATAGGTAGTACAAATAAAAAGAAAGAAGGATAATTATGGAAAAATATTATATATCAACTGCAATTGCTTATACTTCAGGCAAGCCTCACATAGGAAATACTTATGAAATTGTTTTAGCAGATGCAATTGCGAGATTTAAAAGATTAAAAGGGTATGATGTGTACTTTCAAACAGGTACTGATGAACATGGAGAAAAGATAGAACAAAAGGCAAGAGAAGCTGGTGTAACTCCACAAGAATTTGTTGATGAAAAAGCTGCAGAAATCAAACATATTTGGGATATTATGAATACTAGTTATGATAAGTTTGTAAGAACCACTGATAAAGAACATGAAAGAAAAGTGCAAGATATATTTAAAAAGATGGTAGGAAAAGGAGATATTTATAAGGGGGAATATAAAGGTCTTTATTGTACTCCTTGTGAATCATTTTGGACAGAATCGCAACTAGTTGATGGTAAATGTCCGGATTGTGGAAGAGATGTCGAAGAAAAAAGTGAAGAAGCATACTTCTTTAAGTTATCTAAATATCAAGATAGATTAGAGAGTTATATCGAAGAACATCCTGAATTTATTAAGCCAGAAGCAAGAAAAAATGAAATGATTAACAATTTTATCAAGCCTGGTTTACAAGATTTATGTGTATCACGTTCTTCATTTGATTGGGGAATTCCAGTTACGATTGATCCAAAACATATCGTTTATGTTTGGTTAGATGCCCTAACAAATTATATTACGAATATTGGTTATGAAGTGGATAATCAAACTGCAGAATTTAAAAAGTTGTGGCCAGCTGATTTACATCTAATTGGTAAAGATATAATTCGTTTCCATACCATTTATTGGCCTTGCTTCCTAATGAGCCTTGATTTACCACTGCCAAAGCAAGTGTTTGGTCATCCTTGGCTTATTATGGCTGATGGCAAGATGAGTAAATCAAAAGGGAATGTCGTTTATGCGGATGATTTAGTTAATGAATTTGGTGTAGATGCTGTAAGATATTATTTTCTACATGAAATACCTTATGCATCAGATGGAGTATTTGCAAGAGACTTATTAATTGAAAGAATTAATGCCGATTTAGTAAATATCTTAGGTAATTTAGTAAATAGAACAGTTAGTATGGCTCATAAATACTTTGATGGAACTATCACTAATAAGAATCTTACAGAAGAAATTGACAAAAATTTAATTGATGCTGTAAATAACTTAGATAGTAAGGTAACAGAAAAAATGGATGATTTACATGTTGGTGAAGCTATCGAAGAAATAATTGAAGTACTTCGAAAATGTAATAAATATATCGATGATACAACTCCTTGGGTTTTAGCAAAAGATGAATCTAAGAAAGACAGATTAGAAACAGTACTTTATAATTTGCTTGAATCTATTAGAGTTTGTGCAATATTTTTAAGTCCATATTTACCTGATACAAGTAGTAAGATATTTGACCAATTAAATACTAAGAAAAGAGAATATAGTACAAAAGAATTTGGTAATTTAGAAAGTCCAATAGCTTTAAATGCTCCAATTCATCTATTTGATAGAATTGAGGTAAAATAATGCTTATTGATACACATTGTCATTTATATAAAGAATATTATGGAGATATTGATAATATTATAAAGTTATCTAAAGAAAATAATGTAATGGATTATATAAATAATGGATGTGATGCTAAAAGCAATATTGAGGTATTGAAGTCAGTAGAAAAATATCCTAGTGTTTATGGTGCTTTGGGAATCCATCCAGAGTATTTTGAAAACTATACTTTAGATGATATCAAGTTTATTGAAGATAATTTAAGTAATCCAAAAATAGTTGCTATTGGAGAAATTGGTTTAGATTATCATTATTCTAAAGAAAATAAGGATGAACAAATAAAATTACTAGAGCTACAACTTGAGTTAGCAGAAAAATATGATATACCAGTGATAATTCACTCAAGAGAAGCAACAGAAGATACAATAAATACTTTGAAAAAATATAATGTAAAAGGTGTAATTCATTCGTTTTCAGGTAGTTTGGAAACTGCAAGAATATATATTAAAATGGGTTATTTACTTGGTATTAATGGAGTTATTACATTTAAGAATTGTAATTTAAAAGATACATTAAAGGAAATACCAATAGAAAATATTGTTTTAGAAACTGATTCACCGTATTTAACTCCAGTACCTTTTAGAGGTAATCAAAATAATCCTAGTCATATTTTAGATATTGCTAAGTTTATTGGTGAGATATATGATTTATCGTTGGAAGAAGTAGCTAAAGTTACTACAGATAATGTGAAAAAGTTATATCCTAAAATTATTTAAATATGTATTATTTAGAGTCTTGATTTTGCCATGCATTGGTTAAATTAAGACTTTTTTGTTATTAACTTTCTAAAATTTAACTTATTTTAAACATTTAATAATCCACTAATAACTGAATTGTAATTAATTTTAATATTAGAAACTTCTAAAAATGTGGTTATAAAGGTTGTATAAAGAAAATGGAGCCATTAACTAATACACAGTATAATGTTATGATGAGTAATTTCAATAATTATATGATAACTGGTGGTATGCCTTGAAATAGTAAGCATGTTTATTGATAATAAAAATTTTGGAACCTATAAAGGTGCTTTATATGAAAATATAGTTGCTGAAATGTTAACTAAAGCAGGATTTGAACTATATTTTTATAGAAATGAACAAAAAAATAATTTTGTCTTTTTGTTTATTTATGGTAAACTTATATTAAGTGGGGTGATGTAATGCAAGTATTTTTGATGAATAAAGATACTAAAGTAATGAAATTAGAGTTTTTAGAAGATAAAAATTTATTTAGTAACGTAATACAAATTAAAAATATAAAGTATGCGCCCCTTTCTATATATAAAGCTTATCAGGATAATAAAAATGTATTAACGGAAGTAAATAAATGGTTTAAAGGAAGAAATATTCCTATATGGCGGGATGATTTGTTTTACTTACTTAAAAGATTGGATGTTCATGCTGCTGATGAATTACTAATGAAAAGTTATGCCCTTTCTTTAAGTGATCAGTATTGGGTAAAACCATGTAAAAGTAAATTAGAATACAAAGATATTAATTTTTTTGAAAATGATTTTGGGTTTTCGGATTTTTTAGATATAACATTTAGTGGGTCTTATATTAAGAGAAAAATAAGTTTGATGACACCAAATAATACAACAGATGGAAGGCTTAAGAAAACTTGGGTAATTGAAAATAATAAGAAAATTTTAGTAAAAGGTGGGTATAAAGATAATCCAACTGCTCCATTAAATGAATACTTAGCAAGTATGATATGTAATGCTTTAGGAATTAATCATGTAGATTATGAACTTGATATAATTAATGAAAAATTAGTATCTAAGTGTGAAGATTTTATTGATGGAAATACAGAATTTATTACTGCCCATAGTATATTAAAAGATGAACTAATTGGTAATTATAGAGAAATTTATGAAAGATATATTAAAATATTAGAAGCAAATGGGATAAGTGATGCTCGTGATAACTTGGAAGATATGCTTCTTCTTGATTATTTAATTATGAATGTTGATAGACATTTAAATAATTTTGGAATAATTAGAGATGTAAATACTTTAAAATGGATTAGTGTTGCTCCGATATTTGATAGTGGGGAAGCAATGAATTTAGAAATGCTTGCTGATGATACAATGGTTATTAATGATAACGGAAGGTTATTTAATGAAGTAGTTTATTTCGATAAATTTTTAGAACTTATTAGAAAAACTAGGAAGTATGATTTGGAAAAGTTAGATAATGTTGTTGATGAGTGCGAATCTATTTTAAAAAAGTATCAGGATGTTTCTAAAATGAGTGATAAAGATATATATAATTTATGTTATTTACTAAATTTACGAATAAAAAAACTAAAAACCAATTTTAGGAAATGCTTAATAACTTTTGACATCCATACTTGATAATGCTATAATTGAATTATCCAATTGAGGTGGATGTATTTTATGAAAATATTAAATTATTTCATCAGATTATCCTTGATTGTATTTGTATTAGTTATTGCTAAAAGTAGTACAAATGTAATGGATGCTACAGTTGAAAATGAAAATACTAATAAAACAGTTAATTTATCAACTATGGCTTTAAAGGTTATCGAAATTGAAGAAGATTTAAAATTTAGTGCAATAGATACATATACAGGGGATTTAACAGGTTATGTGTACAATTGTCCATTATGTAATGGAACACTTGCATGTATGCCTGAGTATGATATAACTGATGGAAAAAACACTTATTATGATGCCGAATATGGGGAAGTTTATATAGTTGCATCAAGCAGAAATTTACCATGCGGTTCAATTGTAAGTTTTTATAGTAATCGTATAACTGAAGATAGAGTTGTTGCTATAGTGCTAGACCGTGGTGTTACCGGAAACTCACTTGATTTTCTATCACCAACTCTAGATTATGCTTATACGAATATCGGAAGAAGTAGTGTTACTTACGATGTATTAAGGAGCGGATGGGAGTAAACCCATCCTAATTTTTTATGAAAGCAAAAAAGAGTTTGGGACAAAATTTCTTAATAGATAAAAATGTAATCAGTAAAATTGTTACTGAAGTTTTGGTATGTAATGATGATTTAATTATAGAAATTGGCCCGGGGCAAGGAGCATTAACTAAAAAGCTAAAGGAGTATAATGCTAGTTTAATATGTTATGAAATAGATAAAGATTTAAGTGGTATATTAGGGAATTTAGAAGATGATAAAACCAAAGTAATTTGGCAAGATTTTTTAAAAAGTAATATAAAAGATGATATAAAAAACATTAAATATAATAAATTGTTTATTGTAGGTAATTTACCATATTATATAACAACACCAATAATTGAACATATTATGGCTAGTAATATTAATTTTGAAAAATTAGTTATAATGGTGCAAAAGGAGGTAGCTGATAGGTTTTTGGCTAGACCACATTCTAAAGAATATGGTTATATTACAGTTGTTCTTAATTATTTTTTTGACATAAGTAAAGTGACTGATGTTTCTAAGTATGCATTTAATCCAGTGCCAAAAGTTGAAAGTACAGTTTTGAGATTAATACCTAAAAGTAATAAAGAAAGAATAGATTTTGATAAGTATAAAGAATTTTTGAAAATGTGTTTTAGGCAAAAAAGAAAGACTTTAAAAAATAATTTAAGTGATTATAATTGGGAAACTATAAAGGAAATACTTGACAAATATGATTTGAAAGAAAACGTTAGAGCGGAAGAATTGAATGAAAAAATTTTTATAGACATATTTCAAAAAATTAAACCTAGGAAAAACTCCTAGGTTTTTGCATATAATGTATTGGTGATTATTCATGAAAATAAAAAAAGGAGATATAGTAACCAGAAATAGTTATGGAAATGATACTTTTTTTAAGGTAATAAATGTAGTAGATGGAACGTGTTATTTAAAAGGAGTTGAAGTACGACTTTATGCTGATGCTAACATAGAAGATTTAAAATTAGAAGAAAATTTAGTAGAAGATATATCAATAGATGAAATTGATATTAAAGATGAATTATTAGTGCGTGGTGATTATTTTTATTTACCAGCAAAAGTATTGCATATTGATGGAGATGAAGATTATTTAAATAGATGTTTAAAATTTTATAAAAGGAATGGTATTTTAGCAATTGGAAAAAAAATTAATGAAAAAAATGTTTATGAGCAAATACAGCTTTTACTTAGAGAATATAAGCCAGACATAGTTATAATAACAGGCCATGATGCTTATCTACGTAAAAAAGGAGATATTAATGACATAAATAATTATAAAAATTCGGGTTATTTTGTGAAAGCTGTAAAGGCTGCTAGAAATTATGAAAAAAGTCATGAAAAATTAGTTATAATTGCTGGGGCTTGTCAAAGTAATTATGAAGAATTAATAAAAGCTGGAGCAAATTTTGCATCTAGCCCTAAAAGAGTAAATATTCATGCTTTAGATCCTGCGATCATTGCTAGTACTATTTCACTAACCGAGAGAAGTAAAGAAATTGATTTGAAAAAATTATTGGATAAAACTAAATACAAAGAAGAAGGAATGGGTGGAATTATTTGTAATGGTCTTATGTATGTTGGGTATCCAAGGTAAGGGAGGATATATTGAATATTAATTTAGTTAAAGATAGTATTTCAAAAAATTTAAATAAAAAGGTAATAATATCTGTTTATGGCCTTAGAAACAGGGTTAATAGATATGAAGGAATAATATACAAAATATATCCTAATTTATTTACTATACTGATTAATGGCGAAGAAAAAAGCTTTAATTATAGAGATGTAATAACTGGGGAAGTTAAAATAAAATATCTGTAATAATGCCATACTTATAAATTACTGTTGCAAAAATAAAAAAAATATTTTAAAATTATATTGTATATACAATAAAGGAGAAAGTATTATGGAAGTGACTAGTATTAGTGTTTATCCTCGTGAGAAAGAGGGATCAAGATTAAAAGCATTTGTAGATTTTACTCTTGATAATTGTTTGGCAATAAAAGGAGCTAAAATAATAGAAGGAAAAACTCGAATTTTTGTTTCGATGCCTGGAAAAATAAATAAGCTAGGAAAGGAAGAAAATGTAGTATTTCCAATAACTAAAGAATTAAGAGATAAAATAGAAAATGCTATAATAACAGAATATGATAAAATAAAAAAATAAACGAAAGGATATTTAAAATATCTTTTTTTATGGTATAATTTATTTAACATAGGGTAATACTTATGTAGAAAGGAGTGTTTATTTTGGCAAAAGAAAAAGAAGTTCCAAAAACAAGAAATGTAGCAATTGAAGTATGGCGATTTTTAATAGCTTTAGCAATAATTGGATTTCATACTGGTTATATTATAGCTAGAAGTTGTAATGCTTCAACAGGGTACTTTATGGAAGTTACAAATTGGTTTTTTGGTTCTAGTGAAGTCTTATTAATATTTACTTTGACAGCTGGTTATTTTATGGTAGCACATTTTAAAAAACGAAATAAAGATAAAGAATATGCAAATAAAAGTGCTTCATCTAGAGCTTGGGAATACACTTGGACAAGAATTAAAGCCTTGATGCCTGTTTTAATACTAGGTTATGTTTTAGGTTTAATTATTTCCACAAAATTTTTCTATCCAGATTATAATTTCCAACAAGTATGTACAATGATTATTAATAGTATGTGGGAATTTTTAGGATTTCATTCAGTCGGGCTTAGAAGTTTAGGCAATGAATTCTTTAATTTAAATGGTACATTATGGTTTATTTCCGCAATAATAATTGTAGGATATTTTCTATATTGGGGACTTAGCAAAAATGAAGATTTTATGTCTGGTATCGTAGCACCATTTTTATTTATTTTCTTAAGTGGTTGGTGGTGTTTTACAGATACTAGAGCAGCTCAAACTGCATGGTCTACATTTGGACTTCAAACAACTTCCACAAATGGCATGGGTGGTTCGGCAACTAATACAACTGCAGTTTTAGGATTTAATAATGGCTTATTATTTGTTCTTTTAGGAATGCTTGGTGGTATCATTTTATATTATTTAATTCAAAAGGTAAAAGAACACAAATTTAGTAATGGTGGTAAGGTAGTTTTAACTATTGTTAATATTTTGGCATCAATACTTTTATTGTGGTACACAGTCTATCCAGCAACTTGGTTTAATTTAGAAAGATGGACTGTTTCATTGCTGTGCATAGTTGTAATAGGTCTTAGCCTGCTTAATATTGATGGTTTGTCAAAAGCATTAAATAACAAAATAACTCATCCATTATTTCAATATTTAGGTAGCTTATCATTGTATATATATATGTTGCATTATCCTGTTGCAATCTTAATTTTAAGATTACTTGGCCAAAATACGGAAGCAACATCTTATTCTTTTTGGTTAATATTCATACCAACAGTAATAATTACAATCGTACTAAGTTGTGTTATTAAAGTAATTATGGATGAAACCATATTAAAGAAAAAAAAGACTGTATAGTTTGAATTAATTGGGATTGAGAAATTCAATCCTTTTAATTTATTTAAAAGGATGTTATATTTAAAAGGGTGAAATATGAAAATAATAGATATAAAAAATATTAAAGATTATATTAAAGATGGAGATATGCTAGCTATTTCTGGTTCGGGTGGATCTGGTTCATGTGAAGCAATATTAAAAGGAATTATGAATTCCTATTTAGATAGTGGTCATCCAAAAAATATTGGAGTAACTTGCGGAATTTCACCAGGAAATTTGACTACAGATGATGTAGGTATGAATATGTTGGCAAAACCAGGTTTAGTTGCAAAAGCAATTTGTGCCCATTTGGGTATGGGAAAAGTGTTTGGGCTTTCTGTTGGTAATAATCAATTTCCAGCTTTTGCTGTACCATTGGGAGTAATTAATCATTTGTACAGAGCAATTGCTGGTGGAGAAATTGGTGTTTTGACTCATATTGGACTAAATACTTTTGCAGATCCGCGTATTGATGGTTGCCGTGCTAATGAAAAAGCTAAAGAATTGCCTAATATAGTTGAATTAGTCAAAATTGATAATCAAGAATTACTACTATATAAGTCTTTCAAAATAGATGTTGCTATAATTAAAGCAACTTATGCTGATGAAGACGGAAATTTATCTTTAGAACATGAAGTAGTAATTGGAGAACAATATAATATGGCTATTGCTGCTCATAATTCTGGAGGAATTGTTATAGCTCAGGTAGAAAAAATTGTTCCTCGTCATAGTTTAAAAGCTCGAAATGTTTTAGTTCATTCATCTTATGTTGATTATGTTGTAGTAAGTCCACCAGATACTTCTTTAGGTGATTATAATATGCCTATATATCGTCCAGAGGCTACTGGTGATTCTAGAATTAACATTACAAATAATGCTGTTACTTCTTTAAATGCTCGTAAAGTTTGCAGTCGAAGGGCAGCCTTAGAATTAAAAAAAGGAAATGTTATTAATTTAGGTGTTGGCATACCAGAAACTGTAGGTAAAATAGCTGAGGAAGAGGGTTTTTTAGAAGAAATTTATTTATCAGTTGAGACCGGACCAACTGGTGGAATACCAATTGGAGGAGTAGCATTTGGAGGTGCGATTAATGCAGATTCTATTATACCAACAGCGGAGCAATTCGATGCCTATAATGGCGGTGCATTGGATATGGCAATATTAGGACTAGCGGAAGTTGATAAAGATGGTAATGTTAATGTTTCCAAATTTGGAAGTCGTGTTACTGGTCCAGGGGGATTTATAAATATTACTCAATCGACGTCAAAAATTATTTTTGTTGGGACGTTTACAACTAATAATTTAAAAGAACAATTTAATGATGGTAAAATAGCTATAGAACACGAAGGAGAAAAGCAAAAATTTGTTGATAAAGTTGAACAAATAACTTTTTCTGGTAAACAAGCTTTAAAAAATGGCCAAGAAGTATATTATGTTACAGAAAGATGTGTTTTTAAACTAGAAGATAAGGGACCAACATTAATTGAAATAGCTCCAGGTATTAATTTGGAAACAGATATAATTAATCAAATGGGATTTTTGCCTAATATTTCTTCAGAATTAAAAGAAATGGATGAAAGAATTTTTAAAGATCAAAAAATGGATTTACAAATTTGATTTGTCAAAAATTGACGAACAGTAATTTTTATTTTTCCTTGACATATAATATTTAGAGTGGTAGAATTAATTCCGTTACTTCAAAAAGGAGAGATAAAAAATGAAAAACATAAGTACATTTAAATACGTTTATGACAGTGATGAAAATGGTAATCAACAGCTTTTAGGAGTTGAAATAGCAAGCTTTAATAATATTTGTATTAGAAATGCTGAATATTATGTTGGTTTTGAATTGGATATAGATGATGTTGTTAATAATAAAGTAAATGCTGACATTTTAGGCATTGATGATTTAGAAAAATTTAAAAGATACTACTATAGTGCCAGAGCAACAGGAATAGTATTTTTTCCTCAAACAGGTAAATATAGTTATTTAGAAAGAGGAGATAAAGTAATTCATTGGGAAGGAAACGATAAAATTGAAAGTCAATTAGAAGAAAAAATTATTCCTTATAAAAATCAATTAGTAAGTCCTCAAGAATTTTTAGAAACCATACATGAAAGTTTAATGGATAATCAAGCTGTACTAGAACTTTCTGGAGTACCTACTAGATCATTAGCAAGACGTGTTTCAGAAAGATAATTATTTAACATAGTTATCTTTTTTTTGCATATATTTTAACAGGTGATACAATTGGATGGAATAAGTTATGGATCTCAAGAAATAAAACTGATTGATAGAAGCAATATTTCTTTAACAGGAGTAAATAAAATAGTAAGTTTTGATGACGAAGAGTTCCTAATGGAAACCACTATGGGTAATTTAAGATTACTAGGTGAAAATTTAGAACTTTTGAAGCTGGATACTAACGATGGTAACGTAAAAATAAAAGGTAAAATTAATTCTTTTACTTACATTGATGGAAATGTAATAAAAAATAAGGAAAGTGTATTTAACAAATTATTTAAATAATGAACAGTTTTATTCAAATTTTATCTTTTATGGTCTCATTTTTATATGGAATATTCTTTTATTTATTATCGAGATTTAATAAATATATATTAGAAAATAAAAGAAACTTAATTAAATTTTTTATTACACTAGTATTTATTATAGATATAGTCATTTTTTATATTTACATAATGTATAAAATAAATAATGGCTATTTTCATATCTATTTTATAACGGTTTTAATTATTGGCTATTTTTTATCTTCACATTTTTATGATAAATTAAAGAAAGCAATTAAAATACATTTAAAAAAGTAAAAAAAATGTAAAGATAATATAAAAAAGTAAAATAATATTTAATATTTTACTTTTTTTGATATAATTAATAACTTTTCTTTGACACCAAAAATGAGCAAAGCCAGGTAGATACTGGGATTGCTCATTTTTCAAATGTTGTACA
>CALVUS010000010.1 GCA_944363665.1 uncultured Bacilli bacterium | reverse complement strand
TATAAGATATTCTTTAGATGATTCAGCAATAGAAACATTTATAGAAAAATTAAATGATAAAGATATTAAAATAAAAATTACTTCACCAATAAAAAGACTTCATCATCAAGATTATGATGGTAAAAGAGTTTTTATAGATATATCTGATAATTTTGGTAATGTATTTTCTACTAAATTAGATGTTGGTGTGCATAAAGATATTGATATAGATCAAGATGAATTATGTTTTGATTTAGGTATAGATTCTAATAGTGTTACTTTACTTGCTAATTCAAAAGAACAAATATGTGTAGAAAAAATAAAGTCATTATTAAAATTTGGTATTACATCAACTAGATACAAAGACATCTTTGATATCTATTATTTGATAAATAAAAGAGATTTTGATAAGCGACGTTTTTTAAATTACTTAGATAAATTAATTTTTAGAAACGAATTAATTGAAGAAAGTAATATAACAGAGTTACAAAATAATTTAAAATATACATTATCAAATAAGAGATTTAAATCCATGGTTAATATGGCAAAAAACAATTGGCTTGAATTGTCTATAGATGATACTGTTAATTCAATTTTAAACTTCATATCTTCGTTGGAATTAGTCGAGGTATAATACTATGAATAATAGTGAAATATTAAAATTAATAAAAGTTAAAGAACTAGAAATAAAAAAATTACAATTAGAAATAGATAAATTGAAGAAACAATTTAACGAAATAACAACAAATTCATCAGAAGATATTTCAAGTCGTGAAGATTCAGTTAAAATATTTATGAATTATTTTAAAGGAAGAAATGATGTATATCCTTATTTATCTATTGATAAAAATAATCCAAATATTAAATATTATATACCTGCATGTGCAAATGAATGGAAAAATGGTATATGTAATAAAACAATGGGAAAAAAATGTAAAAATTGTCAATATAGGGAAAATAAACCAATATCAAAAGAAACTATCTATAAGCATATGTATGGAAATTATCCAATAGGTATTTATCCTCTTTTAGAAAATGATACTTGTTTTTTTCTGTCATTAGATTTTGATGATAAAGATTCGAAAAAAGATATTAAAAGTGATGTATTAGCTTTTGCGAGTGTTTGCGATAAATATGAAGTACCTATTGCTATAGAACGTAGTAGATCAGGTAATGGAATACACATATGGGTGTTCTTTGATACAAATATAAAAGCAATAACAGCAAGAAAATTAGGTAGTTTGTTATTATCTAAAACTATGGAAATATCAAATATTTCAATTTCCTCTTTTGATAGAATGTTTCCTAATCAAGATATATTACCAAAAGGTGGATATGGTAATTTAATAGCGCTACCATTTCAAAATGAACCATCTAAATATGGAAATACATTGTTTATTGATAGAAATTTTATTTTAATAAAAAATCAAATGCAATATTTAAGTTCTATTCGTAAGTTAACTGAAATAGAAGTTTTTGAAAAAATAAAACAATTATCTAATGAAACTATTGATATCAGTCATGAAATAATTGATATGCAAAATGAAGTAAAAGTAAAGAGTAAAAATAATATAGATTATCCTAAAAGTATTAAAGTAATTTTAAAGGATATGGTATATATTGATAAAGCTAATCTTGATGGAGTAGTAAAAAATAGTTTTAGAAGACTTGCTACCTTTGCTAATCCTGAATTTTATAAAAAACAAAAATTAAGAATGTCCGTTTACAATGTTCCTATGGTAATTGATTGTAGTAAAGAAGATGAAAAGTATTTAAAATTGCCAAGAGGAACATATAATTATTTAGAGAGTCTATGTAATGTTAATAACATTGAAATTATTAGTAAAGATGAGAGATTTGTTGGAAATAAAATAGAAGTTAAATTCAATGGTAGTTTAAGAGAAGAACAACAAATAGCAATAGACCATATGTTAAAATATGATAATGGAATATTATGTGCTCCGACAGGATTCGGAAAAACAGTAATTGGATGTAAACTTATAGCAGAAAGAAAAGTGAATACACTAATATTGGTAAATAAAATTCAATTGCTTAATCAATGGAAAGATAGAATAAAAGAATTTTTAGATGTAAAAGAAGTTGGTGAGATAAGTAGTAAGAAAAAGAATATTACTAATGTTATTGATGTTGTAAGTATAAAATCATTATGGAATAATGGAAATGTTTTAGACATTGCAAAAAACTATGGAATGATTATAATTGATGAATGTCATCATACTGCAGCATATACTTTTGAGCAAGCAATTAATACAGGAAATGCTAGATATGTTTATGGAATATCTGCAACACCAGAAAGAGAAAATGGACATACTCCAATCATAAAAATGCAATGCGGTGATATTAGGTATAAAGTAGATAGTCTAAAATTTAATAAAAAATTGAATATCCCCATGAAAGTAATTGCGAAGAAAAGTCATTTAAATTTTACAAATCAAAATATTGATAATTATGAATTAAATGAAATTAATGATTTGATAGCAAAAGATATTATACGTAGTGAAAATATTATTAAAGATATTAAGAAGGAATATGATAATGAAAAAAATATATTAGTTTTAACAGAAAGATTAGAATTAATGAACTACATTTATGACAAATTATCAAAATATACAAATAATATTTTTAAATATTATGGTGGAATCGGCAAAAAAGTTCTTAAAAGCTATATGGAATTAAATAATCAAATAAATGAAAACGAAGATAATAAAATTATAGTAGCTACTGGGTCGTATATTGGTGAAGGGTTTGATGATTCAAAGCTTGATGTATTATTTTTAACAATGCCTATTTCTGGTCAAACTAGAGTAACACAATATGCTGGAAGATTACATAGGCAAGATAGTAATAAAAAAGAAATATTAATTTATGATTATATAGATGATAATTTTTCAAAAACTCGTAATATGTTTCTGAAAAGAAAAAAAACATACGAAAAATTGGGTTATGAAATAGTTGAAGAAAATTAGTGTTTTAATTTTAATGTGTGATAAATAAAAATTATATTAATATGATTTATTATTATTTTTCTAGATACCAAAATCAGATACTAAATGACAAAAATAAAGTTATTTTAATAAACTTTGATAAATTTTGATAGAAGAAAAAGCCTTGTTTTGTAAGACTTTAATCAATTAATAAATTGTTACGAACTGATAATAATATTTCCCCCTGAAAGTCGGCATATTAAAGTGTGCCGACTACTTTTTTAGGAAATATAAGGGTTTGCGAGGATTTATTATTTTGAAAATATGTTTTTAGGTAGCATTTTTCCTTATTTTTATATATATTATTGCATAAAAAAATAATGGAACTGACATAAAATCAATTACATTATTTTATATTATAGACTCATTTCAAAGTCATCTTTATCGCTATCATAATCTTCAAATTCTTCTTCATAATCATCATAATCTGTACAATTATTGTCAAATTCACTAGTTTTATTATCTAATTTAATATTATCATTTAAATTATCTATAATACCGATTATATTATTCAATATACAAAATAAAGTAAGATTAAGAGTTAAACAATTAAGACTTGAAAATAATAAAACACAAGAAGAAATTGCTAAATATTTAGATGTTGATAAGTCGACATATAATAAATATGAAAATGGTAAAAGAAAGTTTAATAATGATGTAGTAAAACAATTAGCAGATTATTACAATATTAAAATTAGTGATATTGTTGATTAAATAGTGACACCAATGACACGAAAATGTGAAGGTATACCACCTATAAATATCCGCCACTTGTGTCACTAATAAATTAGTTGATTAAGATTTAATATGGAGGATTTATAATATGGAAGAAAACGAATTTTTAGTAGACTTGTCTTTATATAAGCTATTTTACTTAGTTTGTAAAAATGGTAGTTTTTCAAAAACAGCAAAGGAGTTGGATTTAACACAACCAAGTGTAAGCTACAATATTAAAAAGTTAGAAGATGAACTGGGGATTACTCTTTTTGAAAGGGGTAATACCTTAATTATGACTCCTGAAGCTGAAGAATTATTACCATATGTAGAAGAAGCCTTAAATAACTTAAAAAATGGAGAAAGAAAAATAAATGATATTCTTCAATTAAAAAGAGGTACATTGACAATTGGAATACCATCTCATATTGGTGTATTTTTGTTAACTGGTATTATTAAGGAATTCTCATTAAAGTATCAAAATATTATATATGATATAATAAACGACAGAAAGTAGTTTTGCTTTATTATAAGAATGAAATGGAGGATTTTAAAATGGAAAAAGTAAATGCTAAAGATTTTTTAGGAAAGGAAGTATCTGTTGAAATTGATAGACCACTTGGAACAAGACATCCTAAACATGGATTTATGTATATGTTAAATTATGGTTTTATACCTAATACAATTAGTGGTGATGGTGAAGAATTGGATGCTTATTTAGTTGGTGAATTTGAACCAGTAGAAAAGAGTAATGGTAAAGTAATTGCTATTATACATCGTACAAATGATGATGATGACAAACTAATAGTTTCAAAGGATGGGCAAGAATATTCAGATGATGCTATTAGAGCTTTAACTGAATTTCAAGAAAAATATTTTGAATCAGTTATAATTAGATAAATTTCAAGAAGGGGGATTTATATGGATAAATTAGAATTTGAAAGAGAGAAGGTAAAATTAGAACAAACTATTGCTATAATTAAACAAATTTTACAAGATGAAAATCTAGATTTAAAAAGATTATATAATGATTTTGTAGGTGATAGAGAAGAATTATGGAGAATTGCAGATAGAAAGAAACTTCATATAAGTAATTTAGAAGTAGCACAAGATAAACCATATTTTGCAAGAATAGATTTCGTTGCTGAAGAAGATGGAAAAACAAGTACAATTTATATTGGTAAAAATGGAGTGATGAAAGATACTGATATCATTGTTACTGATTGGAGAGCTCCTATTAGTTCACTTTATTCCTCTGGTGAAGTTGAGATAATAAATGTAAAGTTAGGAAATTTAACTTCAAAATATTTAAATTTTGAAGGCATATATACTGCCTATCATTTAAGTAAAAAGAATTGAGTTTCAATTATATTAAACGATACATTAAAAGATGAAGAAATAATGAATTTAGTTGCTATAAGCTATAAACATTCAAGTAAATAAGCTGTTTAAAAGCTTATTAAATAGTGAAATTATATAATAAATTATGTTATAATAATTTTAGGAGTGGTAAAATGAAAAAATATAAGTGTCAAATATGTGGCTATATTTATGATGATGCTAAAGAAGAAATTAAATTTGCTGATTTACCAGATGATTGGAAATGTCCATGGTGTGGTGCTCCAAAAAGTATGTTTGAAGAAATAATTGAAGACAATGGTGACGTTTTTCAAAAAAAAGAAGATGAAAAAGAAACAATGGAAATAGAAGAATCAGATGATTTAAGACAATTATCGAATTCGGAAATAGCCTATATATGTTCAAACTTAGCCAAAAGTTGTGAAAAACAATATTTAGAAGAAGAGCAAAATTTATTTCAACAGTTATCAGATTATTATGAAAAATATGTTGATGCAAAAGATGGAACTTTAGATGATTTACTAAAATTAGTAAATAAAGACATTGAAGAATTTAATGAAGCTATGAATATTGCTAATAAATTAGATGACCGAGGAGCTAAAAGAATTATAACTTGGGCTAATAAAAGTACCAATATTGTAAAGGTTATTTTAACTAATTATAAAGAAAAAGGAATGGATTATATTAAAAATACTAAAATATGGGTATGTGACATTTGTGGATTTGTTTATATAGGAGATGAATCACCTCAAATTTGTCCAGTTTGTAAAGTTCCAAGCCTTAAAATAATGGAGGTAAATTAGTGTGAAAAATCATGCATATAGAAATATAAAATTATGTACCAAAGATTGTTTATGTTTATTTGTTTGTCCAACAGGTGCAACTGATACAGAAACTGGGCAAATAGATTTTTCCAAATGTATTGGATGTGGAGCATGTGCACAAGCTTGTCCTTCACGGGCAATAACCATGTTACCTAATATTATGCCAGCCCAACAAAATAAAGATATTGAAGTTATTAAACAATTATTTAAAATAGCAGATAATAAAATTGAAGAAATAGGCATTTTAAAAAAAACATTAAATGATCATGTTGAAGATGAAAGATTATATAAAGCTTTACTTCATTCCAATAAAGTTATGATCGAAGATATAATGCGAGAAGCGGGTTATATGCTTCCCCAAAGTAAAAATACTGCAGCCCTATTACAGACTTTGGCTTGTAGTAATGATGCTTATGTTAAAAATATAGCTAATAAATTGATAAATTTAATAAATGTAAATGAATAATACAAGAAGGGAGCTTATTTTATGCTAGAGACATCAGCGATTGATTTTTTACAAGATTTAGATTTTAATGACAATGTTTATTTTTACCATGTAACTGAAAAAGGTATTGGCGAGAAAATCCTTGAAAATGGCTTATTGATGGCAGATTCTCATTATTGGAGTACAATAATTGAACTGACACCTGAAATGATTGCGGATCCTTACAAATTTTTAGCAGATGAACATGGACATAATATTCGCAAGACTGAAGAAATGATACTGATTGGATGCGATAAAGAAGATGTCAATTATTTAGTTACAAAAAATACATTTAATACAAATAATTGGAATTTTGAAGAAAATCCAAATTATGTTATTTTAAAAGACTTTATTATAGGGTATATTGATCTTACTGATATGGAATATCCACTTATTTTAAATCCAGATTATTCGCATAATATAGGCAGATTTTAAAAATGAAAATTCTATTTATATCTGATATTCATGGAATAACTAAAAATTTGGATAAAATAAAAAAATTAGAAGAGCAACATAATTTTGATAAAATTGTCAATTTAGGTGATATTTATCATTGTGGCTTGTCAGTAAAAAAAAATTTAAAAGTAAATCCTAATGCTGTGAAAGAATTTTTGACTAAATATCGAGGAAAATTACTTACTATTCGAGGCAATTGTGATGCAGATGTAGATATACAAGTTTCTGACTTTCCTATATGTAATGATTTAGTTTTAATTAATACTGATGGATTAAATATTTATTGCACACATGGAGATAAGTATAACATTGATAACAACACTAAAATTAATGACTTAAACGTTTTAATTTATGGGCATTTTCATATTCCCTATATAAAAAAAGATAATAATAAAATTTATGTTTGTGTTGGATCAGTATCTCTTCCTAGAGATACATATGGATCAACATATGCCATTTATGAAAATAAAAAAATTGCCATTTATTCTTTAAATAGCAATGAAGAAATAATGCAAATAGAAATCTGATTGAACTCTATTAAAAATTTTGAAATTAATATTATTTGTTTTTTTAAATAAAATTTAAAATATGAATGGAGTAAAAATAATGGATGAAGTCGTAAAAATATTAACTGCCAAACATAAAACTATTGCTACTATGGAATCATGTACTGGTGGTGGATTAGTCAATGCTATTACAAATATTGAAGGGGCTAGCGAAGTACTAAAGTTTAGTGCGATAACATATTCAAATGAATATAAAATAAGGATGGGTGTAAGTTCCAAAATTTTAAAAAAGTATAGTGTTTATAGTATTGAAACCGCTATGGAAATGAGTACTAATATTGCTAAATTTGCTAATGCTGATTATGGTATAGGCATAACAGGGAAGCTAAATAAAATTGACAAAAATAATTTAATAGGTAGCGATAACCAAGTTTTTGTAAGTATTTATGATAAAGAAAAATGTGTATACTATAATTTTGATTTAATTGTAGATCAAAAAAGTAGAAAAGAAAATAAAGAAGAAATAATTAATAATATTGTTGCCAAGTTATTAGCAATTTTGAGGAATAGCGATTAAAACTATTTCTGTCGGATAATATTTATTGCCAAAATATCTTAAATAAAAATTGTAATTACTATTTATACTATATATTAACAATGGCAATTTCCAAATATCTTGATGATTGTGATACACAGATATTAAAAGTTTAGGTGTATCATTTTTTATATGGTTAATTGCTCCTAATAAAGCATTTTCTTCACTACCTTCAATATCCATTTTTATCAACGTGATTTTCTCTTCAATGTCATCATCCAAAGTTGTAGAATATACTTTTATATCTCCTTGTTCTCCAATTTTATTGGCAGAGCTACTTTGGTTATTAGATTCTAAATAAAAAGTTTTGCAACAATTACTTACAGCTTTTTCATTATAAATAATATTTTCGTATTCTTTTAAATTATTCTTCATCAATTTTATATTATCTGGTGTAATATCATAGGCATAAATTTTTTTATAAGCACCATAATTATCAATGTAACTTTTAATTGTATCCCCAGTAAAAGCCCCTACATCTACAAAAACCTCTTGATCATCACATTTGATCAAATCTAAATCAAAATATTGTGTATAATTTTTTTCAAATGATTTGTCCAAAGGATTAAAATCTATATTATACCAATAATTTAAAATGCTATATAATATTTGTTTGGAACGATAATCTTTTAAATTAGTATATAACCATATAAAATCGTTTAAATGATTCTTTAAAGCATTAGTTCTATTTTTTAACTCTTCAAAATTTTCGTTTTTATAGTCTAAATCACCCCAGTATTTAAAAGTATTTAAAAATTTTTCAATTGATTCTATTATATCAACTGGTGTATTTAAAAATTTATCTTTAATATGTTTAAATATTTCTTCTTCCGAAGAATTGCTTAAATCATTTATTAAATTTTTAAAATCATTATCTATTTTGTTCATAACTCACCTAATAGTATTATATGATTATATTTAAAAAATTTTGACAGTTTAGTTATTTTAGTGTATAGTATACTGAATATTAGGTGGTGAGATTGTGAAAGTAAAATTAGAAGATTTATTATTGTTAGTTGCCAAATATGATAAATTCAGCTTAGCCAAAATAAAAAAAGCCTATTTATATGCAACAGATAAACATTCTCATCAGTTTCGGGAAAGCGGAGAACCATATATTATACATCCATTATCAGTAGCACTTATTTTAGCTCAGTTAAATGCCGATGCTGATACTATTTGTGCAGGCTTACTGCACGATGTAATTGAAGATACTGATACTAAAAAAGAAGAAATTATTGAAGAGTTTGGAGAAACAGTAGCAACTTTAGTTATGGGAGTTACGAACTTAACTAAAATGTCGTTTTATGATAAAAAAACAATTGATAATGCAAATCTTAGAAAGCTTATTTTAGGTATGACTAAAGATGTACGTATAATAATTATTAAACTTGCAGATAGACTACATAATATGATGACATTACAATATAAAAAAAATGTTTTAAAGCAACAAGCTAAATCGATTGAAACTATGGAAATATATGTACCTATAGCTCAATATTTAGGTTTAGATAATATAAAAACTGAATTAGAAGATAGGTGCTTTATGTATTTAAAACCAGAAAATTATAAGGAAATATCCGAAATAAGAAATAATTTAGAGAAAAGAACTGAGAATTTAAAAAAGGAAGTCATATTAAAAATAAATAAAATTTTGAATTATCATAACATAGATAGTGAAGTCCGTTTTCGTTTAAAAGGTATATATAGCATATTTAAATGCTTTTTGAAAAATGAAAATTTAGATGAAATACATGATTTATTAGCTTTTATTGTAGTATTAAATGATATTGATGATTGTTATATATCTTTAAGATATATTCATGAAAACTTTAAACATATTCCAAAGTATTTAAAAGATTATATTGGACAACCTAAACAAAATCTTTATCGTGCTGTACATACTACAGTTGTAGGCCCCAATAATAAATTGATTCAAATGCAGTTAAAAACACATAATATGGATCAAATTGCTCAATATGGAATTACAGAATTTTGGCATGATGATATAAAAAATGGGACTAGTAAAATGCAAGAATCATTAAAAACACAATATCCACTATTTAGATCTATTATAGAGGCTAATAAAATGGCAAACAATAATCAAGAGTTTGTAAATTTATTAAAAGGTGAATTAGCGGAAAAAATTGAGGTTTTAGCTAACGATGGAAATATTATTGAAATAGCAGAAGGTTCAACACCAATTGATTTTGCTTATAAAATTCACTCGGAATTAGGAAATAATATGGCGGCTGCTTTAGTTAATGGCAATTATGTAGCTTTTAATTATCCGTTGAAAAAAGGTGATAGAGTGCGCATTATAACTGATATTAGTGCAACTGGACCTACTGAAGAATGGTTACATTGGTCTGTTACGGAAAGAGCTCATAAAAAAATAAGAGAATTTTTAAACCATCAAAAACGAGATCTTCACTTAACGAGATCTCCTTGATAAATATTTCTTTTTACCATTTCTTTATCTATATCGTTTAGAACACAAAATTTTTTGACTAACCATTTTGGCTCTATCAATTCATCAACTATTGGATCGCCAGTAATTCTTTCAATAACGATATTTTCATCTAAATTACGAAGTTGTTCACATACTATATCTATATATTCTTCTTTACTAAGAATTGGGAAATTTTTATTTTCATATATTCTAGCTAATTTAGTATTTTTGGATATATATAACATGTGAATTTTAATTCCGCTTATTTTTAAATTGTTTAAATACTTAATTGTATTTATCATATCATTTTTATTTTCGTAAGGCAGACCATCGATAATATGGGCTACAGTAAAAATATTTCTTTTTTGCAATTTTAATACTGCCTTAGTAAAGTCATTAACGGTATGTCCTCGATTAATAAAATTGAGGGTTTTTTCGTTGCTGCTTTGTAGTCCTAATTCAACGGTTAAAAAAGTTTTTTTGTTTAAGTCGTTTAAATATGCTAACCAATCATCTGATAAAGTATCTGGTCTAGTAGCAATAGATATACCTACAACATTGTTAATAACTAATAGCTTATCAACAAATTTTTTTATTGTTTTTACTGATCCATATGTATTAGTTCCCGATTGAAAGTATGCAATATATAAACTATTTGGCCATTTTTTTTCTAATATTTCTTTCCCTTTATTAAATTGTTTAACAATGTCCAAAGTTGCATCACTAATGTTAGAAGTACTTCTATTAGAACAAAAAATACAGCCTCCGTTTAATTGATTAGGGCATGAACTATTGACATCTAGCGGAATTTTAATAACTTTTTGTTTAAATTTTTGACGAAAAAAATAATTTAAAGTATAATATCTTTTATTATCTAACGTATTTTTAAACATCAAACCACCCCAGCATTATTTTATCATAAGTAATTGAATTATTTAAATATATTTGTTAAAATTATTTTGTGCTGGAATAGCTCAGCTGGTAGAGCAATGCCCTCGTAACGCATAGGTCGCTGGTTCGATCCCGGCTTTCAGCACCATTGGCGAATCTGTTCGAACTATTCGAGCTTTTTATACATTCAGTCTGAAATATGACTGATTTTTATTTTGTATGCAAATATCCACTGGTAATTTTGATGCATGTGTCATATGCAATAGATGTAAATGCTAGTAGTTAAATAATCATAGCTAATAAAGGAGTATTACATTTTTTGGCATACGAAGAAATATCAGAATGAGCATCACAAATAATAGAAAAGAATTTATTTTTACTAAAATCTTGTAGATGAAGTAATTAAAAAAATTACTAGCACTTGCTTTTAGAAAAATTAATGCAGACAAAATAAAGCAATAATGGCATACTATTAATAAAAAGCTCTGCATTTCTGTAAATTTGAAAATTAATTTTCTTTCTTAAACTAGTAATTTATTGTATAATTAGTTCAACGGGTGATTCTATGCAGTTTGTGTTATTAATTATTGGTTTTATAATTATAGTTAAAGCATCTGATTTTTTAGTAGATGCATTGTCGGCTCTTGCTTTAAAATGGCATATTCCTAAAATGCTTATTGCTCTTACTATTGCAGCATTTGGTACTTGTGCTCCAGAAATTGCAATTTCTTTTCAGAGTGTAAGTAATGGAAATGGTGAAATTGCTTTTGCTAATGTCATAGGAAGCTGTATTGTAAATATTTTTTTAATTATCGGAATTGCCAGTTTTATCAGACCAATTAAAGTAAAACATGCTACAATAAAAAAAGAACTTCCAATATTAGTTATAATTACATCAGTTTTTGCTATTTTAATGCTGGATAGCATGTTTAATCCTTTAACAAACGATACATTTTCCCGTTCTGATGGATTGATTTTGTTATTATTATTTGGTTTATTTATTATTTATTTAGTACAATTGCTTTTACGGAAAAATATTTACTCAGAAGAGGAAATTGAAAATATAAGATATTCTCCGATTGTAGCGATTATAATTATTATTGTAGCAATTGTATTAATAATATATAGTAGCGATTTAATTGTATCATCAGCTCAAGAAATAGCACATCGATTTAACATAAGTGAAAAGATAATAACTATGTTTGCAATAGTTATTGGTACAAGTTTACCTGAAATGGTTATGACAGTAACAAGTGCTAAAAAAGGAGAATTTGATATTGCTATTGGAAATATAATTGGCACAAATATATTTAACATTTGTATTGTTTTAGGTATTCCAGTAATTATATATGGTGATGTTTTACTAACTGGTTTTGGTTTAGTTGATATAATTGTGACATTATTATCATCATTTTTATTATTTGTTTTTGCTCGTAGCGAAAAAATAATTACTCAAAAAGAAGCAATAATTATGTTGCTAATTTTTGCTATTTATTATATATTTTTGTTAGTAGAAGTTTATTAAAAGATGGAATAAGACAAAAAAATTATAGAATGTGAGGAAAAATTATGCTAGCTTATGGAATGAATGTATTAAAAGAATTAGATAGTAAAAAAGTAAAAAAAGTGATAACTTCGAGAAGTGAAATTATAGATTATTGCCGTAAGAATAAAATAAAATTTGAAAAAGTTGATAATCATTTTTTGAACAAACTGACCAAAGAAAATCACCAAGGAGTAGTAATAGATATATATGATTATAATTATTATAGCTTAGAAGATTTAGAAGGTGAATTTGTAGTTATTTTAGATCATTTAGAAGATCCTCATAATTTTGGTGCTATTATTAGAACTTGTGTAGCTGCTAACATAAAATCGATTATAATACCTAAAGATCGTAGTGTTAAAGTAACAGATGTGGTTATAAAAACTAGTGTTGGCACAATTAATTATATTAAAATAATTATGGTAAGTAATATTGCTGATACAATAGATAAAATTAAAAATATGGGCTATTTTATATATGCAGCAGATATGGAAGGTAATGATTATAGAAAAATAGATTATAATGGTAAAAAAGCTTTAGTTATTGGAAATGAAGGTAAGGGAGTTAGTAAAATTGTTAAAGAAACTAGTGATTTTTTAATAAGAATTCCAATGAATTCGAAAGCTGAAAGTTTAAATGCTTCAGTTGCAGCTGGAATATTAATATATAAAATGGTAGAAAATGATGGAAACTAATAATGAATATGAAATAATTTATTTAGCTCAAGAAGCTAATGAAGCAGCTCAAGAATTTTTAGTTGAAAAATATAATTATATAATAAAAATAATAATTAATAAGTGCTTACTAAATCACAATTTAATTATTAACGAGTATTCAGAATTATATGCAGAAGGTATGTATGCTTTATTACAAGCAATATTAAATTATAATTTTAATCAAAGAGTTAAATTTTCAACATTTGCTTATCTCGTAATAGATAGAAGAATAAAAAAGTATATTGCTAAATTACAAAGTAAAAGTAATTATTTAATAAATAGTTCTTGCTCTTTAGATAAATTAATGTTTGATAATAATAAGGTTTCTGTTATGGATGCTATCAAAGATTTAAAAAATGATCCATATACTAAAATGATTAATTTAGAAAAAGTTCAAATTTCTAGTAGTATAATAAAAAAAACATTATCAAAACTTGAATATGAAGTATATTTACTTATGTTAAAAGGGTATGATTATAATAAAATAGCAAATATATTAAGTAAAAATACTAAACAAATAGACAATACAATTCAAAGAATAAAAGCTAAATTAAAAGCATTAAAAGCACTTGAAATTTAAATTATAGTATGTTATATTACTTATGAACACGAAAGTGTTTTTTTAATGGAGGTTTTTTAAATGTCTAAGGACTCAACAAAAGCAGATAAAAAGGATATTAAAAAGAAAAAGAATAATGTTAAGCAAAAAACAAAAAGCAAAACAAATGATGGATATTTTAAAGAAGTAAGAAAAGAATTAAAATTAGTAAAATGGCCATCTGCAAAAGAAGTTATAAAGTATACTATATCTACCATAATTTTTTGTGCTATTTTATGTGGAATATTCATGTTATTAAATTTATTGATGTCATTAGTTAAAGGATGGGTTGGATAATGGATAAGCAATGGTATGTAGTAAATACTTATTCTGGTCATGAAAGTAAAGTTAAAGAAAAATTAGAAGCTAGAACTGAATCTATGGGAATGCAAGATTACATATTTAGAGTGATAATTCCTGAAACAACAGAAGTTGAAGTAAAAGATGGTGTTAAAAAAGAAAAAGTGAAAAAAATGTTTCCTGGTTATGTTTTAGTAGAAATGATTATGACTGATGAAGCTTGGTATATTGTAAGAAATACTCCAGGAGTTACAGGATTTATTGGATCTTCTGGTAAAGGTGCTAAACCAACACCATTATTGCCCCAAGAAATTGATAGAATTTTGGCTAATATGGGTATGAGTAGAGTAAATATTGAAAATGATTTAAAAGTTGGAGATACAGTAAATATTATTGATGGCCCATTCAATGGTATGAGTGGAAAAGTAGACAGTATTGATTTAGAAAATAATCGTTTAAATATTATAATTGATTTATTTGGTCAAGAAACCAATGTTGATGTCGAATTATATCAAGTAAGTAAAGTATAAAAAATCTCGCTTTATAACGAGATTTTTGTTTGCTTTAAATTAAGCTTCCTTTTTTCTGTTTAACCAAGGTGTTATAACGTGATCTATTATAGCCATCAAGGCCATTGATAACCCAAGTGTTACTACAACTGTAATAATTGCTAAACAAGGAATATTAGTAATATTAAATGATTTATATAAAACTCCAATTATTGGGAAGTGTAACATATAAATATACAGTGCTAACTTACCTGGATATTTCCAAATCTTATGATTTAATAACTTGGTTAAATAATCTTCATTTAATAATGTTAAGAATATTAATATTGCACATAAAGCATGAATTGTTGTGAAATAGAAGTTAGTTGTAAATAATGTATGATATACAACTATTCCTGCACAAATGACTTGAGCTATAGTTAAAAATATTCTTGTTGTAGTACTAAATTTATGAGTTTTTAATTTAGTAATTATTACATTGAATAATACTCCAAGACCTATACAGACAAATGCTTGAACAAATGCTTGATTTAAATATCCACCAAGCATTGTTTCATACCACATTGGACTAATTCCATTGATATGGAAATATCCATATGCTAGTAAGAATGAAAATGGTGCTATTAAACCAATATATAAGTCTTCACACTTTTCAAGTAAATAATATACTAGGTAGCCAACGATAAATATTGCTGAAATAAACCATAATGGTCCATTCATTAATGCATGTGCACCATCAGTATATAAGCCATATGCATTATTACCAATACCTAAACTAGTAACAATTGTTCCTAACCATTCCCAAATAGAATCAATTGCTGTAAAAGGCCAATCTTTTAACGGTATCTCACGGTAAATATTACTTAATATTAGTCCAATTACTAAAGCAATTAAGAAGGCTGGATAAAGCCCCTTTAATCTTTTTAACAAGTACTTTCCAGCTTCTGTTGCTGGTGTGGTTTTCTTATCCTTTCTCTTTTCTTTGTTTTTCTTGTGAGATGACATCAAGAAATAACCACTAACAATATAGAATATTATAATGATATCCATTGCTCCAGAACAAGGAATCTTATCTCCAATCATGTATGGTGGAATGTGCCAATACATCACTGGATAAATCATAAATACATGTATTAACATAAAAGTAATACATAAGAAAAATCGCCAAAACTCCACTGAATAGTTTCTTTCTTGTTTCACAAATGCTCCTTTCTGTAAAATGGTATGTTTCTATTTTACAACAATATTGTAGCATTTTTTTATACTTTAGCAACTGTTTTTATTTTGGGAAAATTCAGTTATTGTACTAATAATCTTAGTATTGCTCCATATTTCATAAAAAATTTTTTTGTTTATGGCTAATTTACAAAAACAAATAAGATAATAAATAAGAAGTAAGAAACCCAATAATAATACACTAAATACTAAAAGAGTATTATTAAAATAAGAAATAATGTTAGAACAAATAATTAACAATAAAATAGGAAAGATTACATATCCTAAATAAAATAGTCCGGTTCTAACAATCATTTGCGATAAATGTAATTTATTGTACTTAGTAGATACTATTTTTATTTTTAAAAATTTGCAACCAATGGTTTGTCCATTAAAAAAATATGGTAAAAATATAAAATAGGAAATTAAAAAAAATAAATAATTCATTCCAAATTTAAATTCAAATATAATATATATAATTCCAAAAATAATATTTGTTAAAAATAAATCTAAGCAGTAAGCTAAACTTCTTCTTATAATAGAAACTTTTTTTCCCAATTCTAATGCTGTTTTATCAATATTTTCTCTATTTGGCAAAAATTTTAGCAAAATATTTCCTAAAAAATATCCTATTAATCCACCAAAAGTATTTAATATTAAATCATCAATGTCAAATAGCCTATATCCGCGAGGATATATAAAGTATAATCCAGTCAATTGGGTTAATTCAAAAAATAAACTTAATAAAAATGCTAATGCAATTGTTTTTTTGAAGTTACATTTAAAGTAATAATGCAAGTATGCTCCAAAAGGAATAGTCAGTATAATATTAAATATAGGCACAATAAACTGTGTGCTTTTTAAAGCAGTTATATAAGTATTAAAATTATTTAATACTAAACCACTATTTTTTATAAACTCTGTTACAAAATTAAATGGTATTAATTGTGTAGTTGGAGAAGTCATAGCCATAACTTCTGATCTAGAAGGAAGTGGTAATATTACTAAAAAATATGCTGCTAACAAATATAAGATAAAAGAATAAATAATTAATGCCCTATACCAATAAACTGATCCATATTTATGATATTCTTTTAGTATATAAGGCAAAGTTACTAAAAATGCAATAAAGGGAAATACTATTAATGCTATTTTGATAATTGATAAATAATTCATATTTTTTCTTCCTTTTTTAAAAGTTTTTTATTTTTACCAGTTAAAAATGAAATATAGCCATCTATGCTTTTTAAATCTTTTCTTATGGCAACTATTTTATCAGCTTTTGACATGATACGGCCTTCAATATAAAAAGACTTTCTTATTGAAAAAATACCAACTTTTCCAATGTTAGTTGACAATTTAATAATTTTTTTATATTTATCATCTAATTTTTCATATTTTTCTTGATTGTTTAATTCTAAGCCACTGTCTATTATTCTAACAGGAAAAGGAAACATGTGATGAATAACTCCATCAATAATAATTAAAGTATCTTTATCTTCTATAAAATAATTTGGAAACCATGTTATAGCATTTGTTATAGCTTCAATCGGATGAGTAAATCCATGATTGTTTTTAAATTTTCTTCGCGGTAATTCTAAATTATTTTGCCAAGGTTTTTCATAAAGATCATGAAACATGGCAATAATAACTGCTAAATAGATATTAATTGCTTTTTTGTTTTTTTTATTAACTTTATCAATAATTTTGTAAGTTACTATGGCATCACAAATAATATGTTCACCTAGTGTTTTTATATCATGGTGCCAAAATGGAGTCTGCAATCTTTTTAAAAATTCTTTGTGATAACAAATGGGTCTTATAATGCTCCATAATTTTTTTGATTTATAGTTATTAAGTTTATACTGTTGACAGTACATTTTAAAGATTTTATAAACTTCTTTTTTCATTATTTGACCTCGCATGCATTAAAATTATATTATAAAAATAAGATTATAGCAAATTAATATTAGATAAATATCATTTCTAATAATTAACTACTTGCATATCTTATATAGAAAGGAGGTTAATTGTGAATAATTATGAAAGAGCAGTAAAAAAAGTTCAATGTTCAGGCTTAGAACAATCATGTTGTTGTTTTGGTCCGACAGGGCCAACAGGCCCAGCAGGACCAGCAACAATTACTGCCGGAGTGACAGTAACAACAGCTCCTGGAACACAAGCTGAAGTTACTAATGTTGGTACTAATGAAAATGCAGTTTTAAGATTTGCAATTCCCGCAGGTGCCACAGGGCCAACGGGACCAACAGGGCCAACAGGACCAGCGGGAGCATCAGGGACTGGATCTACAGGAGCAACAGGACCAATCGGCCCAACAGGAGCAACAGGTGCAACAGGCCCAACAGGAGCATCAGGAGCAACGGGACCAACAGGGCCAACGGGTGCAACAGGTCCAAGTGTTTCATTAAGCATTGGAACTGTAGCAACAGGTCCGGCAGCTGCAGCATCCATAACTGGAACATCACCTAATTTCTTTTTAAATTTAGTTATTCCACAAGGTTCAACGGGAGCAACAGGCCCAACAGGAGCAACAGGTGCAACAGGTGCAACAGGACCAGCAGGAGCAACGGGAGCATCAGGAGCAACAGGGCCAACGGGTGCAACAGGCCCAGCAGGAGCAACAGGCCCAACAGGAGCATCAGGAGCATCAGGAGCAACAGGGCCAACGGGTGCAACAGGACCAGCAGGAGCAACAGGCCCAACAGGAGCAACAGGACCAGAAGGAGCAACAGGACCAACAGGAGCATCAGGACCAACAGGAGCATCAGGACCAACAGGAGCAACAGGACCAGAAGGAGCAACAGGCCCAACGGGAGCATCAGGAGCAACAGGCCCAACGGGAGCATCAGGAGCAACAGGAGCAACAGGACCAGAAGGAGCAACAGGCCCAACGGGAGCATCAGGGCCAACGGGAGCATCAGGAGCAACAGGTCCAACAGGGCCAACAGGACCAACAGGACCAACAGGGCCAACAGGACCATAGGAATATAGATGAATAAACTAAAAGTTTGTGTGTATGCCATTTGTAAAAATGAAAGTAAATTTATTGAAAGATGGCTAAATTCTATAAAAGATGCTGATTGTGTTTGTGTATTAGATACTGGTTCTACTGATGACAGTGTATCTAAATTACAAAAAGCTAATGTTATTGTTGAACAAAAAATATTTGATAAGTTTCGTTTTGATGTTGCTAGAAATGAATCCTTGAGATTAATACCAAAAGATATTGATGTTTGTATTTGTTTGGATATCGATGAAATATTAATGCCGGGATGGAGACAAGCTTTAGAAAAAACTTGGGATAATCAAACAACAAGACTTCGTTATGTATATAATTGGAGTTTAGATGAACATGATAATCCTCGAGTATCGTTTTATTCGGATAAAATCCATTCTCGTAATAATTATAAATGGGTAAATCCAGTTCATGAAATTTTATCTTATCAAAAAGAAAATGAATGTTTTAAAACAACAGATGAGCTTGTAATAAATCATTACCCAGATAACACTAAATCTCGTAGCTCATATCTGCCTTTATTAGAATTATCTGTTGAAGAAGATCCCGAAAATGACAGAAATACTCATTATTTAGGAAGAGAATATATGTATTATGGTAGATGGGAAGATGCCATAAAAATGTTAAAAAAACACTTAGAATTAAAAAGCGCAGTTTGGAAAGATGAAAGATGTGCATCAATGCGTTTTATATCCCGCTGTTATCAAGCATTAAAAAACAATGAGGAAGCAAAGAAATGGCTGGAAAGAGCAATTATAGAAGCCCCTCATTTAAGAGATCCACTTGTAGAAATGGCTTTACTATATTATCAAGAAAAAAATTGGCAAAAAGTAATTACTTATTGCGAAGAAGCAAAAAGAATTCCTATAAATTATAAAACATATATTAACGAAGTATTTAGTTTTGACGAAACAGTTGATGATTTATTGTCATTAGCATATTATAATATAGGAGATAAAGAGAAAGCTATTATATATGCTAAAAAAGCATTAGAAATAAATCCTGAAAATGATAGAATAAAAAGTAATTTAGAAATAATTAAAAATGGTTAGTTTTAAAAACTTCTACAAAAAGGTAGAAGTTTTTATGTGCAAAAAAAGGAAATTTACAATTTTGTGGTAATAAATATAATAAAGGAGAAAAATTTATGATTAAAGAAAAAGATTATAAAGAAGAATTAATAAGTTTGAAAAACAGGCAACAACTGTTCATGTTATTAAGCAATATCTTAAAAATTCCATTTAACACAATGAAAGAAATGGTAATTGATGACTTGAAAATTATTAATGATCCAGATATTGCAGTAAAAAAAAGACGACCTTATTGTACAATAATAACTTTAAACGAATGGATTGTTGTCATTTTTATAAATAAAAAATTTAAAGATTCTATAAAAAAAGAAAATGAAGAAATTTTAAAATCTATTTATACGAAATATCCTGATAACCGTTTAATTTGGTTAAATATTAATAAATTTTAGCATTATTACTATCAAATTAAATCTATTATATATTTAAAGTGAAAATATTAAAAAAGTTAAAAAAATTTTTTACAGTATTATAAAAAATTAATACTTTATAAAACACTAGAACATGTCTAGTGTTTCATACTTAAAATATTCTATGAATTGATACACAAGCAGAATATTTATCATTAGGTACTAAAGAAAAATCTATTTCTGATGTGTTAATTAATCTATAGCTAGTTCCTCCTGGTGCATAGAAAATGGCATTACCATTTAAAGTACCAGTATCACAACAAGTCATTTTATTATGAGTTGATGAATGGGCAATTAATATATCTTGTGGCCAATATTGATGAAATTCAACACCTAAAGTTTTTGGCTCGCAATTATTTTCGTTGCTATTAGCATTTCGAGCATTTATCCACCAATGTACATTATATATGCCTTCTTCAGGAATATAAAAGTCTCCAGTAGAATTGTCATAGGTTATTTTATTAGATAGGTTAGTAGTTTGAAATAATAATGGATTTTGAGCAGGAACTGTCGAATTAGTTTCGTCATGTACCATAGCATAGCTATCTAAATCTGCACTACCAGCAGGTCCAGTAGGTCCTTGAGGTCCAGTGGCTCCTGTTGCACCTGTAGCACCTGTTGCTCCAGTAGCACCCGTAGGTCCTTGAGGTCCAGTAGCACCTGTAGCCCCAGTAGCCCCAGTAGCACCTGTAGATCCAGTAGGACCTTGAATACCGGTGGCTCCAGTAGCTCCAGTTGGCCCAGTAGGTCCCTTAGGCCCAGTTGGTCCTGTAGGGCCAGTACATTTTTTTGCTAAACAATTAACAACTTTGCATAGACATTCATCAGAATTGTTAGTATATAGCAAGTCATTTAATTGTGCATCATTACAATTATTTTCTAACATTTATTTCTCCTTTCATTAATAAAATATGCTATAATAGTTAAATAGAATGTGCTATTATCATAAAAACAATAAATTTTCTTTATTTAGATTTATTTTTCAAATATATTTAGAAGATATTAATAAAATAATTAACAGTTTGATTTAAATAAAATTTATTTATAAATATTCAATATTGTTAAAAATTTATGCTTTATAATATTTTAAAAGTAAAAATTGAGTAAAATTGACATAAAATTAAAACTTTTGATTTTATGTTTTTTTAAAGTTTGTTATAATGAATATTGTCGCGGAGGTAGATATAAACAAGAAAAATAAAAAAATAATAGTAAAGAAACATAAAACAAATTAAAATAAAGATTAGGTTAGTAAATATAAATTCAAAATAAAAAAGGGGATGTTAGAAAATAGATAATTTATTTTCTATACATCTCCTCTTTTAATTTAATAAATAAAAAGCCCCA
>CALVUS010000009.1 GCA_944363665.1 uncultured Bacilli bacterium | reverse complement strand
GATTTTCCTTTTTTATTTTATAAAAAATTAAAAAATATCGAATTTTTCATCGATATTTTACACTCATTTAATAACTTAAATACTAATTCTAAAATGATTTTTTTGAGCAATTCATGTCATTATACATTACACCTGCTTTTAAATAAAATGTTTGATAGCTATATATAGTCTGATTGCAAATATATAAAGCAGAATAGGACGTATCAGAAATACTAGTTATTAACCATTTAATAAGTGAAAATTTAGATTTCATATAAAGTAAGACTTTTTAAAATAAACTCATTTGAGCTGATTCAGGCATTCCTTCAAATACTCCCAGTTCTCTTAAAGCATTCATTGTAGTTTGATTTACTTTGCCACGGTTTTGAAAATCTTCAATACAATAAAATGCTTTTTTGGCTCTTTCTTCAATGATTTTATTGGCAACAGATTCTCCTAAACCATCGACAGCCATAAACGGCAAATATAATGATTTATTTTCTTCATCAATGTAAAATGTTTTAGCTAAAGATTTTTTTATATCTATATTCTTAAATTGAAATCCTCGAGCAAGCATTTCTAAAGCAACAGCCAAAGTATCTGCAACAGCATTTTCTTTAGCAGAAGCACTATACTCTTTTTCTTTTATTTCAATTAATCTTCTTTTTATGCCGTCATATCCTTGAAGCATTGCTTTGACATCAAAATCACTTCTTCTAATGCTAAAGAAAGCCGAATAATAATAAAGAGGATAATATACTTTAAACCAAGCAACTCGGTAAGCCATCATAACATAAGCACAAGCATGAGCTTTTGGGAACATATATTCAATTTTACGACAGCATTCGATAAACCATTCTGGCACACCATGTTCTCTCATATTAGCAGCATGTCCCAACCAAGTATCAGGTTCTTTTTTAGCTTTGCCCTTACGAACAAATTCACTTATTTTAAATGCTGCACTAGGTTCCATACCATAATTAATTAAGCTTACCATTATATCATCACGACAACCAACAACTTCATTAAAAGAAGCAACATTATTAATAATTAACTCACGAACATTGCCTTGCCAAACATTAGTACCGTGAGATAATCCTGCAATTTTAACAAGATCTGCAAAATGAGTTGGTTTGATTTCTAAAAGCATTCTAATAGCAAAATTAGTCCCAAATTCTGGAATACCAAGAGTTCCTGTTTTACATAATATTTGTTCTTCTGTAACATCTAAAACTTTGGGAGATGTAAATAGACTTATAACGTTTTTATCATCAAAAGGAATATCTAAAATATTAACTTTTGTCATATCTCCCAAATACCGTAACATTGTTGGATCATCATGCCCCAGTATATCAAGTTTTAAAACATTATCATGAATAGCATGAAAATCAAAATGAGTAGTATACCAAGTACTATCTGGTTCATCTGCAGGATACTGATAAGGAGTAAAATCAAATACATCCATATATTGGGGAATAACTATTATACCACCGGGATGTTGACCCGTTGTTCTTTTTACTCCCGTACATCCGATTGCTAATCTTTCTATTTCAATATCATTTAAAATTATATTATTATCTTCACAATATCCTCGAACATAACCAAATGCCGTTTTTTCTGCAACCGTAGAAATTGTTCCAGCACGATAAGCATGATCTTCACCGAATAAAACCTTAACATAATTGTGAGCATCTGCTTGATTATCTCCCGAAAAATTAAGATCGATATCTGGAACCTTTTCTGCTTTAAATCCTAAAAATGTGGCAAATGGCATATCTTGACCTTCTTTTTTTAGTTTCTCTCCACACTCACAATATCTATCAGGCATATCATAACCACTAGAATAAGTATTAGAAAGCGATTCTCCCACTTCATCTTCAAAATAAGACTTTTTGCACTTTGGACAAACATAATGAGCCGGAAGGCCATTAACCTCAGTAATACCCATCATCGTTGCTACTAAAGATGAACCAACTGAACCACGAGATCCCACAAAATATCCATCAGCATTACTCTTTTTAACTAATTTTTCAGCAATCAAATAAATAACATCGAATCCTCCACCTATTATTCCTGCTAACTCAGCTTCCAAACGTTCTTCAATATTTTTGGGCAAATTGTCTCCATATATTTCATGAGCTTTTTTGTACACCATATCTTTAGTAATCTCTGCTGAATTTTCTAATACTGGAGTATAAAGCTTATCATGAATTATTTGCAATTCTTCTACTTCATCAGCAATTTTATTAGGATTAGTAATAACTATTTCTTTCCTTAAATCTTCATCTAAAAAGGAAAATTGTTCCAACATTTCATTAGTTGTCATAAAATACATATTAGGAATTTCTATATCCTTATGATTAAGAGGATGAATTTTACCATTAGTTTTTTGACCAATAATAATTTTGCGATATATTAAATCATCTGGTCTTAAATTATGAACATCGCCAGTTGCTACTGGTAATTTACCAATTTTTTTTGCAGTTTTAACTAGTCTTGATATATATCCTCCATATTCTATCACATTATGAAATTTCTTATCACTTCCAATAATATGAGAGCAAGCACTCGACGGATTTACTTCTATATAATCATAAAAATTCATTAAATCAATTAGTTCATCATCATTAAGTCCATAACCTTTTTCAAACACTTCCCCATTAATACAACCACTTCCAATAATTAATCCTTCTCTTAAATTCATAAGATCAGTTCGGGGTATCTTCGGTTCTTTTCCTCTATATAAATATTTTGTATTAGCTAAACTAATTATTTTAAATAAATTTTTTAAACCAACTTTATTTTTAGCAATAACTGTTATATGAAATGGTCGAGCAAATTTAATAGCATTTTCTGGATCTGCTAAATTTGCTAATTGCAAAGTAGTCTTAACATTTTGTTTTTTTAATTCATAAAGCATACGATAAAAACATTTACTCGTTCCTTCACAGTCATAATCAGCTCTATGATGTTTGTCTTCATCCCATTCAACTTCTAAATTTTTAACTAATGTCGAAAGTTTATGATTTCGCCATTCAGGATACATATTTCGAGCCATACCCATAGTATCTATTACTGTGTTATTAAATTCACCTAGATTATATTTTTTTACAGCATTAGATATAAAAGATATATCAAACTTAGCATTATGAGCAACAAGTGGTAAATCACCAACAAAATCTAAAAATCTTCTAGTAACATTTTCTTCAGAATCCTTACCATCTAACATTTCATCAGTAATATTAGTAAGTTCAGTAATTATTTTAGGAAGAGGTGTTGGGCAAGCTATAAGTTCATCAAATCTAGCAATTATTTCATCATTTTTAACTTTTACTGCCCCAATTTCAATCATTTGATCTTTACCACTATTAAGACCAGTTGTTTCTGTATCATATACAACATATTCTTGGTCAAAAAGATTATATTCCTTATTATTAAATACGATATTAGCATCAATATCAACTACATTTAGTTCTGCACCATATAAAGCTTTAAATCGCTCTTTACCTTCTTTTCCTTTATTTATTTTAGCTAAAGCATTATAAACATCTGGATATGCTTGTAAACAATTATGATCAGTAATAGCTACAGCTTTATGTCCTAATTTAGCAGCAAACTTAACTAATGTTGCAGCATCAATTACTCCGTCCATAGCACTCATCATTGTATGAGCATGTAATTCAACTCTTTTTTCAGGAGCATCGTCAATAACATTTTCATCTTTAGAGGCAATTGCTTCAATATTTTTAGCATTTAATATCATTTTCTTTAGATAAGCATCCATTTCCATATTACCATGAATACGATACCAACTACCTACATTAATTCTTTTATTTATATAATTAAATTCTTCTTCATCAAACTTAATTAATTTCATCATATAACTATCAGTTTTATCGCTGACTTTCATATTCATTATAAAAATTGGGCCTTTTTTGCCTTGTCTTTCAACAGCTTCTTTTTGAAAAACATAAACTTCTACAATTACATTTCTTGTTTCTCCTAAAATGTTATTTAACTTTGTCACATCCCCATCTTTATGAACTCCCATTATAATTGGAGATTCTTCTTTTATCGGAATATTGTCTTTATCTTTTTCAATTTCTTCTTTTACTTGTTTTCTTAAATTTTCACTAACTAGCACTTCTATTTTAAAAGTTCCTAACCCATATCTTTGTAGTTGATTAATAAGCTCAGTACTTTCAAATAATAAATCATTTTTTTCAAAATCATTTAATACGGAAAAATACAAAACATTATTTTTAATTTCTAAATCACTATTTTTCAATCCTATTAAAGATGGTCTTTTAATAATAATTTCATCAATAAAATAATCTAAATAACTTTTTATATCATCTTCCAAAATATTATCATATACTAAATTTATTTCACAAGGAATATTACCATTAATTCCATTTCCTGCACATAAAAAAAGTTGATTTACAAGATTTAAATCTAAAACATTTTCATTGTGAATGTAAACAATTGCTTTTCCTTCTTTTTCTTTTAAAATTACTTTTTTAATATCGGCTTTATCTATTCCACTTTGGGTAAAATTGATACTATCTAAAAAACGTTTTAATTCTTCATTCATGTAAATCACCCAGCTTTCTTATATTATTAACTATTATCTGATTTTTGTCAAATCTCTTTTCAATACTTCCATAGACCATTATTAAATCTTTCTCTTTAATATCTGAAAATATATTATATACTCCTGGAAATACAGTAAAATCAGCAAAACCTGTATCATCAGAGGCTTTAAAAAATGCCATATTTTCATTTTTTTTAGTTTTTATTTTCGTAATTTTATCAACTACTACAACACATTTAATTTTTTTAAATAAATTACTTGATACATTCATCAGTTTAAAATAGTCTTTGCTATTAAATGCACTAGTAGGGTGATTATTAATATAAAAACCATAACTACTTAACTCATCTTCTTTTAAAATATTACTACTATATTCTGGATATTCAACTATTAATGGCTTAGCAATACTTCCTTCATCATCTTGCAATTGAGCATAATTTAGGGCACTTTCAATATTATTTATTAACGTATTGCGATTTAAAGTAAAACAATCTAATGCTCCAGCTCTAATAAGCTTTTCAAATAATGTTGCAGTCATAAAATCTTTTGTTTTGTAAGCAAAATCAAATATATCACTATATTTTTCACCTTTAACAGCAATTATTTTATTTGCAATTTCTCTATTTACATTTTTTATAAGCCATAAAGGCATAAATAATTTATTATCTTTTATAAAATAATCGTTATAAAGATTATTGATACTTGGTTTATAAAAATTGATATTTTTACTTTTTAAATAAGAAAAATAATAAGTATTTTTGGTATCGCTAGCTGAATTATTTAAAAGCTCTACTAAAAAATATGCCGGATAAAAGGCTTTTAAATATGCCATTTGATAAGCTATTAAAGCATAAGCAACCGAATGCGACTTATTAAAACCATAACTGGCAAATTTGACTATCAAATCGTAAATATTTAAAGCAATATTTTCTTCATAACCATTGGCAACTGCTCTTTTAATAAACCGAACTTTTTCTTGCTTTAATATATCTTCCTTTTTCTTGGAAATAGCTCTTCTTATTAAGTCTGCTTCTTGATAAGTATATCCAGCAATTTTAACAAGTATAGCAATTATTTGTTCTTGATAAATTAATATTCCATAAGTTTCTTTTAATATGCTTTCTAAATCTTTATGAATATAAGTTATTTTTTCTAATCCATTCTTTCTTTTTATAAAAGATAAAGCATGTTCTTTTGGTCCTGGACGACCTAATGCTACTCCCGCAATTAAGTCATTAAAAGAATTTGGCTTTAGTTTTAAGACTAAAGAATGCATTGCTGGTGTTTCAAATTGAAAAATTCCTTCTGTGTCACCTTTTTGAAATAATTCATACACTTCTTTTTTATTTAAAGCAATATTTTTTAATACGTCATCTCCAATATTATTTAAAATATTAGCTATAATAGTTAAATTTTTAAGACCTAAAAAGTCCATTTTTAAAAGCCCCATATTTTCTAAAAATTCCATAGCAACTCCAGTAATTATTTCCCCGTTATTAATATGAATCGGTATTACAGTATCTAATTTTACACTGGAAATGACAACACCTGCTGCATGAGTAGAAACATTTTTTTTAAGTCCTTCTAATTTTAAAGATACATTGTAAACATCTCGTAATTCTTGATAACTATCTAAATATTTTTTTATAATTGGATTTTTCAAATTATCTTTTAAACTCATATTAGCAGCAATATTTTTGACAAATTTATCTATTAAATTATCACTTACTTTTAAAATTTTTCCCATTTCTCTAATAACTAATTTGCTTTTCAAAGTATTAAATGTCAGACCCAAAGCAACGTTTTCATATCCATATCTTTCTTTAACATAATTTATTACCTTTTCTCTTTTAGTAGCATCAAAATCGATATCTATATCGGGCATCGTAACTCGAGAAGGATTTAAAAACCTTTCAAAAAGCAAATCATATTTAAGAGGATCTATATCTGTTATACCAATGGCAAAACTAACTAATGATCCTGCCGCAGAGCCTCTACCAGGTCCAACTAAAATATTGTTTTTTTTAGCATATAAAACATAATCATAAACAATTAAAAAATAGTCTACAAAACCCATTTCTTTTATAATAGCTAATTCATGATCTAATCTTTTTAGATAAACATCTGTAAGTTTATTATTAAGCCTAATATTAAGTCCTTTATAAGCTAAATTTTTTAAAAACAAAAAAGAATCAATTGTAGAATTATAAACTGGTATATATCTTTTATTTTGCGGTATTTCGATATTTATTAAAGATTCTATTTCATGTATTTTATTTAAATCTATATTGATATCTTTTTTATAATAATTATTAGAATAGTCTTTTCTTTCTTCTTTTCTTAAATCATCTAAATAATTTAAATATTTTACATCTTCAATTCTTATAACTCTTATATCATTTACATAAACTACATTTTCGCTTAAAATAGAAGCATTATTTTTTTCAAATTCATTATTATAACCAATATAAACATATTTATAAAAGCTTATTATTTTAAATAATTCTATGCTTTTATAAGGTAATATAACAAGCATATCACTACTATATTTTTCTAAATCTATAATAGCAAGTTCTCTAGTTTCCTTTATAGTATGAATTTTCAATAAATTTTTATACCCCTCATAATTTATAGCATATAAATATAATTCTAAATCATTAAGTTTAATAGATAAACCAATAATTGGTTTAATACCGTTTTCTTTACAAGAATTGTAAAAATCTAATACACCATATAAGTTTTCATCACAAATACCACAACTTGTAATATTTTCTTGAACTAAAAAGTTCATTAAATCTTTAACTTTAATTAAGCTTTTTAAAAGTGTATAATCTGTCGTTATTTTAAATGGTGTATACATACTTATTACCTCTTCATTATTATATATCACATTCTTGTATATTCCAATACAAAATAAAATAGCAAGTTATATTTACTTGCCATATCTTTTATAAAATTTATCTACTTGAGATAATGTTTTTTTTGACCTTTCCAATACTAATTTTTGGTCATTTTGTTCTAAATCTAATCTATATTCTTCAACATTTTTTATAAAATCATCATTAGAATACTGCTTTTTTGCTAAATCATAAGCCACTTCACTAATTATTATATCTTTATCATGACTAAAATATAAGTGCTTAATTATCGTATTTGAAATAAAACCATTTTTATTAAAATTAATAGTTAGTTCTAAAGTACTTGGTTCCATTTGGGTTAAACCCGACAATGTAGGAATAGAAATATTTAGTTGGTTATCTTTCATAAATGTTAAATACTGATGTTTATGGCCATGTAAGACGATGGGAGCATCAATTTGAAATATTTTTCCAGACTCTATTAAATGATATAAATGAATTTTATCATTTTTTATATTTACTACAGCATTATTATATCCACCGATGATAATATCATGGCGGTAATTTTTGCAGATTTCCATAACATCTATAGATGATTTATGAAAGGCACTATAATCATGATCTCCAGCTACACTAAATGTCAATATGCTTTTATCATAAGGATAATTTTTTAAAAAATGTTCAATTTGTTTATATACATCAGTTATTTTTTGCTTTCCTTTTGTAAATGTTCCATCAATTATATCTCCCCCACATAAAATAATATGAATTCCATTTTTTACACAATAATTAAAAGCTCGATCGAGTAAATCAATTCTTTCTAAATCATTTCCAAAATGTAAATCTGATATTGCCAATACTTTTACACTAGACTCTTTCTTATCAGTAATTATTGTTTCATTTTGTATAAGTCGATTATTTTTATATTTTTTTAAATCATGCAATGTCTTAATATTATTATATTTGATTGTACCATCAGAATAATATTTTTTAGAATATGTAAATCCTAAATTTTTTAATTTTAATAACTCTTGATATAACTGTTGTGGTGTTATCTTAAGAAATTTACAAATTTCATTATCATTTTTGCCATCATTTAATAATTGAATTAAAAATGAAGTATATCCCGTTTGAACAAATTCAGTATTTTCAAAATAATTATTGGTATTTTCTTTATTTGATAATTCAGATATACTTTTAAGCATTCTTTTTATTTTAGGAATCAAAAAATTATAAAACTTTCTATTATCTTCAAAATTCCAATTATTATCAGTCACTGGATTATTTAAATCTTTACCATATCGTTTCACAATAAGACTTTTTTCCTCTTCCGATAAATTTTCTATAACCTTATCGATATCTTCAGGTAAATATTCATCTAAATATTCATATATCGTTTGCAATTTTCTTCCCATAATATTTCCCCCTTTTTTTAATATGATTGCATATACTATCATAATCTATTAAATAAGTCAAATATTCACTATCTATCAATTTATTAAATTATTTCTAAAACTATTTGACAAAGTCCCAATATAATGATAAAATTTTTAAGTAACGAAAAGGAGGCAGATTATGGCTACAAAAGTAACTACTAAAAAACCTTTAAGTGGTAATAGAAGATCACACTCTTTAAGAGCAACAAAGATGAAACAAAAGCCAAATTTACAAAAGAAAACTATTAATGGAGAAAAAGTTATAATAAGTGCTAGAGAAGCAAGAACAATAAATAAAAATGCCGCTTAATTAAAAAATGGCTTTTTTTATGTATATTTTTAAAAATTCTTCATATAATAAAAGTATCAAGGTGATGTAATACCTTGATTAGTATAAATCGACGGGATTATTTTTCTCCCGTCTTTTTTCTGCTTTAATGTTTCTTCTTATGTCTTAGAAACAAAACATAAAAAGTAATTAAAATTAATAATAAACAACAGCCAGCAATTAAATATGGAGTATACGGCTTAATTTCTTTTTCTATTTCAACTGGTTCTAAAAATTCTTCATAGTTTATTACTTCTTCCAGATTTTCTTTATAAACTAATAAAGTATAGGTATTTATTTCTTCATCTTTTATCACTTGAATATATACTTCATTTTCGCCAGCTGTTAAATCAGCATTATCAATAATATTAACACTGTAGCCATCAGGAACATCATAATTTATAACTAAACTAGTGACATCACTAGCAATATCTACTGAATAAATATTATTATAAATATCAAATTCTGGTGATAAAATACCATTAACTATTTCTAAATCTTCTAACATATTTTCAACTCCTATATTTAGGATAACCAAAATATATTAAATTATTTTAATTAGTATTTCATTCATGACATATATTTTTTGAGGATTAATAAATATATAGCCTCTTTTTTTAATTAGGTCTTTATTTTTATATAACGGCTCTAAATTATAAACTTTCTCTATATCTTTTCCATATTTTTCTTTAAATTTTAAAATATTTATCCCTTGTAACTTACGAAGTCCTAACATAATTTCATAATCCATTTTTTCTTTATTACCCAATATTTCTTTTTCTTCAACATAATTTCCTAAAAGATATTTTTTTAGATTTTTGGTATTTTGATATCTTATATTATCAATATAACCTGCGGCACCTAAACCAAAACCATAATATTCTTCATTATTCCAATAAACTAAATTATGTTTAGACTCATATCCCGGAATAGCAAAATTACTTAATTCATAATGATTAGCATTATTTAGCTTTTTACAAATTAATTTAAACATTTCATAATCTAGTTCTTCTTGAATGTATTGGGTAGCATTATTTACTACTTTTGTATGCTCTTCTAATATTAAACTATATGTACTAATATGCATTGGATTTAACTTAATAAAAAGATTTAAATCTCTATTTAAATCCTTCAAAGTTTCATTAGGTATAGCATACATTAAATCGATATTAATATTTTCAAATCCGTATTCGTGACATAATTTAATTTTATTAACTGCATCTTTAAAATCGGCTTTTCTTTCCATAAATTGTAACTTATTTTTATTAAAAGATTCGATACCAATACTTAATCTATTTACACCATTACATTTAAGTAATGCAAGTAAATCGGCATTTATATCACTTAAATTGCATTCAAAAGTAAATTCTTCTAAATTTTCTTTATTTAATATATCTATTATTTTAAATAAACGTTTTAATTCAGGGATAGTAAGAGCGCTTGGTGTTCCTCCACCAATATAAATTGTCTGAATTTCATCGTCCATATAACGGTCTTTAATTTCGTTTTTAAGGCCGGTAAGATAAGCCCCTACCCATTTTTCATTATACAAAAACTTACAAAAATCACAATATGAACATATATTTTTACAAAATGGTATATGAATATAAACCGATTTAGCCATTATGTCTCCGAGCACTTAATTGTTCTTGATTCTCATAATAATCTTCTAAATAAAAAACATTAGATTTTAACATACTGTATTCATCTGGCAATTTTTCTACTCTTTTTAAATAATTAGGAACATTAATATTAAATTTAGTACCCATATTTTTTGAACTGATACCATATTTTATTTGATATTTAGCTAAAATAATAATATCTGCATCAGTTATTTTATAATATAATGATTTATTATTATGTCTTTTTTGAAATTCAATTATTTCACTATCTTTTATTTGCTTTAAAAGTGTATCTAAAGCTGTTTTATCACCAGTAATAAAAGCTAAATATACTTTATTTAAATAATCCTCAAAATTGGTTCTTGCTACTAATTGATCAATAGCCCCATGTTCAAATAAAAATCTTAAAGGATATATTAAATAATCGCAATTTCTATGCAATATGCCAAATAACTCTTGAGGATCGCTTTCTAGCATTTCACTCAAAGTTTCTAATCTAATCCCAAAATTAAGGGCACTTAAAGCAATAAAATTATATTTATTTTTATCTTTACTAAACATTCTATTAATTCTTTTTTTTATTACAGTATTTTCCATTATTCATCACCTAAAACAGCTAAGAATGCTTCTTGAGGAACTTCAACAGCTCCAACCATCTTCATTCTTTTCTTTCCTTCCTTTTGCTTTTCTAATAATTTTCTTTTTCTGGAGACATCTCCACCATAACATTTGGCCAAAACATTTTTACGCATAGCACTAATATTTTCTCGAGCAATCACTTTTGATCCAACACTAGCTTGAATTGGTATTTGAAACATTTGCCTTGGAATAAGTTCTTTTAACTTATTTACAATTGATCTTCCTTTAGTATAAGCAAAATCTTTATGGACTATTACACTTAATGCATCTACTACCTCCCCATTAAGTAAAATATCCATTTTAACCAAATTACTTTCTTTATACCCACTTAATTCATAATCAAATGAAGCATAACCTTTAGTTGTACTTTTTAACTTATCGTAAAAATCATAAACAATTTCCGACAAAGGTATCTCATAATGAACATTTACTCGGCTAGTATCAATATATTCCATACTTTTATAAATGCCGCGTTTATTTTGACACAATTCCATTATAGCACCAATATATTCATTTGGGGAAATAATATTTGTATAAATGTATGGTTCTTCAATATTTTGAATTTTAACTTTATCTGGCATTTTATTTGGAGAATCAACTTCTATGATTGTACCATCAGTTAATGTAACTTTATAAATAACACTTGGACTGGTAGCAATAATACCAATATTAAATTCTCGTTCAAGTCTTGTTATAATTACATCCATATGAAGCAAACCCAAAAAGCCAATTCTAAAGCCAAATCCTAAAGCTTCGCTAGTCTCTGGTTCAAAAGATAAAGCCGCATCATTTAATTTTAATTTTTCTAATGCTTCTTTTAATTCTTCATACTTATTTGCTTCTGTAGGAAATATTCCTGAAAAAACCATCGGTTTCATTTCTTTATATCCCGCTAATGGTTCTGTTGCTTGATTTTTTAGTGTCGTTACAGTATCTCCTACTGATACTGAACTAATATCCTTTATTGCTGCCGCAATAAAACCTACTTCACCACTTTTTAAAGTTTTATATTTAACTTCTTTAGGGGTATGTACTCCTAATTCAATTACTTCAAATGTTTTACCAGTGGCAAGCATTTTTATTTTATCACCAATGCTAATACTTCCTTCAACTACTTTAACCAGTAAAATAACCCCGCGATACGAATCAAAATATGAATCAAATATTAAAGCTCGAGTCTTACTTTCCAAATCGATTTTTGGGGGATCTATTCTAGAAATTACTGCATCTACTATGTCTTTAACACCTTCGCCAGTTTTAGCACTACACAAAATTATTTCTTCTTCTTTAAAGCCCAAAACATCGATCAATTCTTGTTTTACTTTGCAAATATTAGCATTAGGTAAGTCTATTTTATTAATAACAGGAATAATTGTTAGATCATTAGCAAGTGCCAGATAAAGATTAGCTAATGTTTGAGCTTCAATCCCTTGAGCAGCATCGACTACTAATATAGCTCCTTCACAAGCAGCTAAACTACGACTTACTTCATAAGAAAAATCGACATGTCCAGGAGTATCTATCAAATTAAGAATATAGCCATTATATTCTAATTTAACAGCATTAAGTTTAATAGTTATTCCCCTTTCTCTTTCTAAATCCATATTGTCTAACAACTGATCTTTCATTTCTCTTTTTGAAACAGCTCCAGTCATTTCTAAAATTCGATCTGCCAAAGTACTTTTACCATGATCAATATGGGCTATTATAGAAAAATTTCTAATTTTTGCTTCTTGCATTTATAACACCTGCTTTTATTATACAATATTTTTTTTAAAAAAACAAAACTTTTATAGCATCCCAAATTCCACCAATACCATCTGTTAAAACTGATTGAATGGATTCTGAAAAACGATCTCCCATATCTGTAAATTTATTAGAATAATCCTTAGTCTCTTCATTAATATAAGTATTTATATCAACAGCTTTTCCTTCTAAGACATCCTGTTCAAATTGTTCAATTGCTTTGTCAGTTAAAGCTACTTTGTTACTAACTTGGGATTCATAGTATCCACTGATAGATGCTATATAAAGTCCTAAAAAAACTACAAATAAAATACTTAGCAATCTTAAAAACCAATTTTTTTTCTTTTTCATTCCTCCAGCCCCTTAAAATAATCATACAAAATACTTGCAAAAACTTTTAAGGTATTATTAACTTCTTCAATATAATTATACTGACCTCCAACTTCAATAAGTATCGTATTAGGATCAAAATCTTGATTATATATTCCATTGGCTCCAGAATTATCTTTTTGTAGTACTCCTCGACTTAAATTTTCATTAATCCCCACAATTTTTTCATTTAAAATATTTGCTAGTTCTAAATTTGGAGCATAATTTTCATGTTTTAAACCTACAACAAACATAATTTTAGCATATTTTTTACCATCAATTTCAACCATTGTTCTTTCGTAACTTGCTGCATCTCGATGTAAATCAATAAAAAAATTAAGACTAGGATGATCTTTTTTAGCTTGCTCCATTAAAATTCTACTAGCTTTATAACTACTGTTATATTTCCAACCATTGGTATTGAGAACATCAACAATACTATTTTCTTCCACAATAGCAGAGATTCCCAAATCATTTAAATATTCTTTTAAAATATGACTAGCAATATAAACAGTATTATTAATATTAAAAGTTTCTGCAAAATCACTACGATATCCTTCCGTTTGATGAGAATTAAATATATATACAGTTGGATCCTTATTAGTATTATCTGGACTTTCAATTTCTGATATAACTGGACTAGTCAATTCTATATCATTTACACCTGTATTAAAATTTTCTATGCCCAAAGAATACTTTAATAAAAATTCTGTACTAGATAAAGTAGTAATATCCCCTAGTGAAAAACTTCCTAAAGAATCATTAACTAAATAATCCAAATAGGTATTATTATCAATATTTACTTTTATAGTACTATAAAGTATTTTAAATGTTCCACCAAAAGAAACTAACAATATTAATAATAAAATAAATGATTTAAATAAACCTGCTTGTACTTTTTTTCTTCCTTTAAATTTAGCTTTCATATTATCACAATCCTATATTACACCTTTAATTATAAATAATATGTCGTATTAAGTCTTTTAATTAAAAAAAATTTAATTTATAATATTTTTGGTGATTATAATGTCTTATAATATTATAAAATATATTGAAATTAACAAAAGTAAAGATTGGCAAGAATTTCCTTTTAATGAAATAGATGCTTTAATATTTTCGCTGTTATCATATATAGATTTTACGAATATTGTTAAAAAACCAATAACAATAAAAAAAGCTCATGAACTTTATAAACAACATGCTCCTGTAAAAAAGACATTAAATTTTTTTAAAGAATGCGTAAGTTTATTAGAAATACTAGCTAATTCTTACCGGTATCAAAACCTTTTATTAAAAAACTTTTTAAAATCTAACAATGATGAAGGACAATTTGCAGCAATAACTATAAAAAATAGACAATTTACATTTATATCTTTTGAAGGAACTGATAATAATTTAGTTGGCTGGGAAGAAGATCTAAAATTGAGTTATCAATATCCCGTATTTGCTCAAAAAATGGCTCAAAAATATTTAAATAAAGCAATTAATTTAACAGATACCAAAATATATATTGGAGGACATTCTAAAGGAGGAAACCTAGCTATAGCAGCAACTTTTAACTTAAATTTAATAAACAGATTTAAAATAAAAAGCATTTACAATTTTGATGGTCCAGGTTTTTTAGAAGAAGAAATAAATTCTATATACTTTAAACGAATATCTAAGAAAATTAAAAATTATTTTCCTGAAGAAAGTATAGTGGGAATTCTTTTAAATAATCCAGTAACACCAGTAATAGTAAAAAGTACTAATAAAAAAATAATGCAACATGATCCATTTTACTGGTTATGCACTGATAGCTATTTTATAACTGGAGAATTAACAAAATTTTCCCTAGTTTTTAAAAGCAAAATAAACAATTTATTAACTAAGTACAGTAATGAACAAAAAGAATTATTTATAAATACGATATTTAAAATATTATATAATTCAGGATATAAAGAAACCAATGAATTATTGCAAATAAAAATAAAAAATATATATCATTTGATAAGAGAGTCAATAAAATTATCTAAAGAAGAAAAGGAAATAATTATTACGGCTTTAAAAGTATTAAAAGAAAAAACAGACTAGTCAATAGCCTATTTTATTAATATTTTCAAAAAGATAAACGATACGGATCACTCGAAGTTCCTGTTCCATCAGCAATACTCACACTAGATTCTAGATAAAAGGACGGACGGATTGCATTCTTCATCCGCATATGGTCGCTGAAGACAACCCCTCTGTTGATCACAGAGAAGACAGTAAGCCCATCTTCCGCTCTGCGGGAAATTGTCCATTCATTAGAACCTAAATATAGCCAGTTTGTACTTGTTACATCGTCATAATCAAATAATGCAGTTATCCAATTACTTGGAGCTGCTGCATATCCATAATCACTTACATTTATTTTTATATTGTTAACACTCGTTAACATCTTAAATATACATCATAATTACGAACTTGCCAACACTTTTATTAACATTTTTATAAAATGTGTTGACTTTCGTTAACGATGGCGGTATGATTAATGCAGGTGGTGAAGTTTTATGCCAAAGCAAAACATAGGCGAAGCAATAGCTAGAGAAAGAGAAAAAAAGGGTTTATCTCAAAGACAATTAGCCAATGCAATTGGTATTAGTAATGCCGAATTATCTAAAATAGAATCTGGAGAAAGAGAATTACCTAATCCTAAAATACTAAAAAAAATAAGTAAACATATAGATTTAAATTATAATGATATGTTAAGTATGATAGGTTTAGGAACTCAATTAACTACTCTTAATCCTTTTATTAGAAATTATTATGAACATTTAAGAGGAGATAAACTAGAAGATGCTTGGATGATGGCAAAGGTAAGTATTAGTAATAATGATTTAATGATTGATACTTTAAATCAAGAATTAGCCAAAGATGACCTTTCTGAAGAAGAAAGAGAACGTGCAATAGAAACAAAACAAGATTTAGAATATCAAAATGTTACTAATGAACTTATAGTTGAAATATTAGATGAAAATAGATTAAAGGAGGCAAAGAAAAATGCAAAAAATAACAATGTATTTAAATAAGGTACAAATCATTGGTATTATTTTAGCAACAATAATGGTTATAATAATTCCTATTATAAATGATTATAAGTTTGTATCACTTGGTTGGTTCTTTATAGGAATAGCTAATTTTGGTAATGCAATGTTTACAAAAAAATTGGTCTATGTTGGATAGAACATGGACTGAAAAAGATGATAAAGATCCTGAAAAACAAATAACAAGAAAATATAACGACAAGACATTTTATATAGTAGGATTTTTAGGAATAGTGTTATGTCCTGTTGCGTTATTTGAAACATTCTTTTCACAAAACTATATAGCAATGACTATTGCTTATATAGCGACAGCAATAGTATTAGTTGTTCTATTTAAAATAACTGATAAAGAACAAACTAAAGTTGAACAATTAATACCAGAAATAAGAAAATAGCATTTTGCTTTTCGTAAGATTAGCATTATGCTATTTTTATTTTGAAAAAACGACGCACGTTTTGTCAGCTATGCTGATTAAAGTGGGGATAGTTTTTTCACTTTTTTATGAAGTTATAAGACAAATAAAAAAGGCACCTTTACTACTTACGATAGTTTGTAGTATTGGTGCTTAAATGGGTTCCCAAAGGTTCTCCTTTGGCACACTATTCCTAGTTGGCTTTTGCCGACTTGGCAGTGTGTTACTTATCTGGATTAAATATTATGTTGAGTATTTTTACCAAAAGACCAGATAAGTCAATCAAGAAAAATATATCAGTTATGCAATCTAATTTTCTTCATGATATAAATATTCATCTGGTATATTAGGATAACCGCTAATATAAAAATTAAATATATCATTTAATATTTGTATACATACATTATAAGATTTTTCATCTAATTTATTATTTTTAAAATAATTATCTACTTGAGTCTTTAATTTGTAATATAAACTTTCATATTCGTCTTTGCTAACATTTTTTACATCCTTTATATTCGATACTATATTGCTTAACTCACTAATCTCTAAATCAATTTTTGAATCAACTTGCTTTTCTATATCTTCTATTATTTCATACAAAGAAAGTGCTAATAAATAATTCGAATAATTATTATTAAAATATTTTTCATATTGGATTAAATAATTTTTTAATTCATCTATTGAATAATTATTAATATTATTATCATGTAATTGAATGCAACAATCAGAATCCAAGATATAACCTTTTAATGATATCTTATTTAACATAAATGTTTTCTCAATTTGATATTCATCATTTGATAATTCTACAAGTTCATTTGCTTTTGCAATAAAATTAAATATTTCGTTATTTATTTTATCTTGCATTTTATCTATCTCGACATATGATTCTAATATTCTTAAATTTAAGTTTTCACTCATAAGCTATCACCTAATTACCATATAAATAATCATAAATAGAGCCCCAGCAACAATACCGACAATTAAAGATAATATAAATACATTTATAAACCCATTGTTTGAAATTGAATTAGGAGTATGCGGATAGGTTAAGGTTCTTACCTTTGGTTTATCCATTTGTCGTGCTTGTGCTTTTTGTTGTTTTATTAGATGATTTTTTTGCCTTATTTGATTAGCAACTTGAATCTCGCCACTTGTTCTATAATCAAAAACTTTTTTATCTCTAAATGCCCCTCCATAGATGGTTTTCACAGGCTCTTTACCTTGTTGAATTAATGTTTTATTTTTTTTATCCAATAAAAAGTTAGCAGAATCTGTTAAAGACCAAATTGTTACTTGCCTAATATTGTATTTTTTAGAACTATTCACAATAAGATTTTTAAGTTCAACTTGTTTTCTCTGTTTCTCGGTTTCGCATTCTAGTGGTGAATGTGTTGCAATATAATCATCAGTTAATGCTTGATCATATTCAGTGATTTTTATAGGATAACCATATGATGATAATTTATTTAATGAAGAATCAATTTCTTTTTCTGTAACATCTGACCTCAAATGCATTTGTGTTCCTATACAATCAACTATTTTTTTTCCACTAAGCATTTCTTTATGCTTTTCCTCAAATGCTTTAATCCTATCTAAAACAGATTTAAATGTTTGCAGTTTATTATTATCTTCTAAATTTACTTCATTATAAACAAATTCAACATTTGGTAAATTTTTTCTAGCAACTAATGCAATTTCACACAAGTCTTCAATATTCAAAAATTTTTGCCATCCAGACTCTTGACTATTATTTTTAGGAATATCCTCTCTATTTAAATACTGTCCGTTAAAATCATTAGAGAATCTAGTTACTAATTCGTTGAAAATATCAATACTTTTTACTACTTCATATCCATTATTTTCTAAACTCATCTTATTATAAGAAGCTATCATTTGAGTAGTACTATCAACATACTTTAATAATTCATCATAAACTCTTTGTTTGTTAATTTCATTATATTCTAATTCACTTAAATGTTTTGGACAATCTTCAAAAAATATTAAAGCATTTAATCTAACATCTTTGCCTAAACCTCGAGCAAAATCTAGACATCTCTCTAATTTTTTATAATAATAATTCCCATTAGGCATATATACAGCAGGATGTTTTGATTCAAAATCAAGAGTTATAGATTTAAATTCTCTTAATTTAGCGAATAATAATTGATAGTCTGGTATTTGATATTGGTTAATTCCAGGATCACTTAAGTCTCTACTTTCTGATAATGCAATAAAGATATTATTGCTTATTTCTCTAGGGAATACTCTACTTATATTTTGAAATATTTCATCAGCCGATATATTTGACTGCATTCCAGTTTGAATTATTAATTTTAATTTATCAATTTGTTCAGGTGTTAAATTGGCACCTTTTATAACATTAGAAATTTTTTTATTCAAATTTGCAATTGGATTTTTATATATTTCATTTCTGTCTGTTAGACTATTAATATATTCATTAAATACTAATTCTCTCATTTGTTCTAATTCCAAACTTTGATCTGAAATATCAATTGATAATTGTACAGAAAGTTCTCTTAATTCTTTAATAGAACTGGCATTGGCTATCATCATTAATTCTATCATCTGTCTATTTAATGTTATTCCAAGTTTTTCATTTTCATCAGTTTTATTTTCAAATTGGCTTAGATATGCTTGCCGTTCTTGTTCTTCCCATTTATAATACGAGTCTAACAACTTTTTCTTTTCAAAATCAATCATTTTTATTATTGTATCTATGTCTTCATCACAATTCAAAAACATATCTAAAGCTCTTTTATATTTGTCTTCATTTATAAAATATCCTTTATCTTTTGCACATAATTGTTTTAATTCAGAAAAAGTATTATATAAGTACTGTGTTACTACTTTATTTTTTTCTTCCATGTTCATAAGTACCACCACCTATTATTAATTATACTATAAAAATGCATAAAATTGTGAATTTTACTTATAATTTAACGTTTTGTTTTTTTTAATACCTTAGGTTGTGTTTCATTATTATTTTGTTCTAAGTAACGTTTATATTTATGAAATTGATAATTTATAATCATTCTATCTAATCGTCGTCCATTTGACAAATATTGTTCATAGTGGCACTTCATATCATTGTATATGCTATTATTTATATATTCGGTACATTTTTGATCATCATTTATTATCTCTTCATTGAATTGAAAAATTATGTTATTAGAAATTAATAGATTATTTTCTTTGTCAACGCTCCATATTATTGGTACAATTTTAACCCAACGTTCTATATCGTTTATTGTCATTCTAACAAAATATTCATAACCTTCATGTCTACCATTTGCATCAAAAAAATCTACTTCGTATTCTGATAAAATATTATCCCCAACGTGATATTTGCAAAAATGTCTCAAATCGGCAGTCCACTCAGGAAATATTTCTGTATTACGCATTTGGCCAATTTCACAATTACAGCTTCTTCCTTTATTATATTTTATAAGACAATCTAATAAGTATTCTTTTATCCCAGATACAATATAATTAGGATAAGATAAAAACTTAAATCTTATTTGTTTTTCATCACTTATCTGCATTTGTAATATAATACCTGTTTGCTTTAAAAAAGTTAAAAATTCTGTATAATTAATACAAAGTTTCACCATCGATTGTTTTGAGTCTTCATTATCTTTCTTCTCATAAATATCTAATTTAGGATAACAATTATCAAAATAATATTTCATAATTGTATCTTGTCTTATGTCATTATCATAGCTCATATATATTCCCCCTTTGTTGCCATATATTATAGTAGATATATTGCCATTTGTAAAATACTTATTTTTTATAATTGACATAACATTTTGTTATGATATAATATTTATAGGTGATGAAAATTGAATATTAATTTTGAATACTATAAAATTTTTTATGTAATTGCTAAAAATAAAAATATAACAAAGGCAGCTCACGAATTAAATATTAGTCAACCAGCTATAAGTAGAATGTTAAAAACAATGGAAGATCAAATGAATATTAAATTGTTCATAAGAAAAACAAAAGGTGTCATATTAACAAATGAAGGTAAAGAGTTATATCGACTTATAGCAAATAGCATTGATAATATTATGAAGTCTGAAATTAGTTTTTCAAAAATAATAAAGAGTAAAGCAATTAAAATTGCCGGTAATAAAATATATATCAATTATTTAATAGAAAATAAGAAATTAGATAGCATTTTTAATACTAATTCAAATATAAATTTGATTGATACAAATAGTTTTGATTTATTAAATAATCAATTATCTAACAATTTAATAGATTTTGCTTTCATATCAGAACCCACTAATTATCAATTTAATAGTGAATTAGTATTTAAACAATTAGAAGAATTTCATTTAGTTTATTTTTCAAATAATGAAAATAATAAGCCAATTGTTCTTTTAAACAACAATAAATTTAGTGATATATGCAAAGAATACTTAAAATCTATCAACATTAATACTGAAAACATTATATTAGTTGATGATTACGATGTTATTTATCCATTAATATCTAATGGATATGCAAATGGTTTTTTAATTAGAGAATATATTAATGGTAACTTATCAAATACTGACATTTCAAAATTTAATATATCCGATAACATTTCTACTATTAAAATGGGAATATTATATAATATAAACAATGAATTAAAAATTAAAAAGTTTTTTAACAAATAGAAAAAGTGAGAGTATGCTTTAATAACATATTCTCGCTTTTATAATATATTTAATGAATAACAATAGTCGTAAACATTCAATTCTTTATTTATTTTTTCATTAATTTTTTGATTTTTAAAATCATATTCAAATACATTGAATAACATTTCTACTGAAAATTTTTGTTTTTCTAATAATTATAATTCTAAATATTTTGATGAAATAAAAAGTAAGTTTTTATATTTAGCAAAATTAGTAATGGTTTTATTATAATTAGGATCTAAATATAATAATATTTCTTTTAGTAATTTTATAAAACTATCAATGTCATATTCGGTGGAAAAATGTAAATTTTCAAGTATTTGTATTGCTAATCTAATTTTATCAATATCCTTTAAATCATCAAACATTTCAATCAAATCTATAACTTTTTTTGTATTATCACTTAACAACATATTCATTCTCCTTTCATTTTAGCCATTTTAAGCGATTTTATTTAAAAGACCAGATAGGAGATTAAACTTCACCATAATGTCTTGTTATTGACAAATTAGATACATTTAATCTCATTTTCCGTTTTAATATTTATCACTCTAACAATTAAAAAAATCAAGAGTATTTTAATAATTTTACATACTTAATCAAAATCATCTTTATCGTATTCATCTTCATAATTTCTAACTCTTTCCTTATAATAGTCAGGTGCAACTACATAATCATATAATTCATCTTGTTTAGTAGTTCCTCTTGATATACCAATAACATCATGCATATCAAACACTTCGTTATCATAATAATCCTTAATTGCATCGGAGGTTTCATCTTTGGTATATTCATTACCTCGTTGCAATAGTTTTCTTAAAAATTTCTTTAATAATTGAAATATATAATTTAATCTAGCTATTAAACTTTTGTTTTCTTGGTCTAAATATTTATTATCTTTTTCAAGTTTAGTAATCTCTTTTTCATATTTTTTATTTTCTTTTTCTAATGATTTATAGCTATTAGCATAATTATCAACCTCATTAAATATAGTTTGTAGTTTTGGTTGCATTTCCATTACTTTTTTAGATTCTTTAATAACATTATTCATACTATCAAAAGTTTCTCTTTTAACTTTTACATACTCTTTATCAAAAAGTATATTTTTAGTTGATTTCATTTTATCTTCAAAGTCATTAACTGCCTTATCAAGTCTATCATTTTTAATATTTAATTCCTGATTTAATTTTTTTGTTACTCGTTTATATTCTTTAATTTTAATGTGTTTATTATCACTACCTTTAATGCCTCTTTCTAAATCATAACCTTTTTCGGCTAGTCTTTTATGATACATGTCTTGTAGTTGTGATAATTGTATCTTATCTTTTATATATTGCTTTTTAGATATGGTATATCGTTCAGTATTAGTTCTATAATCTAGTTTTTTTAACTAATGGAACTACTATGCAATGAATATGTGGTGTTTTTTCATCTAAATGGACAGTTGCGTGTAAAACTTGTTCTTTCTTATAACCCAAATCTTCATAAACAAATTCCATACAAGTTTCAGCCCATTCTTTAATATCTTCTCTTGTCATATTTTTAAAAAATTCAGAAGTTGCAGTAAACATTAATTCATCTGCAACACAATTTCTTGAACTATTAAGCATTTCGTGATATTTCTTTTTTCTTGATTTTCTTTCAGTTTTCATTCTTTCTTCGTGTTCTTTTTTATATTCTTTTGTTAATATATCAAATCCTTTTAAATACTTTTCAGCAAGTGGTACAAGTTCTATATTATCTTTACTTAACTCTAATTTAATATCAGGATTAGAATTATAAGCCTGTTTTTCTCTTTTATTATGTGATCCTATTTGTGATAAATCTTGTGTAGTCATAATAGGTTCACTTCTAAATATTG
>CALVUS010000008.1 GCA_944363665.1 uncultured Bacilli bacterium | reverse complement strand
TTTCAGGGATTTTTTATTTGCTTGCATGAAAAAAGCCGTTGAATTATTTATTGGCTTAATTATTCAACAGCCCCTTTGTTTCGTTTTATTTTTTGAAATATTAAATAGTTAATAGGTACCAACATTAACAAAGCTAATATTGGATTTGCTGCATAAATATAATCTAAAAAATTATCATAATTACTAAATATCTTTTCAAAAAAGCTCAAATTTGCAAATTCTGATGAACCTGCCAATCTATTACTACTGCCCGGCGAAAAATACGCAATTAATAATGAACATATAGATAATAATAAAAGTATGAAAATATGAATAGGGATCTTTTTATTTTTATGATAATAATTTATAATTAAAAATATATTTATAAAAATTAAAGCTACTCCGCAATGGTCTATAAATAAAGCACCAATTAAATTTATAATTACTAAAAATGGTATATTTTTTATCGAATTTTTTTTTAATACCTTTAAAGAGTATGCACAATATCCCAGTATTAAAGCTGTCGGAAATAAATATGTTATACTACCAGTTACCCAAGTATACATTTGACCTATCATGGCACAAGGCAATAAAAGCATTATTATTCCAATTAATTTATATCCTAAATTATCTTTTATATTAAAAAATTTAATTAGTGACCAATATATTGTAACAAATGCCAAAGAATTCAATATGTTCCATAGTATTTTATGATAACATAAAATATTTATTAAAACTCTACTTACTATTCTGCTTTCATATGACAAGTAACTTCTAATCGCATCACTTATCGACCACATTAAGGTAGTATCAGGATTATAGTTTCCCCAATCATCACCGTTTAAAGGGGCTAGACAAGAAATTATAAATATTGTGAAAAACATAATTATGTAATATTTATTTTTCTTAACAAACTCTAAAAATTTTTTCATATACTTTTTCTCCTACTCTTTTTCTAGTTTATATATTTTCATACTATACCAATCCATTGAAAATTCATCTTCAAATTTCAAATTATATCCCTTAGATTCTAATACTTCTTTATTGTCTTTGTCAAATATATTTTCTAAATAGTACACAGGTTTTTCAAAGGAAATTTTTTCTAAATCTGATATTCCATCTATATTTTGGTACATTAATTTCATATGCTCAGGATTTGTTTGATTGTAAATGTATACATTAGATTTTGGAAACAAATATGAAAATAAATACTGTACATGAATTTCATTAGCAATTATGGTTCCATCTTCAATATTTTCAATTTTTTCATAAAAGTTATTAGCAGAAATATTTTTTACATCCTCTGTTCTTATAAAATTGTTTAAATTAATGATACCTATTAGTAATGGAATTATTAGTAAAATACTAAATTTTATATTATGGTCAATCATTTGTCCATAAATTACACCAAGTGATATCCAAAATATTCCAATTGCAAAATACATATATCGAGAAACGAATAGTGGATTAAATATTATCGATACTAAAATTCCCGTTAGAACTATTAATACTAGTGTAAATATTCCTAATGAAATAAAGAATTTTTCATTCATATTTTTATTATTTTTCATGAATTTGTAAAAGGCATATAACGACATTAACAATATTCCAAACATTAAGAATATATTTAAAATCATGCTTTCGCTATTTGGAGAAATAATGTATTCAACATAGTCAATTACCGTTGAAAATGTTATTGGTGCAATCCAAAATGCTGAACCAGATTCTGTTAAATGTTTTATTATAACTGTTAACCAAGGGATAAACGCAATGGCAACAATTATTCCACTTAGTAATACCTTTTTAAATAATTTTCTTTTACATATTAAAATATATATTAATACTGCTAAATATACTAAAAACATTGTTAAGCAGGCGTAGAAATGCGTATATACTGCTAAAATACTAAATATAGTTAACAATAACCAACTTTTTTTATCATTTTTTTCAATTACATCAAACATATAAGTAAAGGCAAATGCTACTAATGCCATTCCCCAACTATACATTCTGATTTCAACATTATTCATCATAATTTGAGGCATTATCGTAATTAATACAGTAATTATGCTAGATGTAAGCAAACCAAATCTTTTTCTGTACTTTGTATTTACTAATATTAAAAGTAAAATAAATGGAATAAAAGAAAATATTTTTCCTACAAATATATAATTAATATTTGTAAAAATTAATTGTAGAAAAATAACAAAGGCTTTTAGCGATAAATAATATAATGGAGGATGAACATCGTTTGCATTTATTATAACTATATTTCCAAAAGTATTTTTTATCATAGCTAAAGAACAAATTTCATCTGCCCAAACAACATTATTAAATAGAGTAATTACTGAAAATAAAAGTGAAATAAAACTTACTGTATATAATAAAATAATAACATATTTTTTTATTTGACTTTTTATTTTGTTCATTATTTTGTTTAATTTTATAAAGATTAATGAGTATAAAATTGTAACTGTCATAGTTATTAGATAAAAATATGTTGGATTATTTAAAATATGATTAGGATATATGCTATTAATTAATATCAAAACAATTATTGCAGCATAATGAAAATAATATATATATGAAGATAATTTTCTAATTATATTGGTTTTTATGTTAACGTTATTTTTTACAAGAATATTAAATAATGCAGGAATAATAAGTAAATGGGATAAAAAATATTCATAATTTACAATATTTTCTAAATTTTTTCTAATTATAATTGTTTCTACAATTAATAAAACTAGCCCCAAAATTAAAACAATAATATTTATGGCTTTACCCGTTTCTTTTTTATTGTATTTTTCAAGATAATAACCTATTCCCACAAATAGAAAACCCTCAAAAAGGAAATTACTATTATTACCAAAATTTGTAACTAAAAAATTGTATAAAAAATTAAAATAATCATTATTAATTAAAAATGCATAAGTGTTAAAAAGCAATCCGATTACATACAAAATAACCGCTATCTTTAATCCTGTTTGCAATTTTTTTTTATCATTTAACAAACTAATTATAAAAGCACTAATAATTAAACTGCCTACAAACCACATAACCGATTGACTTCTACCAGTGAATATATACCAAACACCGTTTAAAAGAGAACTAGGCGAAAAAGAATCATACCTTACTTCATTTAACACTAAATACACTATACTTAAAATTAAATAAATTGGCAATAATTTTTTTATATATCCCAATATGTTTTCACGGCTATTATTTTCATTTTTCTTAGCTAAATAATATCCAGAAGTTAAGAAAAAAAACGGTACACCTAACCTAAAAATAATTGTATGTACATAAAATCCATAACTAGTATTAAGCAAAAATCCTGTATGTAATGCTACTATTCCAAATGCAAATATAATTTTTGCAATATCTACTAATGCATTATTTTTCACAAACATCACCTTTTCTTTGTATATTATCTTCTTTAACAATGTATAATGGACGATGTTTCACTTCTAAATGAATTTGAGCTAAATATAAAGACATTATACCTAGAGCAATTAAAACAATGCCAAATAATATAAGCAAAATTTCTGATAATATTAATATCGTAAAATTAATATGTATGGATACTATAGCAAACACTATTATTGTTATAAGTAAAATAAAAGCTGCTATTAAAAAGAAGATTCCTAAATACAAAATAAATCTTAATGGAAATACTGAATAATCGATTAAACCAGTTATTGCATAATTAATCATTCTCTTATATGGAAATTTTGTATCACCAGCTACACGTTCTACATTTTCATATTCAATCCATTTTATTTTAAATCCAACATCATTTAATAGTCCCTTATTAAATAAATTATATTCTTTATACATTAATAAGGCATCAACAACTTGTCTAGTCATTAATCTAAATTCTCTTTGACCATCTAGCATTTTGACCGTAGATATCTTGTTAGATATTTTAAAGAAAAGATTTGTACAGAATTTATGAAATCCAGAATACCCCTTTCTAGTAGTAGCTTTAGCTGCTGCAATATCGTAATGTTCTTTAGTTATTGCATCATACATTTTTTCTATTAGTTCAAATGGATCTTGCAAATCAACATCCATTGTTGTTACAAAATTTCCAGAGGCATTTTCAAATCCAGCCATAGCACATGCTTCTCTACCAAAATTTTTAGACATAGAAATATATTTTACTCTATTATCCTTTTTAGCAAGGCCTTTTATTATATCTAATGATTTATCTTTGCTAGCATCATTGACAAATATTAATTCAAAGTCAACATAATTCATTTTTTTTGTAAACTTACAAAAAGCTTCATAAAAAATCGGAAGCATTACCTCTTCATTATAAACTTGACCTATTATGGATATTAAATCTTTTTGTTTTTTCATACAGCTCATTTCTCACTTTCTTTTTGAACAAATACAAACAATTTACTAAAAACATAATTTAAAATTATAATTATGATATTTGATATAATCTTCATTATTTTGTCATTTAGTAATAAAACTGTAACTGTCACATACATGAATAACATATCAATTAGCAAAGTAACAATTCTAGCACCAAGAAATTTTTCAGCCTCTTTTATCACTTTTTTATTTTTACTTTTAAATACTACTTTCCTATTTGTTATATAAGCAAAAATAACTCCTGCAATCCAAGATATAATATTTGCTATCTGTAGTTGCCAAGATATACTAGGATTCAAAAAAGTTAATACCGAAACATAATATACTATTAAACTTATTAAAGTAGTGCAACCACCTATAAACAAATAATTTATAATTTCTTCATGTTTTTTGTAAATCATTAATATTTTTTTCATACTAATCACATAATTAATTATAACATATAATATCAAAAAAGCACTATTTTTTAGTGCTTATCATTAATATTATTACCAGTTATTTCGCCTTTAGTTAGGTAATTATAAAATATTTTCATCATCATGTGGTCAAATGTCATGTGAAGATCTTCTGCTATTTGCATATCATTTTCAGCAACATGCATTTTATAATCAGCCATTTCTTTTAATTTTCCACCGGAATATCCAGTAATTCCTACCACTTTAGCGCCACGTTCTTTAGCATATTCTGCTGCATTTAAAACATTTTTCGAGTTACCACTACCAGAAATACCAACAAATAAATCTTTATCAGTTATCTTATTTAATAATGGAAATCTAAATACTTCTTCATAACCAATGTCATTAGCAACTGCCATCATGGTTGAAACGTTATCATTTAAGCAATAAAAATTAAATTTTTTATCAACATATTCACTGATGCCTTTGTTAAAATCATTTTGCATGTGAGAAGCAGTTGATGCACTACCACCATTACCACAAACATAGATTGTTCCACCATTATTATAAGTATCTAAGATGACATTCATTGCTTCATTAATTTCATCTAAATTAAATCTTTTAATACACTCAATTTCTCTTTCATAATATTCTTTAATTGCATTTTTAAAATCTACCATAAATTATCTCCTTCTTTCTTCGCTTTTTATAATCATTTTTACAGCTGAAAGTAAATCTTCAGCTACTTCATCTGGCCTAACTTCGTATTTATTATCAAGTCCTGCTTGTCCAGTTTTTACTAAAATACTTTTCATATTCGCATTTTCAGCCATTTTAATATCTAATGTTGAATCTCCAATGACAATTGATTCACTCAAATCGATGTTATAATCTTCTGCTGCTTTTAAAAGCATACCTATTTTAGGTTTACGACAATCACAATCGAATTTTAATTCTGGCACTTCACCTGGAAATCCTTTATCTTTGTGATGAGGACAGAAATATAAGCCATCGATATATGCCCCATCTCTACCCAGCAATGTTTCCATTCTTTTGTGGATTCCGTCTAACTCAGCAAATGTGCATTCTCCCCTAGCAATAACAGGTTGATTCGTTACAACTATACATAAATATTCTGATGAATTAATCATTTTGATTGCTTCACTAACACCATCGATTAATTCGAATTCATTTTTATTTACTAAGAATGGTATATGAACATTGATTGTGCCATCCCTATCTAAAAATATTGCTTTTTGTTTATGACTCAAATTACGATGTTCGCATAAACCATTAGCATAATCATCATTAACACTATAATATCTTTCTGGAGTTCCCATATCTTTAACATATTCTGTTGAGTGATATGAATACACTTTATCACCAAAAGTAATCATTTTAGCTATGACATCTTTTTCTAGACCACACTTTTTAGGTTCTGGTACATAATCAAATACTCTTGGAGAAAACATATAAATTCCTGAATTAACCAAGTTTTTATAGTCATAATCACGATTATTTTCTTTAGAATCAAAGCCTGTTACTTTACTAGTATCATCTACAACTACTAAATCGCTATCGAAAGGATGCGAATTAGGATGCGTAAGTAATGTGGCATCAGATGAATGTTTATGATGGTATTCAGCCATTTTATTAAAATCGATGCTTAAGAAAACATCGCCGAAGATTAGAATAAAATCTTCTTCTATATTATCTTTTAAATAATATAGTGATCCAGCTGTACCAAGTGGCTTATTAGGATCTTCTTCATAATAACTTATTTTTATTCCTAATAAACTACCATCTTTAAAATAATCTCTTATTTTTTCACCTAGATGACCAGTTACAATTATTACTTCATCGACACCAGATTTTTTTAAGCATTCGATTTGATGTTCTAATATTGTTTTTCCGCCGACGGTAAGCATTGGTTTTGGAATCTCATCGTTAGTAATTGATGCGATTCTTGTTCCTTTTCCGCCAGCCATTATTACTGCTTTCATTTATTTTATTTAATCTTAAAGATTAACTACCCTCCTTTATATAAGTATAACAAATAATATTAATTTTGGCTACATTAATTAAGCAACGAAAAAAGCAGCATAATAATGCCACTTTATATTAATTATTATCCTTAATATATTTTACTGTTTCGCGAACTGATTCATCAGATGTATGATGGGCAGTCCAACCAGCATTATGAATTTTAGTTAAATCATATTGAAATTTAGGAACATCACCTTTCCAACCACCTTTACCACCAGTATAGTTGTATTTTACGTTTTCATAGCCTAAAACTTCACAAACTATATCAGCGATTGTTGTTACACTTGTAGCTGTTTCTACACCAGCATTATAGATTTCAACACCTGGTTTCATTTCCATATCTAAAGTGAATTTAACAATAGCATCAACTAAATCTAGAACATATAAGTAAGGTTTAGTTTGATGACCATCACCTAAAATTTCTAGTTCATGAGAATTATTTTGCAATTTACGAACAAAGTCATAAATAACTCCATGAGTTAAGTTTGGCCCAATTACATTTGGAAATCTAAATACTACTGTATTTAAATCATTCATAAATGTATAAGAAGAAATAAATCCTTCACTAGCATATTTTGCTCCACCATAATATGATATTGGCCTTAAATCTCCAATAGTTTCCGTAAGTAATTCTTGTTTGTCGCCATAGATTGCTGAAGTTGATGCAAAAAACAAATTTTTAATACCATTTCTGCGCATAAGTTCAAGAGTACTATAAGTAGTCATGAATGTATCGTTAAAATCAACACTTGGCATTCTTCCACCTTTTTGAATATCGGAATTAGCTGCTAAATGGTAAACTATATCGATTTTTTCATCTTTAAGTGCTTCGCAAAAATTTTCAGTTTCTTCAATATTTAATTTGTAAAATTTGTAATTAGGATTGTCAGCAAAACAATCGACATTTTCTTGATGACCTAAAGTAAAGTTATCAACACAAACAACTTCCAGTCCTCTATTTAATAATTCTCTAACTAAATGAGTTCCAATAAACCCAGCTCCACCTGTTACTAATGCTTTCATTTAATCACTCCTTCTTAATTAACAAATATAACAGTTGTTCCTTGATGATCAAATTTAAATTCCATTTCTGGTAAATCTTTCATCGCACTCCTAAATTTTTCTTGCTTTTCTTCAGGAACATAGAATAGGAAAAATCCACTACCACCGGCACCTAATATTTTACCACCAGTTGCCCCATTTGCTAAAGCTAAATCATACCATTCATCAAATTTTGGATTAGATATGCCACTAGCTAATGTTTTTTTAATCAACCAATTTTCGTGCAATATTTCACCAACAGCATCAATATTATCGTGTTCTAATTCATATTTTAGTTTATGAGTTAACTCAACAATTCGTTTTTGACCTTCTTCTTTATCTTTAGCACTGGTCATATTTTTTGATTGTTCTTTTAATATTTCAGAAGCGCTATGTTCTCCACCAACATAAAGCATAATTAAGTTCTTTTCAAGTTGGTTATAAGCTTCTTTAGACATTAACACTGGTTCAACGAATACGGAGCCGTCTTTATTAAATTGATAATAATTAAGTCCACCATAAGCTGCCGCATATTGATCTTGCTTACCAATTGGATTTTTTAAAACATCGATTTCCATATGACACGCCGCTTGGGCAACTTCTTCATCCGAAATATATTCTCTTTTTTGGCATTTTAAATTTTTAATTAATCCAACTGTAAAGGCACTAGAAGACCCCAAACCAGTACCTTGGGGAACATCTGCAATCGAAGTTATTTCATACCCTTCTAAACCTTCTTGTTTTAAACATTCTCTAAATATTGGATGTTCGATATCATTAATATTATGAACACTTTCAGTTTTAGAGTATTTTAAAACCGTTTGTTTTTTGTCAAATGAGGGATGCGATGTTATGTACATATATTTTTTAATGGTTGTACTTATTACACATCCACCATTTTTTTCATAAAATGCTGGTAGGTCACTACCACCACCACATAAGCTAACTCGAAAAGGAGTTTTTGTTATAACCATTTAATTCACCTCTTTACTTTCTTTTTGGTTATTAATTATTTAATTGCTTTTCGTAATAAGCATCACAAACTTTGTTAGTTTCGCCAGCCATAACAACCTTGCCTTGTTCTAGCCAAACTACTTTATTACAAAGCTCTCTTATTGAATCTAATGAGTGAGAAACATATAATACTGTTGTTCCACCATTAATCATCAACATCATTTTATTTTTACTTTTCTCTTGGAATTTAATATCACCAACTGATAGTATTTCATCTACTATCAATATTTCCGGATCAACTATAGTTGAAATGGAAAAAGCTAGTTTAGCAACCATCCCAGAAGAAAAGTTTTTAACAGGAACATCAAGAAAATCTTTAAGTTCTGAAAATTCTACTATTTCATCAAACTTGGAATCTAAAAATTCTTTGGAATAACCGAGGATTGCACCATTTAGATAGATGTTTTCCCGAGCAGTTAAATCGCCATCAAAACCAGCTCCTAACTCAATCATTGGCGATATTACTCCATCTACTTCTATAGTTCCCTCAGTTGGTTTCATTACTCCACTTACTACTTTTAAAAGTGTTGATTTTCCTGCTCCATTGGATCCAATTAAACCTACAACATCTCCTTTGTCTACTTCAAAAGTAACATTTTTTAAAGCCCAAAAATCACCCTTTTTAATTCTTTTTCTTTTGTCAAATAATCTAATAAACATCATTTTTAATGAATTGTCTTTTTCTATACCAAGGTTAAATTTCATACCCACATTTTCTATTTTTATCATTTGTAATCACCACCTATTATAGATAATATATGAATTTATTTTGTTTTTTCTTGAAAACAAATAATCCAATAACTAAAACAACTGCACCGGATAAAAAGCACCCCAACAAATTCGTCCAAGTAGGCATTTGTGAATTTAATAAAATATCCCTAGTTGCATTAATGAATTGATAAAGCGGATTTAAAACAAATATTTTTTGGAGCCATTCGGGCAATATTGATAATGAGTAAAATATTGGGGTAAAATAATTAAGAATAGTTAGTAATATTCCCCAAATATAGATCATATCACGTAGGAATACGGCAATTGTTGATAAGATATAACCTACTCCAACAGTAAACATAAACATACAGATATATATAAATGGCAATAATAAATAATAAATATTTATATAACATTTAGTTCCTTCTGCTGCATCTCCTGATAAAAACACTATTAAAAATAACGGAATTAATGATAAAACAAAATTAATAGCTACAAATAAACATTTAGCAATAGGAAAAATATACTTAGGAATGTAAACTTTATTTATCAAAGTAGAATTTCCCGTAATAGATGTCATCGCATTATTAGTGGCTTCACTAAAATAGTTAAATACTACTAAACCACTCATTAAATATACTAAATAATTAGTACCTTCCATGCTGAATCTAAACATATTGGAAAATACAATAGCCATAACTATCATCATCAAAAGTGGATAAAGTATGCTCCAAAGAACACCAAGTACACTTCTTTTATATTTTATTTTAAAATCTCTTATAACAAGTTGAGATAAAAGGAAGCGATACTTTTTTACGTTATAAAATATGTTTTTTACAAAAGTCATTTTTTCTTCACCTTTCTTTTCGTTTTATTAGAAATTTTATTAATTTTAATTTTCTTCTTACTATGATCAAATAATATATCAGTTTTTAAAACAACAAATAGCAATAAAATCATTAAAACTATATAAATTGCTATCGCTACTTGAGTATCACCTAAAATATAGAATATAGAGACAGTTGCAAAAGCTATATCAATTGCATATATTATTAAAATACTTGTCATTGGACTATATCGCATTTTAAGTAATTGATGATGAAAGTGTTCCTTATCCGCAACACCAATATTTTGTCCTTTTAACAATCTTCTTAATATTGCAAATATAGTATCAAATATTGGAATAGCAAGTATAATTATTGGAACTATTAACGATGTAAATGTAGTAACTTTATAACCTAGTAATGCTATTACAGAAATCATAAAACCTAAAAATAAGCTGCCAGTATCTCCCATAAATATTTTAGCTGGAGGAAAATTATGAATTAAAAAACCTAAAGTTGCTCCAAGCATAATTAATGAAATTATTACATCAAGACCACCAATTCGATTTAATATAAAAGCTATTATAGCAATCGTCAAAAAATATATTGAACTAATACCAGCAGCAAGTCCATCTAGACCATCAATTAAATTTATAGCATTAGTAATTGCAACAATAAATATTATCGATAATAAAGATCCCCAAAATTCATTAAAATAGATGTTATGACCAAAAATAGATATTTCTGTAAATGACAAATTACCATATACAACAACTATCACAGCAGAAATAATTTGGACAATTAATTTATATCTTGCTGGAACTGATTTAATGTCATCAATTAAACCTATTAATATAAGTAAAAAACTGCCAATTAGTATAGAGAGCATTTGATTATTTACTTCACCATATAATATATATCCTAATAAAAATGCTAAATAAATTGCCAAGCCACCTAATCTTGGCATCGGAACTTTATGAATCTTTCTAGCATTTGGCTCATCCATCGCTCCTATATGTACTGCTGCCTTTTTTATTATCGGCACAAGTATTAAACTTGTCAAAAGAGTTACTATAACTATAACAAATACATTATGCTCATTTACTACTAAATCCATATTTTAACTCCTAGTAATATTATTATAACCTAAATAAAAAGAAAATAAAAGAATTATCCTTTATTTTTATTTTAGAATTGATTTAATATGGTTTATATTATTAAATTATTTTTTTTAATATTCATTGTCTTAAAACATTTAATCTAAAAATTAACTTTCTTATAATTTTTTCAAATCTTAAACTAATTAACTGCCCACTCTAACAATGTTTCAGTATCATAAATATTTTTAAAAAATCAATAAAGGTATTCTCAGCATCAATGAATTCTACATAATCACAATCAGTTAAATCAACTTTGGCTTTTAAATCTAAAATGTATTTTTTCCATTATTTATTTCAAAAATTATAAGCAATTCTAAATTGTAAAAAATGATATTTATTTCCTTATTATATTATATATTTTATTTATCTTTAATTAACCTAAGCAATGGCTTAACTAATTCTAAGAATATAAATGCTGCTAGATTAACAAGTATTACAAAAGCAAATTGCGACATACTAATTATTTCTAAACCAAATAATTTTCCAACTGGGGTAAAGAAGACAATAAGTTGAATTATAAATAATACTAGAATGCCAATATTTAAATACTTATTAGAAAAAATGCCTTTTTCAAATATTTTCTCTTTCAAACTCCGACAATTATAAGCAAAAACAAATTCATTAATAACTATACTAAATAATGCTAAAGTTTGAGCAATATTTTCACCACTATCTCTAAATAGAAAATAAACTAAAATACTTATACCTGCTTCTAAAATTACTGAAAATATTAAGAATGCCATAAAAAATGGTGTAAATATTTTTCGATTTAGGCCATTAGGTTCTTTTTTCATATTATTTTTTGATGCTCCTTCAAATGCCAAACAAATTGAAGGAACGGTATCTGCTACTAAATCGATGTATAAAACATGTATGGCTGTAATAATGTTGCTTCCCATAAACATACCAAGTAAAATGATAACTATTTCCGTAAAATTACTAGATAAGTTATATAAAACATTAGTTATAACATTATCATAGATTCTTCTTCCTTCAGATACAGCTGTTGTAATTGTATTATAAGAATCATCTAAAAGAATAATATCAGCAACATTTTTAGTAACATCAGTACCACTTTTTCCCATACCAATACCGACATTAGCAAGTTTCATAGCTGGAGCATCATTTACCCCATCACCAGTCATAGCAACAACCTTACCCATTTTTTGCAAAGCTTTAACAATTTGCAGTTTATTTTCAGGACTAACACGAGCAAATACCGAATATTTATTTACGTATTCGATTACTTCTTTTGGCTTTAGATTATTTAAATCACTAGCATTAACTCCATCTTCATCACTTTCACAAATGCCTACTTCTTTACCAATAGCTAGAGCAGTTGCTAAGTTATCCCCAGTAAGCATTATTGGACGAATATGGGCTTCTCGACAAGTAAGAATCGCTTCTTTAACATTTTTTCTAGCAGGATCTTTAAGACCAATGATGCCAACTAAAGTAAGACCTTTTTCTTCTTTAAAGTAATCACTTTCTTTAGTTATTTTTTTTACTATTTTTTTATAAGCAAAAGCTAACACTTTTAAAGCTTCATGTGAATATTCATTTTCAATTGCTAAATACTCATCTTTTATCTTTTTAGTTAGTTTTTCTGTCTTACCATTAATTAATATATAACTACATTTAGCAAGTACCGCTTCTAAGCCACCCTTAGTATAAATTATTTCATATTCACCTTTAGGATAAATAGTACTCATCATTTTCCGATCAGAATCAAATGGAAGTTCTAACTTTCTTTTATTTTCCTTAGCAATTTTAGAAACATTTACATGTTCTTTCGTTAAGAATGTACTTAGGGCAACTTCCACAGAGTCTCCAGTAAATTCACCTTTATCACTAGTAGCATTATTACAAAACATCATAATATCAGCAAGTTCTGGATGTTTCTTGATACTATTTAATTTAATACTTTCATTATTAGTAAAAATTTTTATTACTTCCATTTTATTGGTAGTTAGAGTTCCCGTTTTATCTGTACAAATTACTTCAGTTGCTCCTAAAGTTTCAATTGCTGCCATATTTCTAACAATTGATTTTTTCTTAGCCATCTGACTAACTCCAATAGAAAGGGTTGCTGTTATGGCAATTGGAAGACATTCTGGAACACTAGCAACAATCATCGAAATTGAAAGCATGACAATATTTAAAGCTGTATAGTCCATTATTACACCGTAGCATAAAACAAATGCTACAAGGATTGCTGCAATACCAGAAATAAATGTACTAATTTTTTTTACTTTTACTTGAAGTGGTGTAATTGGTTCTTCTTTAGTATCGATAGTTGATGCAATTTTACCAATTTCCGTATCCATTCCCGTTTCAACAACGATAGCTTCAATTTTCCCTGCAACTAAAACTGTACCAGAGTAAATCATATTAAATCTTTCAGATAATAAAGAATCCTTTTTTATTACTTCATCCGTTTTATCAACACTCATACTTTCTCCGGTAAGTATGGCCTCATCACACTTAGCAAAATATGACTCGATAATTCTTGCATCAGCTGGTACTTTATCTCCCGCTTCTAAAACGATGTAATCCCCTTCAACTAGAGCCTCAGAATTTATTTCTTTAAACTCTCCATCTCTTTTTACAGTCGTATGGCTAGATTGATAATTTTTCAATTTTTCTATTGCATCCTCAGCTTTAGATTCTTGCAAATACCCCATAAAACAGTTAATTAAAGTTGTACCTAAAATTACAATTGGTTCTAAGAAATCTCCATTTGTAAATATTGCATAAAAAAGTGACATCACCCCTACTACTAAAAGCAAGATAATCATCACATTTTTAAATTGATCAAAAAAAATACGTAATTTACTCTTTTTATTTTTTTCAACTAAAACGTTTTTTCCAAATAAATTAAGCCTTCTTTTAGCCTCTACTTCACTTAATCCATCCATAGATGATTTATACTCTTTTAGTATTTCATCTTTGCTTTGTTTATATGCTTCCACTAGTATCACCTTTATTATGGTATCAAAATTTAAAAATTTATTCAAGAAAAAAACTACCGCAGTAGTTTTAGCTATGTCCATGATGACGGTGATGATGATTAGATATTGCACTATTATGATGTGAGCAATTATCACAAAGGCCATCATTATTTGCATCAATATAATTACCACAATTAGAACAATTATTTACAATTATATTGTCTTTATTATCACATTCAGTGTTGCTATTAATATCAACATAATTTTGATGATAACTATTACTTACATGGTGATTATTAGATAAAGCACTTACAGATGCAATACCTATTAAAGAAACACCACCAACGATAGCTATAGTAATTATTGCTTTTTTCACTTCATTCATCTTCCTATTTTTTCTTCTTTTTATTTTTTTTCTTGTTATCCATTGTATCATAGATTTCTTCATTTAATTTAAAATCATCACCATTTACTTCTTCAATTACATTTGATTCTTCTGATTTTTCTTTTTCAATCTTTTTTGGTTTCACATCTTCTTGCTTTTTATCTAGTATCTTTACTTCTGTTACATTAATATTTTTCTTTTTATGTCCTTTTTTCATAGTAGCAATTAAAACTATAAACATAACTATAAGAATTGCACTAAAACCAATTATTATATAAGAATACATTTTATTTTTTTTAAGTAAATTATTAATCATTTCATCATCATATTTTTGAATTGATTGATCAGTCTTATCATATTTATAAAAACCTTCTTCACCAGTTTCGACATTGATACCATAAATTATAGCATATCTAGAATCGCTATAAGTATAATATGCTGGAACTTCGACATTATCTATTGTAACTACACCATATTCATAACCATCTAAAGTTTTATCAGTTTCTTTTATATAAATTGTAAGTTGATTAAATACTAACTCTTTATATGGCATATAAGTATTGGTAGCATCATCGTATATAAATAATGCAATATTGCCATCAGAGCCTTTAAGTCCTACTAGTGTAAATCCAGTTATTTCACTAGTATATGCTGGTATTTCAAAATCATTTATTTTAACTGTTGTTTCTTGATAAGCATTAACTGTTGGCAAAAATTCTTTTACTTTAACAACAGTATAGTTATCATCTCCAATCGTTACATTAATTGGATTAGCATCTGTTACATCAACTGTAATTTTGTAAGTCTTTTCACTACCATTTTCTGCTCTAACTACTATTTCAAAAGTATTTGTACCTTGTGTTACTTCAAATGTTCCATTTCCCGTTACTGATGCTGCAGAATCATTTTCAACTGCATTAATTGTAACTTGTTTAGTATCTTCAGGAACAGTAACGGTATATTCAGTAACATCTTTAGAAAATTCCGGACTAAGTTCAAAACCTTCAACAGATAAACTCTTTAGATCATTGTCTTTTGAATAACTAGCTTCTAATTCTTCTTGTGTCATTATACGAACTGTCTTACTTCCAGCACTTAAATCCATAGCACTCATATCTTCATAAGCATATGCAGAATAATTGCTCATACTTATTTTTGTACTCCCTTTTTTTAAAGCCTTAAATTTAAAGGTATAACTTTTACTTTTAGTTCCAGAAGATGAATTAACCATACTAACTCCACCAGCTTCACTAGTAGCACTTATAAGTTCTAAATAACTCTTATCATAATTTAAATCCATATCCCAACTACCAATAGCTGTAGAACTAGATAAAGTTACAGTAATGGTTACAGTATTACCAACTACTGCACTGGATGTTCCTGTAATTCGAATATTCCCCGATGCTGCATTTACCACTAAAGGAAATGCCATTAAACACATTAAACTTATTATTAAAGTATAAACTTTTTTCAACTTTACCTCCTTATTGAACAATAGTATATGTACCCAAAATATTTTTTTGAACTTGCAATAAATCTAAGGCATTTATTACTCCATCAGCAGATGTATCTCCAGCAATTGCATAAACACCTGATAAACTATATGTACCTAAAATATTTTTTTGAACTTGCAATAAATCTAAAGCATTTATTACTCCATCACCTGATGTATCACCTTTTACAGCTATTTCTAATATTTCACTACTAGTTGTATTACTCACTTTTACTTTCATTCCTGTACTTACAGTTCCACTATTTATAATATTATTATTACTATCCATCACAACAACAGTATTATATCCAGCAACTGATTCTAAAGATCCTTTTATTGTAGAAATATCTGCACCGACTTCAACTCCAGTTAAATAGCCACTTTGATATTTATAACCACTAGAAGTAACTATGGTACTAATTGGCAAATTACTTAAAGAGGAATCTGGATCTTCTCCAGTAGCTCCATTATTACTATTATTTATAGTAGCATCCATATTAGTAAATACAGGAATGTAAAATACATATGCTTGTGACAAAATACCTTGTCCATTGTAAGACTTATAAGTTGATGCTGATTCACTAGAAGGTGCAGCAATATTTGTTTGAAATTGATGAGTAAATTGGGCATTAGAGTTAGTTGGTACTAAATTATATTTTTGCAAATAAGTGGTATATTGACCAGCATTAATATAACCTGAAGATATAAAACTGGCTCCTCCTTTTAAAGCATTTTCTAAACCATACCAATTATTATTTTTAGCATAATTTAATCCACAATAAGTTGTACCATTAGTTGTTGCACAATCATCACTAACTCCATAATTATAAAAATTATAATATCCTTCAAAACCAGGATACACTCCACTATATAAATTATATAAGCTGGTTGAAGATCCCAGTTCTTGCAAAATTCGTGATGCTAAAAATGTCGGACTAATATCTACTGATTTACCAACATTATTTAAAATTGTTCCCAAATCATTTCCTAAATTAGCATGATAAGTATAAAAATTAGCATTTTGGATAATTCCTCGTACACTATTAGGATAGTAAGATTCTAATAAACTAGAATATTTTAAATATTCAAATTGAAATATAAATCTATCAGATAAAAAGTTGCGAGGATCCATATAATATGCAACCGCTTTTTGACTAGCATTCTTCCATGAACTATCCCATCCATATTGATTATTACAAGATCTATCCATATATTGTTCATTATCTGTTTGAATATAGCTTTTACCACAAGAACTTTCTCTTTCTACAGCATAGCTCCAATCTATTCCGGTTTGCAAAGCCACAAATTGCCAATTAGGATATTTTTCTTTTAATGAACAAAGTCCTCCCCAATAACTAGATGGAAAACCAAGGTTATTCATTTCAACTTCACATGCTGTTTGTGGTGCAACATCATCAGTACTATAACTACGAACGACTTCAACGTGGTCACCACAAACATAACCACTATCAATACCATTGTAATAAATTTGATACCAATCACTATTACAATCATAATGATTATTAGTATCTGTATAAGTTTTATCCTCAACTAAATTATAATAAGAACCTTTGCCTAAAGAAGTTAATTTTGTATTTTGAGTTCCTGGACCAGTTCTAACATTAGTACCTTGATCTAAAATATAAGCACGGGCAGTATAAGATGTTGCAGAGGCATTAATAACGAAAAAACTACTTAAAATAAAAAACATTAAGCTAAAAAAAACTTTTTTCATATTTTACCTCCTTATCATCATATTCAAAGTAATTATAACATTATTTAAAATAATTCGACAAATCTTTTACAATTTTTTTTGTATAGTAATGTAAAATTACTATTATTTTATCTAAAACTATAATATAATAATTTTGTAGTGGTGATTTGAAAAATGGGGAAAAATTTCGACAGAATAGATATAATTTTTATTGTATTAATTGCTATTTATCTAGTAGCATTATTTATTGGCATATTGTGGATAATTTTAAGTAAGTTAGAAGAAAAAAAGATATTGAGTATTGACAATAGTAACAATAAGAAAAGTAAATCAAATTTAATAAATAACGAAAAGAAAAATAATAATAATGTGACCAATTCTATAAAAAACAAAGTAACCACTAATAACAAATCTAAAAAAACTACAAATAAAATAAAACTATCAACCACTAAAAACGTTTCAAATAATAAAGTGTTAAAAAAATCTAACAATTCATCTAATCGAAATAATGGCTATATCAGTCCAACTAAAAGAAAAAAAAGTAACAAAAGAAAACGTAAGAAAAAAACATCTAAGTGATTATTTATCAAATTAGATGTTTTTTTAACTAATAATATCTTTAATTATTTCTTCATCTTCATCAAAGTTTTGTTCTGCATCATCTTTTTCTTGATTGTTTTCTTCATCTGTTGTATTTTCGTCTTCATCAATATCTTCTTCTGGTTCATCACTTATGGCCTCTTTGCTATTTACTACATAAACTGTAAGTTCATTAACTGTAGATAACAATACATTAATTGGAGAACTTTGATCACCTATCAAACCAACATTAACATTAGAATTGTAATGGCTATCTCCCGGATCAACATAGACAATATTAAAATCAATACCATTTTCATTACAAAATTCTTCCGCTTCTGTTACAGTTGAGCCAATAAAACTTGGCAATAACTTACTAGATGTGCCACTACGAAGTCCTTTTCCTGGACTATATATTTCATAAGGCTCATTTACAGAAAAACTAAAAGTCTTAATAACGTCTTCTTCCTCTTCACCCAAAGTAACTTTTAAAGCATGTTTAATATCTTCTAAACTACTAGTATAATAGCCTTGAGCAGAAGTTGTAGTTCCCATACTTGGAACGTAAACACTTAAGCTATATGTTTCTAAGTAAGCTTTATTAATATTTAATAAATCTTCTCCACTTAAAACATTAGAAACCATGTTTTTTATTACATTATAACCAGACAAAATTGTATCTGTCGTCATATTTGTAGCAATATTATTACTAATTGCATTTAAAATATTTTGTAGATCTTTAATACTACTAAATTGTAAGGCTTTCTGAGCAATTGCTTCGACTACTTGTTGTTGATGTCTTATTCTATCTAAATCACTACCTATATATAAATGTCTATTTCTAGCATAAGCTAAAGCTTGTTCTCCATTTAATGTTTGTAATCCAGGTTCAACACAAACAAGATTATCACCAAATAACCGATCAGAATTTTGTTCGCACATCATGCCATCATACCTATCAGCATTATAAGTTGGAGCTTCAACATCGACCTCTATACCTCCAAGAGCATCAACTAAATCAACAACACCTTTAAAATTAATTTTTACATAATAATCTATATCTATATCTAAAAAGTTACTTACTGTATCCACAACACAACTTGTCCCATAAGCAGCTGCAGAATTGATTTTAGAATAACTATTGCTTCGACATGCAATTGGCACATAAGTATCTCTTGGAATACTTAGCATTGTTGTAGTCAATGTTGTTGGATTAAATGTAATTATCATCAATGTATCACCATTAAATGCAGCATTAGCATTTAACCCATTATCTTCTGAATCTACCCCCATTAATAAAAATGTTAATGGTTCATCAAAATCTTTGTTGCTCGATAATATTAAATCTTGATTTTCTTTTTTTTCACTATATTCATAAACAATCTTTGTTGCTTCTGCTATGTTTTGATATTTTTCCTCTCCACTAAATAATGTAACGTAATTTCCAGGAACAAAAATAGCATCTATATCATTATTATATAAATCATTTAATAATTCATAATAATCATCATAATCTTCAATACTATTAGTTAACTTTTCTTTATTATATAATTTTTTAGCTAATTCATTGCCTTCAATTTCATTTTCATCACTAATCATTCCTATAACAGAATCATTGTTAAATTCTGATTCTTGCAAAGTAATTAAATATGTTGTATAAGTAAGTTCATCATCTTCAGTCATATTATTTAGATTACTATATACCATATTTATGTAATATGAACCTACACTGAATATTAAAATAAAAACTAAAGAAATAATAGATGTAATAATTAATACTTTATATTTTCTCCTTAATAAATTTAACAAATTCCAAAAAGCATATAATGCTAAATATAATATAAAAAATACTATAAAAACTATTCTTAAAACAGTTTCAATTCCTGTTAAATGCAGTAAACTTTTTATAAAGAAAAATAATGTTATTATATATATTATACATATCACATAATAAATATATCTTAGTATCTTACTAGATCTTTTTAATTTTCTTATTACTTTATTCATTCCCTTTTTATTCTCCTGTTACATATTCTACAACATATAATTTTTTTTCTAATTGAATTAATGTTATAGTAGCTTGTTTATCATATCCTAAGTCATATTCATAATTCCAATTTAAACTTATAACAAAGCTATCATATGCTTCTTCTCCTATAACGTATTCGTTAGTATCACTACTTACTAATTCAATACTTGAAACTTCCGGCAAATCTTGTTTTCTCTTGCCATCTGAATTATTTTCAATAGTTTTATAAATAGTATCTTCAACATTAGTTTTAAAATTATCTAAACTTTCTGGATAAACATATTCTGTACTTCCAACATCATAACGATTTATTTTATTATTCATGGTAAATAAATCTATAACAAATAATTTTGCTAAAGTTTGAGCATAACTTTCATAATCTATTTCATCTTTTAACAATATTTCTTTTAATTCATTATAAGTATTTTTCATAAGATCAGTATCACGATCATCTAAAGTATAGCCAAAATTAGAAATGTTATCCACTACCTTTACTGTTTCCTTTTCATCTTTATTGTTAACGAAAGAAAAAAGCAGTATTGCAGCTATCACTATAAATATAACTACTATTATCGCTATCATTAATTTATATTTTTTCTTCATACTACTCTCCGTTCATATCTATTGAATCTAATAAATCATAAACAATTATTGAATTAGATATATCTAATCTTTGCTCTCCAATTGCACTTATATTACTTATATAGTCTTCATCAAAACTACCTTCTTTTAAAACTTTATATTCCCCTGTAGAATTATTATAATAAATCATATTATTTAATACATTTCCATTAGGAAAGACTATTAAATTGTCATCTTTAACACTAAAAATATCTTCTCCTATTGTATATTTATTATATATTCCATACATATTTAGTATGGTTGCTGCAACATTATACATACCTGTATAATAAGAAACTGTTCCTTGGAATACTTCTTTAAGTTCATCGTTCTTAGTCCAAATAATAAGTGGAGTTTTCTTATTTAATTCGTGATCATAATAATCATATTCGACGTAATGAGGATCTCCTTCTTCATATTCTTCTCCAGTTTCGGGATTTAAATTATATAGATAATTTATTTCACTTCTAGATAATTTAGCATCATGATCGCCATAAAATACAAATATGGTATTATCAAATGCTGAAGATGAATTTATATAATTTAAGAAATCACCTAAAGCAGTATCGGCATAATTTGCACTTTTAATATATTCACCAACCGCAGAATCTGATAAGTAATCTACAGCATGATCAATTACTTCTCCAGTTTCAGGATTAACTGTACTATAATGGCTTGTTAAATCTAATGTACTATATTGACTAGCTATTGAGAATGGCGAATGATTAGATAAAGTAATAATTGTTCCCATATAATTTTCATATGTACTTTCTATATTTTCTAAAATTGGTATCGCTTGTTGGAAAAATAAGCGATCATTAATACCTAAATTTATTACGTCATTTTCAGTATATGTGAATGATTCTTCAAAATACATACCTTCATATCCTAAAGATGGATGTGCTCTATCTCGACTCCACATACTAGATAAGTTACCATGCATACTAAATGCATAATAACCTTGTTCTTTTAAATATTTTGGAATAGTGAAATATTCCTTATCATAATAGCTTGTGAATACTGCTCCACTTGCAGCAGGCATCAGCCCAGTTAGCAAGGTAAATTCAGTATCAGAACTAGTTCCTGTACTTACTTGTGGATAAAAATTTTCAAAAAACATTCCCTCATCTGCAAGTCTATTTAAATTAGGCATAACCGCTTGACCATTAAATTCTAAATCCATTAAAAATGTTTGAATACTTTCCATATGAACAAATATAATATTTTTTCCTTTTAAAATACCAGTGTATTCATTTTCAATATGTTCTTCTTTGTTATCAAAATATTCATTAAATGCTTCTTGAGCATCTTCATATCCAAATAAACTATTCGTTTGAAGAGTCAAAAATTGTACCAAATCATTAAACTGATACATTAAAATACCGAATCTCTCTACTATATATAAACGATTCCATTGTTTGGCTAATCGACTATAATCAGTTCCAGTTGCTACACCGAAGCTATAAGCTAAACATAAAACCCCAACTAAAATTGTTGAGACTACCATTTTTTTCCCTTTTTCGATTTTGTCAATAAAGTAATAATAGGCACTTGATAAAAGCCTTTTATGTATTAAATAAAATATTATTGGAATAGCAATATACATTATATCTACAAATCTAATTTTTTCAAATATTGACCCTGTAACAGTTTCTACTTGACCAACTGTTCCTAATTCACCGACTGATGCAAAAGAAGTATAAAATGTATAATAAATAGAACTAATTATAAATAAAGTTGTAAATATTATTAACCAAATAAAGTAATATTTAAATTGATTTTTAGGTTTAACAAAATAACCAAAACCACCAATTATTAAGATTATACCTAAATCAGTAGTGAAAGGTTTAAGCGCAAAGAAAGTACCAATTGTAAATTTTCTTACAAACATTGTACCTATTATTGCTAAAATTACATAAGAAATAAATAAACGGTTTGTAATTATATATTCAACAATATTCTTTCTTATTTTTTTTAAACATTCTGTTAATTTATTCTTCATACTTTCCCTTCTTACAGACCTAATTATAACAATATTTATAATTTTAATCAATTCTTGTTGCAAAAAAAACATATATTTGATACAATTTACTTGTGCAGGTGTAGTACAGCGGTTAGTATGCGGCCTTGCCAAGGCTGAGACGGCAGTTCGATTCTGCTCACTTGCTCCAGTGACGTTTCTGTTCGAACTTTTACAGTTTGAACTTAACATATAATCAATCCGTTCGGGTTGATTTTTTTGTGTTTACAAAAGAATTAACTAGGAAAGGACGGTGTTAATTATGATAAAGTTTACTACCCAAGAGTTAGAAATGGAAAAAAGTTTGAAACAACGTATTGAGTTTATTTGTGAGTTCTGCCACGTTACTCCTACCATTACTAATGGAAGTATCAAAAGAATTAACAATACAAACTTAAACTACATTGAGCCTCATAAAATCGTTGTAAATAATACTACTTTTCTAGCCTTTAATTATTCTACTGATATTTATGTAGGTAATCTAAATAG
>CALVUS010000007.1 GCA_944363665.1 uncultured Bacilli bacterium | reverse complement strand
TGGGGCTTTTTATTTATTAAATTAAAAGAGGAGATGTATAGAAAATAAATTATCTATTTTCTAACATCCCCTTTTTTTAAAAAATACTAGTAATGATTAATGTTTTTTGATAAAATTAAGGTGTGATAGTATGAATAGTGAAATTTTAATTATAATTCCGTCTTATGATCCTCCAATAGAGTTATTTGAAAAATTATTAAATAAATTAAAAGAAGGATTTAAAAATGTATTAATAATAAATGATGGGTCTGATGCTAAATATAATGATTTTTTTGCAAATGTTGAAAAAAAGTATAAATATAAACTTTTAAAGCATGAATACAATTTAGGGAAGGGTAGAGCAATTAAAACTGCATATAGCTATGCTTTAGATAATTATCAAAATGTAAAAGCTTATGTTGTAATAGATTGTGACAATCAGCATGATATTACTGACATGATAAATTGTTGTCAAAAAGCAATTGAAAACCCTAATTCTCTAGTAATTGGTGTAAGAGACTTTGAATTAGATAATGTTCCTTTCAAAAGTAAAGCGGGAAATAAAATTACTAGAAATATGTTTAAATGGCTTTTTAATTATAATATAAGTGATACACAAACAGGACTGCGAGCTGTAAGTCCTATGATTGCTAAAAAACTCATATCTTTATCTGGTGATCGCTATAATTATGAATTAAAATGTCTAATTTACTGTTGTGAAAACAATATTCCAATAGTTGAAGTGCCAATAAAAACCATTTATATCGATAATAATAAAGAATCTAGGTTTAATCCTGTAAAAGATTCAATAATCATATATAAAGAATTTATTAATTACTATTTGAAACTTGCAATACCATATATTACGAGTTTAATTGTATTTTTAATTATTTTTTATTGTTGGAACTCTCCAAATGATTTACAAGCAATATTTATTACTAATATAATTTCAGGTATTATAGCTATAATAATGCATATAGTATTTAATTATAAAAATATATACATACATAGTGGAGTAGGAGACAATGTTATTTATTTAGTAAAAAAAATAATAAAAGTTATAATTGCAGGTATATTGATTTATGTTTTATATAACATATTAGAATTAAATCTTTTATTTAGTAAAGTTTTTGTAGATATCATATTAACGTTAATAATATACCTTCTATTTCAAAAAATAACCTTTAAAAATAATTAAACTCCCCTATCTTATTTACTTATTGTAAATATAAAGGCATACATATTATATAACCTTATTAAATATATATAATAAGGTTATAGTTATCTTTATATTAATTAAATAACTTAAAACTATTATAATTATAATAATGATGCTGACACATAAAATTACAATAGATATCAAATAAAAAAACAAATTGCAATAAATTTTAGCAAATATTACTAAATTATTAATAGTTTTTATATAAAAATGCATCACTTCATTTAAATAATATATATTATGTTAACTAAATTGGAAGAAGATTTCCCAGAAGTATCGGAAATTTCGCTAGAATATCGCCTACTTTTTAATATTGAATTAAAAAATAAGGTATGATTAGCAACTATTTCAAATCTATCATAATCGCCAAGAGAACGATAAAAATCAACCAAATCACAATACTCAATTATATTATGCGAACAAATGTCATAAGACATTATGGCAGCAATTTTACTTTGATTTATTAGACTTCTCTACTATATTTTAAATAAAAATAAACATGATTCTTTCATGTTTATTTTTCAATAAATATTTTTCTTGTAATAAAATTATATATCATAACAATTATAGTTGCTAAAACCTTACAAAACATATAATAAATATGTAATAAATCTACTCCTAAATACATGATTAATTGATTCAATCCTAAGCCAATTATACTAAGTATAATAAACAATAAGACTTCCTTATATGTTTGTTTCTTTTGGACATCGAATACCCAAAAAATACTTAAAATATAATTATAGACTAATGATACAACAAATGATATGATTGATGAAATTAAATAATGGATATGACAAAATTCAGTAAGTATAAATAAAAGTCCAGCATCAATTAAAAATGCTGTAAATCCTACTATACCAAATCGAAATAACTGTTTAAATATCTTACTATGAACAAAACTACTAATCATTATTTCTCCGTAAGTTTAAATATAGTTCATATAGTTGCTTATGCTTTTTTACTATAACTTCAAGAATAATTCCTGTAATCCATAAAAGTATACTTAATACCAAAAATATTGATGCAACAATCAATGTTGGAAATCTTGGAACTAATCCGGTTTTAAAATATTCAATTACTATTGGTGTTCCAAAAATAAAGGCTAGTATTAAGAATATTAAAGCAAATAAGCCAAAGAAATAAAAAGGTTTATATTCTTTGAATAAAGTTGCGATCATTTTTAAAACTTTAAATCCGTCACTATATGTATTCAATTTTGAAACACTACCAGCAGGTCTGTCACGATAATCAACTGGAACTTCGACAAGTTTAAAATTTTTATCCACAGCATGTATAGTCATTTCAGTTTCGATTTCAAAACCTTTAGATAAAACTGGAAATCCTTTTACAAATTCTTTGCTAAAAGCTCTATAGCCAGTCATTATATCTTTTACTTTATTTTTAAATAAGAAATTAATTAAAAAACGAACTATCTTATTGCCAAAATTATGAAATAACCTTTTATTTTCAACAAAATATGTACTTGATAAGCGATCACCTATAACCATATCTGCTCGTCCATTTAAAACTAATTCGCACATTTCTTTAGCATTTTCAGCAGGATAAGTGTCATCACCATCAATCATTAAATAACAATCAGCATCTATTTCACGGAACATTGTTCTAATAACGTTTCCTTTGCCTTGGCGATATTCATATCTAACAATAGCTCCTGCTTTTTTAGCAATTTCATCTGTTTTATCAGTTGAATTATTGTCATATACATATATATCAGCTTCTGGCAACACCTTTTTATAATCTTTTATAACTTTAGAAATAGTTTGTGATTCATTATAGCAAGGTATTAATACTGCTATTTTCTTATTATTCATTACTACACCTCAACTTCTATTATACCTTATATTTAATATATTGCAATTACTTGTCTACTCTTTTTTCTAAGAATGTAGCAATTATAAAAGGCATTGCAAATATAAATGGTAATGCATATCTAAAATATGTATTAGCAGGACCTACTACACAGACTAATATTAGCACTAATGCTGGCAACAATATAAGTATGTGGCTATACATTTTTTTATAAATAGCATAAACTAGTAATATTAATATGAGCCAGACATTGAAAGCAATATTAGAAATTAAGCCAATAACTGGCAAATATGGAAAACTAACAGCTAAACTTGATAATACTTTTCTAGCATTATTTAAAGAATTATAATGATAGTTAAAACCATCTTCTGTTATTCTATCATCAAATTTATAGTAAACATACCATTTTGTTTTTTCGGGATAAAAGAAACCATAAACATTATTCATAGTAGCTTCAATATAAGTTCCTGGATGATTAATAAGCCCCTTAAACCACACTTTAAAATATTCTTTTAATTCTTCATCAGTAGTATACTTATTAAATTTATTTTTTACTGGATCAGCTAATTCTGGATCATATCTTTGAGCCAAATCTTTAATACCTAAAATATTATCTATTACTGCAATTTCTTCTTCATTCAATTCATCAGCATGGTATTTTACATATCTTGCAGTTTGTTGAAATGGCACCGATAATACTTCCCGAATGCTACCTGGAGTTATTTTAAAATATGGCAATATGACATTATTAAATGTACTATTAAAACCAATAATTATAAAGAAAACTAAGAGAAGCTCTTTCCATTTATTTTTAACTACAAAAAATAGAAATGGAAATGATAATATAATTACATGAATACCATTATTTCTAAACAAACATATTAAAATTAACAAAAGAATAATGAGTAGATAATGCCACCATTTATAGTTTATGCCTTTAGTTTTAATTAAATTATGAATAACAATTATATAAAGAATAATAAATGCTCCAAATAAAACATCTTTTACTCCACTCATAGCATAAAGTGGAAACATTGGTATTAGACCATATAATAGCAAAACAACTATTAAGTACTTATTATTAATTTGCATTTTGTTCATATAATATATAGTGAATGCTAGAGTACCTGCTAGAATTGCTATTTGAATTAAACTATAGCAAAATAATCCTAAATTATCGTTCCCAATTAATGTTCCAAGCTTTAAACAAGATCCTAATAAAATTGTATGAGTAACGGGATGATGATTGGTCATAACAACATTTTCATCTAACAAAACCGCATAATCAGCATACTTAGTTCTTATGCCAAAAAATTGTTTTATTTGAAAGCTTGGATCTGGAGATAATATAATTGGATAAAATGAAATTATATATGGTAACCAGCAGATGATGATAAAACATAAGCTAAATAAAAATGGGTGTTTTTTAAATTCCTTTAAAAATTTATTATCTTTTTTTTCCTTTTTTGTTTGCGAAAAATTATTTTTATCTAAAAATCTAAATAAATAACTAATAATTACTAAAAATAAATAATAGTAACCAATATACATAATAAATGATAATAAAAAAAATCCAATATTTTTAAATATTAAAGCAGTACTCCCAACATTCATAAAACTATTGCCAAAAATCATAAAAAAGGCCAGTATTAAACTGATTATTTTTAATGACTTTTTCTTTGATATAATACTAGATTTTTGATAAAAAGTATAAATAAAATAAATTAATAACCCACTGCCAATTAGTCCTAATTTAAGTAAATCTTTAGTATTACCTTCATATAAATTATAGATATTAAAGTTTAGCCCCATAAAAGTACATAATATTAAAAAATAATATAATAATCTTTTTTTCAATATAATCACCTTGCGATTATTATACCAAATTAAATATTTTAAAACAATAACATGTTAATTAGCACTAATAAAATACCACAGGCTAATCCTAAATATAAGGCTTTATTTTCTTTATATTTTAAAGATTCTGGCAATAACTCTTGAATAGAAAGAGTAATCATAAGGCCAGCAACAACGATAAGTATGATACTTATCATCATTTCTGATATGTATTTTTTTAAAAATATAAAAGCCAATATTGCTCCAAGAGGCTCGGCCATGCCAGAAATAAAAGCATTTCTAAAGGCTAATTTTTTACTCCCTGTTGCATAGTATATTGGTACTGCAATACTTATACCTTCTGGAATATTATGAAGCATAATGGCAAGAGCTAGTTTAATCCCCAATGCCAAATCTTGATAACTGCTTAAAAAGGTTGCAACTCCTTCAGGCATATTATGGAAAATTAAAACTATCATATTGAGAATACCCAAACGATATAAAGAATCTTTTTTAGTTTCTTTTTTTATAATCATGCTAAGAACAGTAATAAAAATGTAACTAATTAAAAATGCAACTAACAATAAAATAATTGATTTAGACATTCCATAGACACTAAAATATTGGAAAAAGGACTCGGGAATTAAATCGAATATACTAATGCCAATCATAATAGCTATAGAAAAAGACAAACAAAAAGTAATAAATTTATTGTATTTATTTTTATCAATTTTAAAAAAGATTAAAAAAGCTCCAATTAAAGTGGAAAGTCCTGCAATCGTAGAAATTATTAGTGGAATAAGAGCATCCATCTGCCTCACCTATCTAAATATATGAAAAAAATAAACATTTTAAAATAAAAAATACATTGTTTGATGTATTTTTATCATTTATTATCAATGCTTGCCTTAATAAATGAATCAAATAATGGATGTGGTCTTGTCGGACGACTTTTAAATTCTGGATGAAATTGGCAAGCTATAAAGTGGGGATGATTATCAAGTTCAATAATCTCTACTAAATTACTTTCTGGGTTTATTCCCGAAAAAATCATTCCTTTTTTGCTCATTATTTCTTTATATTTATTATTAAATTCATAACGATGTCGATGTCGTTCTAATATTTCTTCTTTTTTATAATATCTATATGCTAAACTGTCTTTTGCTATTTGACATTTATAATTGCCTAATCTTAGAGTTCCCCCTTTATTGATAATGGCTTTTTGATCTGCCATTAAATCTATCACAGGCTCAGTACATAATTCATTAAACTCTCTGGAAGATGCACTTTTTATATCACAAACATTACGAGCATACTCAATTACGGCAATTTGCATGCCTAACAAATACCTAAATAGGGAATTTTGTTAATTCTAGCAAATTCACAAGCTTTAATCATTCCTTCTATACCTCGAGATCCAAATCCTCCAGGAATGATGATTCCCTTGGAATTTTTAAATATTTCTTTTAAATTGCAATTTTTGCATTCTAAATCTTCACTATTTATCCATTTAATATTTATTTTAGTATTATATTTATATCCAGCGGCTTTTAAAGCTTCTTTTACTGAAAGATAAGCATCTTCTAACTCAACATATTTTCCTACCAGAGCTATCTCAATTTCTTTGTTAAGATTTTCGACAGTTTTAATTAGATTTTTCCAATGTTCCAAGTTACTTTCAGTAATTTTTAAGTTAAATTGTTGTAAAATTATATTTTCTATGTTTTGTTTATGAAAATTAATAGGTATTTGATAAATATTGGTAACATCTTTGGCTTCAATTATATTTTCAACTGGAATACTTCCAAATAAACTAATTTTCTTTTTAACTATATCTCCTAAATCAATTGGTGCTCTAGTTACAATTATATCAGGCTGAATACCTAGTCTTCTAAGTTCAATAATGCTATTTTGAGTTGGCTTGGTTTTAAGCTCATTAGACCCATATAAATAAGGTACTAATGTAGTGTGTACAAATAACGAGTTTTTTGACCCTGTTTCTAGACGAAATTGTCTTAAAGATTCCATCATGACAGATGATTCAATATCTCCGACAGTACCACCAATCTCTGTAATAACTATATCAGCACCGCTACTTGTACCAGCTTCATAGATCTTATTTTTAATCTCATTAGAAATGTGAGGAACAATTTGAATAGTTGATCCTAAAAAATCCCCCACTCTTTCCTTTTCAATAACACTTGAATAAATTTTTCCATTGGTTATATTTGATGTGTAATTTAATTCTTCATCAATAAATCTTTCATAATGTCCTAAATCTAGATCTGTTTCGGAACCATCTGCAGTTACGAAAACTTCTCCATGCTGAATCGGTGACATAGTTCCGGGATCAACATTCATATAAGGATCAAATTTTTGCATAAATACTTTATAACCCTTTGCTTTAAGTAAAAGAGCAATACTTGATGCTGTAATACCCTTACCTAGACCTGAACAAACACCCCCTGTTACAAAGACATACTTTGCCATACTCTACCTCCTAAAAAAATAAAAAAAACCTTTGGAGAACATCCTAGGCTCTTTTAAATTATATCATAAATTTTTGGCACTCTCAATAAAACTTTGAAATATTTTTTGAGAATTTTCATCATCCAAATCTTCTGGATGCCATTGTAGGCCCAAAATAAATTTTTTCTTTGGAATGTGAATTGCCTCAACTATATTGTCATTACTTATAGCATCTATATTAAAGAAATTTTCTATTTTAATAGTACTTTGGTGCCTACTATTTACTTTAATTTTTGATTTATGTAAAATGTCAAATAGTAATCCCTTTTTAATAAATATATCGTGAACATATTTTTTGTCATCAATATTATGATTTATACTACTAGTAATAATTACTGTCTGATCACTGTCAATAGTACCACAGAAATTATTTAAATTAGCTATCGCTTGCATACCTGCGCAAATTCCTAAAAGAGGTATATCTTTATTTAATGCGTATTTTATAATAATTTCATCATTTAAATTCCATGTATTACCACCTGGAATAATAAAACCGCTACAAATATTTAATATTTTAAGTAACCTACTATATACTTCTTCTTCTATATTACCTATTGATGGTATTAAAATAGGTATTCCTCCATTATTTACTACTTTATCAATTATATTTTTATTTATTTTATATATTGCCTTTCCATTTTTAAAATCGTCTCTTGTGGTAATACCAATAATTGGTTTATTCATCAAACACCTTCTTTCTAAATATTTCCAATAATTATATGATTAATTTTTTTAAAATGTTTCATAATAATAGTGGGAGGTAACAATATAATGAGTAAAGCAAAAAGTTCTGCTAGAAGTAATGCAAGAAATAATGCTAAAGCTTCTAGTTCAAGTACAAGCAGTGCTAGAAATAACTCTAAAGCACGTAATAATGCTCGTAACGAAAGTTGCAATTAATTTTTAATCAATTCCTTTTTCTTTATGAGCACGAGGATGATGTTGATAATCTTCCTCGATTTTTTTATTGCTTAAATGAGAATATATTTCAGTTGTAACTAAATTTTCATGACCTAAAAGTTCTTGAATTACTCTTAAATCAGCACCATTATTAAGCAAATACGTAGCAAAAGAATGCCTTAATGTATGGGGAGATATTTCCTTATTTATACCTGATTCTTTGGTGATCTTTTTTAATATTTTAAAAAAACCTTGCCGACTTATTTTATTTCCATCTTTATTAACAAAAACATAATTGCAATTTTTAGTTTTTAAAATAAACTTCCGATATTCATCAATATAAAGCCGCAGATATTTTAAAGCTGTATTTCCTATAGGAATAATTCGATCTTTTTTGCCTTTTCCGAGAACTCTTATAATGCATTCATCATAATCAATTTGATTTAATTCCATGTTAATAAGTTCACTGATTCTTGTTCCAGTTGCAAATAATACTTCCAGCATAGCTTTATTTCGATAGTCAATTGGCTTAATTAACTTTATATCTAATAATTTATTAATTTCATCAATTGTCAAATAATTAGGCAATTTTTTTTCTATTTTAGGACTTTTAATACTAGCACAAGGATTATTTTTTAATTTATCATTATATATCATATAATTGAAAAAAGAATTAAAAACTGATAAATAATGAGCTTTTGTTTTGGCACATACATCGACATTTTGTAAGAAATTTCTTATATCATCCTTTGTCAAGGATAATATATTTTTTTTGCATGTATCACTTAACAATTTTAAATTTTCCCCATAAGAATCAATTGTATTAGTTGATACTCTTCTTTCATATTTTAAATACTCTAAATAATAAATAATATTTGGATCTGTAATGTGTTCAATTATGTTTTTCATAATAACATTATATCGCTTTTTTAACAATTATGCTATAATATTCATGTGATGTTATGGAGATTTTAGCTGATAAATTACGTCCACAGAAGCTTGCTGATGTTATTGGACAAAAACATTTAATTGGAAAAGACAAAATATTAACTAATCTTGTTAAAAACAAGAAACTTTTTTCGATGATTTTTTATGGTAAGCCAGGGATTGGCAAGACAAGTATAGCAAATGCCTTAGTAAATGAATTAAACATTAAATATAAATTTATGAATGCTACAATTAATAATAAAAGTGATTTCGATATTGCTATAGCAGAAGCTAAATTACATGGTGAAATGGTATTGATTATTGATGAAATACATCGAATGAATAAAGATAAGCAAGACATACTTTTGCCCTATATTGAAAATGGTATAATAATATTAATTGGTATCACTACTTCTAATCCCTATCATAAAATTAATCCTGCAATTAGAAGTCGATGTCAAATATTTGAGTTGCATGAATTAAAAAGTGATGATATATTTGAAGGGTTAAAAAGAGCCTGTTCTTTTTTAGAAAATATTAATATTTCTGATGATACTTTAAAATATATTGCTAACTTAGCAAGTGGTGATTTACGTTTTGCAATCAATTTATTGGAAATGGCTTATTATTCAACTAATGATGGCACAATCACTTTAGAAATAATTAAAAGTATAAATTCCAAACCAGTGTTTTTTCATGATAAAGATGGCGATGGTCATTATGATGTATTGAGTGCTTTTCAAAAGTCAATTCGTGGTAGTGATGTCGATGCTTCCTTACATTATTTAGCAAGATTAATTGAAGCGGAAGATTTAGATAGTATTTACCGACGCCTTTCGGTAATTGCTTATGAAGATATAGGTATGGCAAATCCTGGAATTGGGCCAAAACTTATGGCTGCTATAAATGCATCAGAATTAGTTGGATTGCCTGAAGCTCGCATACCTTTAGGCCAAATTGTTGTCGAAATGGCTTTATCTCCCAAAAGCAATAGCTCGCATTTAGCTTTAGATGAAGCTTTAAATGATATTAGAAAGGGAAATACTGGCAATGTTCCTAATAATATTAAAACAACTAGTAAAGATTATCTTTATCCCCATAATTATCCTAATTCTTGGGTAAAACAAGAATATATGCCTGAAAATATTCGAGGAAAAAAATATTATGTACCCAAAAACAATAAAGTTGAAATAAATTTAAATAAATTACATCATGAAATGAGGAATGAAAAATGAAAGTAAGTGTTATTGGAACTGGAGCTTATAGCTTGGCTATTGCGCATGCTTTAGCAAAAAAAAATAATCAAATTTTTATGTGGACAGAAAGTAATAAAATATTAAATGAATTTAATAATACAAAAAAATTATCCTCAATTTTACCCATAACATTATCTAATAATATTGTAATTTCAACTTCCATAGAAGAAGTTATCAAAAAAACTCAATTGATATACATTATAACAGCTAGTAAATATGTTGAAAATGTATGTCGAGCAATGAAACAATATTATGATAAAAGAACTCCCATTTGTATTGCCTCTAAAGGAATTGATGAAAAAAATAAAGAGTTATTATCTGATATAGTTCAAAATGTTTTAGAGACTAAAAATATTGCCGTTATATCTGGTCCTACTTTTGCAGTTGACATGGCAAATGATGAACCAGTTGCTTTAGCTATTGGCAGCAAAAGTATTAAAACTAAAAACTTAGTTTTAAAAACTTTACCTAACGATAGATTAAAATTGCGACCAACGAAGGATATAATAGGGATTCAATTATGTGGAGCTATTAAAAATGTCATTGCTATAGCCGCTGGAATATTAAAAGGATTAGGTTATTCAGAATCTACTCAATCTTTTTTAATAAATGAATCCTTACATGATATAAAACACATTATTTATTATTTAGGAGGCAATCCTAAAACAATTCTTTCTTTTGCGGGAATTGGAGATTTAATGCTAACTTGCACGAGTAATAAAAGTCGTAATTATAGCTTTGGATATTTAATTGGTAGTACAAAAGATTCTAACAAAATAAAAAAATATTTGCAAAATCATACAGTAGAAGGCTATTATACATTAGATACAATATATAATTTATTAAAAAATAAACATATTGATATTGAGTTAATTACAATAATTTATAACATTGTCTATAATTATGAAAATCCAACTTTGTTAGCTAATTTATTAATAACAAAAAAATAGTTCATATCATATTTGACATGAACTGTTTTTAATTATATCATCTAATACATAATAAGCAATTTTGATGCCTGCTATAGCAGGAGTAAAAATACATGAAGAAATTTCCTTTTCGCTATTAGATGGCAATTCTTCTGAATAAACTACCGGAATTTTTAAAGAAATCTTTTCTTTTTTTAATTTAGTTCGTAATACTCTAGCTAGGGGATCATTTTCAGTTTTGTTTAATGTTGTAAATATTATTTTTTCAGTAGAAAACCGTTTGCCAGTACCTAAAGCACTAATTATTTTAATATTATTAGTAATGGCATATTTAATTAATAACACTTTGGCATTTATGTCATCACAAGCATCTATTATATAATCATATTTAACTAAATTTTGAATAGTTTTAGCATCTATTTTTTCTTTAATGCCTTTGATACTGATAGCATTATTTATTTCTAACATTCTTTTTATAGCTTCATCTACCTTATATTTTCCTACATTTTTAGTAGTAGCTATTATTTGTCTATTTAAATTGGTAATTTCTATTTTATCAGCATCGTAAATAGTTAAATCGTTTATTCCTGATCTTACAAGTGCTTCTAAAACAAAACCACCTACTCCTCCAACACCAACTAATAATATTTTTTTATTATTTATTTTTTCAAAATTTTCTGTACCTATTAATTTTATTAATCTATCAAACATAATTATCACCAAACTAAAACCCAGAGGAAAGTCCTGCTTTGATAAAAACCCGCTCTCGGCAGGTGGGCATCACATGAATTGTTTTAGGATCCTTATGCACTTAACGGATAAGTATTCTACACCACAATCCAATTAGATTCCCGTATATCATATCTAGTCGGTTTTATAATAGACATAGACTTTTCCTCTAGGTATTTTAATTATATCAGATTAATATCTTCTTAGCAATACTTATACCTGATTTTTCAATGAATTTATAGTTGCCAAATCAACTGTAGTGTCAATATTGACAAATTCTTCCAAAGCTTTATTAACTTTACTTACCCAACTTGGTTTAGCTATCTTTTCACCTTGTTCATTGTAAGTAGGATTATATATTCTTCCTATCGTTTCAACTGTAGTTAAACCTTTTTGAAAATATCCATCATTTAATAATTTGATATAGCTAAGTATACCATATTCGATATTTTTATATCTAATTAATGATCCTCCTGACATACCACCAAAAATATTGTTTTTATTAAGCATGCTATTTGCCGTATAATTAGACTCAATTTGAGCTATAGCAGCAGCTATACTAAAATCAACGGAATCATAAATATTAGTAAAATATTTTATTAAAGATAACATATATTCTTTATTATCTTGGCATTTTGTAATTGTATTATCAAATAATTGTTTTTCACTATCTTCTAATGCAAATAAATATTCTAACAATCTAATTTCAAATTCTTCTGTTTCTAATAAATTGATATTTTGATAATCAGATCGTAATTTTTCTTTTAATACTTCATCATCAATTTGAAATGTGTCTGCCATAAATTTAATAGTATCTGCATTATCTACTAAAAATATTTCCAATAATTCTTCTTCTGTTAACACTCTTGCTGTCTCTGGTTCATTTATTTTAGTTTCAAATGTTTCTAATGAACTTACTAATAATGTCTTTTTATAAGAAATATTATGAATAATTATCATTGTTATTAAAAGAATCAATCCTCCAATAACAAATAATATCCCCTTTTTATTACTTATTATATATTCTTTCATCTAATTTATTATACTCTCCTTATTTGAAGTATGTTCATAATTATAGCATATATTACTAAAAATTGCAAATTTGATATGGCAATCGTACGGCAATCGCATAAAAAATAATAATAGAAAAATGATAAAATGGTATTTTCATAATATAAATAATCTTGTATTCTTAATATACGAGGATGTGAAGTATATGAAATCATTGTTTAATCATTTTGAAGTTTTAGATGATCCTAGGGATATTAGAGGAAAAAGGCATCAATTAATTAACATTTTAATCATGACTATTTATGGTATTTTATGTGGTTATACCGATTTTACTAATTTAGCTGACTTTTTAAAAGTTCATGTAGATTATTTTATAAAACTTCTAAATTTAAAAAATGGAACACCATTCCATGATACTTTGTCTAATGTTTTTGTTTGCATTGATTCAAAAAAATTTATGGAAATATTTATTACTTGGATAAAAGAAATAACTCAAGAAAAAGGAATGCATATTTCAATAGCTGGAAAAGCCATTAAAAGTGCTAAAGATAATCCTTATATTGTTTCTGCATTTTTAAGTGATATCGGAATATCTCTTGCACAAGTGAAAGTTGCTGATAAATCTAATGAAATAACTGCTATTCCAGAACTCTTAGAATTAATTGATATTAAAAATAAAATTATTACTATTGATGCTATTGGGACTCAAAAAAATATTTGTAATCAAATTGTATTTAAAAAGGCAATTTTATATTAAAAGCAAAGGATAATCAAAAAGATTTATGCGATGATATAAAAACATATTTTAACTTAGGTCTTAAAAAAGATTCAAGTGATATAGCAATTGCTGAAACTAATTTTGAAAAAGACCACGGTAGAATTGATGTTTATTGTGATGAAAACGGTGTCATAACAAATACTTCCCATTATTATATTTTAAGTAAGCAATTTGATTTAGATACTTTCATAAATGCTACTAGAAATCATTGGAATATTGAATGTTCCCTAAATTGGCGATTAGATGTTATTCTAGATGAAGATCATTCTAAAAATAAAGTTGGACAATCAATCAAAAATTTGACAACAATCAGAAAAATTGTTTTTAACCTTGTTAAATTAGATACTTCTATGGGTAATAAACTTACTATGAAACAAAAAATGACACGTTATATAAGTAATTTCAATAATATTGAAAATCTTATATTTAATGTCATTCCTTCTATTTAATTACTTTACGTCAATTTTTTATGCGATTGTCATACAAATTTGATGCTTCAAAATATTTAAACAATAAATATATCAGGTTCTGTTGACATAGGAATATCAGATTGTTCTTCCATTTGTGGTACATTTTTATCAATGTTGTTATCATTTATTGGAGTTATAGGTTTAATTTCTGAATTTGGTTTTGGTTCCCATTTCCAACATGCTGAAACATCACAATTACTACTATAAGGCATAGGATTTGGCAATTCCATTTTCACAATCATTGGTATTTTAAATGCTCCACCAAAGCATACACAAGTACCAGGTTGTAAAACCTTTTGTTTATCTAGTATATCTGCAGATATATTTGGCAACATTTCCCCGATATATTTTATATCAAGCGGATGTGTCATTTTAAATATTAAAAAATTATTACATTGAGCTATAACTGTATCAGAGATTTCCACAGGTCTTTGACTGATAATATCTAGTATTACTCCATATTTACGTCCTTCTTTAGCAATACGATCAAATATATTGTACCCTAGTAAAAAAGTATCATTATCTTTTTGAATATATCTATGAGCTTCTTCTAAAAATAAATGGAAAGGAATTTGAGCTCTTTGTTCACTTCCTTTAGCAAAATCAAAAATAATTCGAGATATAATTTTAACAAATACTTTAGCAAAAATATCATCAACATCTTCTAAATTAATATTAATTATTTGAGCTTTTTTGCTTCCATTAGCAACTAAAGACGTTATAAAAGACTTTAATGGAGTATAATTGCCAGTAAAAAAACTATTTATTTTACTATTAATAATCGAATTTAATCGTACTCTTAAAATAACAGCATCATCATGAAGATTTTGGTTGTGTTGAAATCCTTCACTAATTAATGTAAATTCCATAGCTCGAGCAAAATCTTTTAAAGAATAACTAGCTTCTTCTGGGGCTTGAATTGAATCTAAATCATCATTTATTTTACTTAAAATATAATTTGTAATTAAGACTGATTCTCCAAAATTACCATTGGAATCGATTTCAAAACATTCGCTGAATGTTCTAGTATAACCAAGTCCTGGAATAACCGAATCAAAATTAAATTCAGGAGTATTACAAACCTCAATTATTGTAAATATTTCATTTTTCTTACTAGCAACAGTTTCATTACTAAAAAGTATAGCTAATAAAGCTTTAGCAATCAAATGATTTTTATAATTATTAGCTTCTTCAGAATTAGTAGAAAATATTTTTGCCAGTTTTATTGTATGTTCAATTATTGGCAATTGAGCATGATTAGAAGCTTGTAATAATAGAGCCATATCATCAAGTTTTAACAAATTAACTGGAATACTTAAAGGTAAGTCCGTTGGATCAGTGGGATTAGTTGTAATAAATTTATAGCTATAATTAGCATTTATTTCATTTAATCTTCCAAAAGCATTTTTATACTCACCAAAAGAATCAAATATAAACAAATTGGCATTATACTGAATCGAAAATTTATTATTAAAAATATTTTGAACAATTCTAGCAACTCCACAAGATTTTCCGGAACCAGAATTACCAAAAATTGCTAAATGATTGGAAAATAGACTATTGATATTAGGACATATTTGAAACCCCTTATAAATAGCACTTTCTCCTAGTATGAAACTTGATGCATCATATGTGCCAACTAATTCCATTAATTCATCACGATTAATCATTCTAATTTTAGAAGTTAAAAGTGGTTTCCTAAGTACCCCATTAACATATTTACCATTTATATATTCTCCTAAGAATCTTATTTTAATTACATCACTACCTAGTTCAGAAACTTCTCCTAAAATTCTTTGATTATTTTCTTCAAATATGACATTCATATTCATTAAATCTGCAGCACTAGCTTCTTTTTGCAAATTTTCAACATGTGCTTCACTATCGCCAATATATATAATCTTACCAAACATAATTTATCTCTCCTATACTATATAAATTATACCATAGCAGAAAAAAAAGTAAAAGGTCATTTTACTTCAAAAGAACGGTCATTTAATTTATAGTTAGATATTATTCCTTTGTTTTCTAAAGGAATAAAATATATTAATACTTCATCACTATTACTCACTTCTTCATTAACAATATAAGTTATATTTACCCCAACATCTGTAACTTCTAGCTCAATATTTTCAATTGTTAAATCTTCATTATATGATATAAAATCTATTATATAATCCTTTTTTTCTAAATCACCAGATGTTAAAAATACTTTTTCATTAATATTATATTTTTTTAAAAAATCTATGTAATCTTCGTAATTTGTAATAAGTGTTGATGTGTAATCTTCATTTTCTTTAGAAATAATTATTCCTTCAGCAATAGTTTTAAAATTCCTACTACTACCTAAATTACCTAAAAAAATTCCTAAAAATGCTGCTATAGATAAAACTATAACGACAATTAGGCCAATAATAATATGATATTTATTAATTTTCATAAAAATCATCCCTTAATTTATTTTAACATACTCTTACATTTTAAAAAAGACAAGATTTAGTTATCTAACTTGTCTTTTAGTATTTCTTTTGTAACAACAGGATTAGCTTTTCCTCTAGTTTCTTTCATTACTTGGCCAACAAAATAATCAAATAAATTGGTTTTACCATTTTTATATTCAGCAACTTGTTTAGAATTATCAAGAAGAATCTTATTAATAATATCTTCTATTACTTTTTGATCAGATATTTGAGCATTATCCTTACTAATAAAGTTTTTCGGTTCTTTTTCTTCTTCTAGAGCTTTAAAGAATATTTCTTTTGCTTGTTTAGAAGATATTGTGCCTTTTCCTAATTCATCAATTATTTGTTTTAAATAAATTGGTTTTAAATAAAAATCTTTTAATTCAATATCATGCTTACTTAAATATGCTATAATTTGCACCGTTAACCAATTTGCAGCAGTTTTAGCATCCATTCCTAAATTGATACATTCTTCAAAATAATCAGCATAGTCCTTTTCTTTGACTATAATTGTTGCATCATATTCACTTAATCCTAATTCATTAATATACTTAATCTTTCTTTCTCTCGGAAGTACAGGGATAGTCTTTCTAATTTCTTCTAACCAATTTTCATCAATTTTATATTTAGGTATATTTGGTTCAACAAAATACTTGTAATCGATAGCATCAACTTTGCTTCGCATGAATATTGTAGTACCGCTTTCTTCATCAAACCTTCTCGTTTCTTGCATTACTTCATCATATCTGCCGGCATTTTTTAATTCTGATTGTCTTTTTATTTCATAAACAATAGCATCATATACATTACCAAACGAATTTATATTTTTGATTTCTACTTTAGTTCCCAATTCTTTATCATCTGGAGCCAGTATTGATACATTGACATCACATCTTATTTGACCTTTTTTAGTATCTGCTTCTGAAACATCACAATATTGATAAATTCGGCGCATTGTTTCTAAAAAAGCAACTGCTTCTTCTGCTGAATTTAAGCAAGGTTCTGTAACAAGTTCTAAAAGTGGAACACCTGCTCTATTATAATCAATTAAAGATACGTCAAAATAATGGTCTAATGATGCCGCATCTTCTTCCAAATGAATATCATGAATCAAGACTTCTTTATCATACCCATTACATTCAATTGTAATATGACCATCTATACCAACTGGATCATGCATTTGGGTTATTTGAAAGCCTTTAGGTAAATCCGGATAATAATAATTTTTTCGATCAAAATACATATATTTTGGTTGTTTACAATTTAAAACCATACTCATCTTTAGGGCTTTTTGAATGCATTCTTTATTGACTACAGGTAGTGTTCCCGGAAAGGCCATATCTACTGGACGAACATTAACATTTGCAACTTCATCATAAGAATTTTTGGCGCTAGAAAACACTTTTGAATTACTTTTTAGTTCACAATGCATTTCTAAACCAATTACAGCTTTATATTTACTCATAGTGACCTCCTGCTATCATATTTTTATAATTCATTTGTGATTCTAGTGCAAAAGCGAGATTAAGGACATTAACATCATCATAACAATTACCTGTAATATTAATGCCTACTGGTAAATTATCAATAAATCCATTAGGTATTGTAATTGATGGAAAACCACCAAAATTTCCAATTTGTAGATGTTCTTCAAGTATTGCGGTATTATCACTATTTAACTCATCTTTAGAACCATCAATATATGGTGCAACACCTGTTGAAACTGGTAAAATCAAGGCATCATATTCTTTAAATAATTCTTTCATTTTATCAACAATGAGTCTTCGAACTCTCCCAGCATTAACAAAATATCTTTCTTGATTTTCTTTTTGTAAAATATAGGATCCAATTACAAAACGTCTTTTAATTAGTGGTGAAAATCCTTTAGTTCGGTGATCTTTAATCATGTCCATTACACCATCGCCATGTCCTCTTGGGCCAAATATAATACCTGTTAAATTTGACATATTACTGGTTGCCTCAGCACACGATAAACAGACATACACACTAGGTATAGCATTTAAAAGCTCTTTATCAAATGAAATCTCTTCTACACTTACTCCGATATTTCGCAATTTTTCAATTGTTTGATTAAAAATTTCTAAGTGCTTTTTCAATTCATTTGATGCATCTGGATAATTACTTACATCTACTATTTCTTTTATATAAAATAATTTTTTACCTTTAACGTTTCCATTTATAGAATCATATAAATGAATATTACTAGAATCCCAACTAGTTTGATCATATTTATCGATACCTTTCATAGCATCAACCACTATAGCAGCATCTTTAACATTTCTAGTTAAAACACCACAATGATCCAAACTAGAAGCAAAAGGAAATAAACCATATCTAGAAATCATGCCATAAGTTGGCTTATATCCAACAATACCACAAAAAGCTGCAGGTTTGCGAATTGAATCTCCAGTATCACTACCTAATGCATAAGGATAGACTCCTGCTGCAACCGCTGCAGCAGAACCACTAGATGATCCAGCACACATTCTTTTTAGATCCCACGGATTACGTATTATTCCAGTATGAGCAGTTGTTCCTGTTCCGCCCATACCGAATTCATCTAAAGCAGTTTTGTTTACAGCAACAGCACCATGTTTTTTTAAATTGGCAACAGCAGTTGCATCAAAAAATGGCACGTAATCTTTTAAGGTATTACTAGAACCTGTAGATAAAATATCTTTAGTAGAATAGTTATCTTTTATTCCATAAGGAATACCAGATAGTAGATCATCAGTAACTTCTCCAGGCTTAATATCATCCATAATAGTTACAAAAGCATTACAAGTCTTTTGAATTTCATGAGATTTTCTTAATGCTTCATTTATCAACTCTTCACTAGTAACTTCACCTTTTTTTAACATTTCATGTAATTTTTCGATACTTAATTCTGTCATTCTCCCACCACCTTAGGTACTTCTATTTCTCGTCCATCATATTTATCGCAATTTCTAAGCAAATCCTCAATAGGAACAGACTCTTCTGCTTCATCACTTCTCAACGTGAACTCAAAATTATCTAAGGCATGAGTCATAGGTTCTACTTCACTAATATTAGGAATATTAGCAATTATTTGCATATTGGCATCAATTATATCAAATTCTTTTAATACCATTGCATTTTCTTCTTCAGTTAAACCAATTAGTAATTTATCAGCATAACTATCAACCATATCTTTTGTAAATTTACTCATCTTCATCACCTTTTGCAATTTCTATTTTGATACCTAATTCTTTCAACTGACTATCACTTACAGTATCTGGAGCACCATCCATTAAATCCTGAGCACTTTGTGTTTTTGGAAAAGCAATTACGTCTTTAATATCATCAGTTCCAGCTAAAACCATAATAAGTCTTTCAACACCTGGAGCTATGCCAGCATGAGGTGGAACACCATACTTGAATGCTTCTAACATAAAGCCAAATCTAAGTTTAGCTTCTTCATCACTAATGCCTAAAGCTTTAAAAATTTTGGCTAAATCTTTTTCTTTATGATTTCTTACTCCACCACTAGCAAGTTCATAACCATTTACTACTAAATCATAACTTCTGGATATACAATGTTCAGGGTCATTAATAGTATTAATATCTTTCACCATTGTAAATGGATTGTGTTCCGCTTTCCATCTTTTTTCGGTATCGGAATATTCAAAAAATGGAAAATCTGTTATCCACAAGAAATTTAATTTTTCATTATCTATCAAACCTAATTCTTTGCCAATCTTAATTCTTAATGCTCCTAAAGCGTCATAAACAATTTTTGGCTTATCAGCAACAATAAGTATTAAGTCATTATTTGTAACACCAAATTCTTCTTTTATTTGTTCTAATTTTTCATCTTCCAAATTTTTAGCAATTACTCCATTAAATTGATCATTATCATATTTTAACCAAGCTAATCCTTTAGCACCATAAATCTTAACAAAATCTGTTAAATGTTCTACATCAGTCCGCGAATATTTATCGCCATTATTTTTAACAATTAAACATTTGGCAATTCCGCCCTCTTCTATAGCCTTACGAAAAACATTCATACCAGTATCTTTTAAAATATCAGTTAAATCAAGTAATTCCATGCCAAATCTTGTATCAGGTTTTTCAGACCCAAATCGGTCCATGGCTTCTTGATATGTCATTCTTGGAAAATCGGGTAAATCAATACCTTTAACATCTTTTACAATTTTTTTTACCATACCCTCTGTTACATTAAATACATCTTCTTCTTCAGCAAAAGACATTTCTAAATCTATTTGGGTAAATTCTGGTTGACGATCACGTCTTAAGTCTTCATCACGAAAACTACGAGCAATTTGATAATATTTTTCAAAACCACTTACCATTAATATTTGTTTAAATATTTGTGGAGATTGTGGCAAAGCATAAAAAGATCCTTTACTAATTCTAGATGGAACTAAGTAATCTCTTGCACCTTCAGGTGTACTTTTGCATAAAATAGGAGTTTCAATTTCTAAAAATCCTAAATTATTCAAATATTCTCTTGCGCTGGTTATAACTTTATGTCTTAAAATAATATTATTTTTAAGCCTTTCTTTTCGCAAAGACAAATATCGATATTTTAAAGCAATATTTTCATTAATATCTGTTTCATCATCATAAACATTAAAGGGGAGCACATCACATTCACTAAGAATTTCTAGATCACTTACCATTAGTTCTATTTCACCAGTAGCCAGTTTTGGATTGATCATTTCTGGATCTCTGGAAACAATTTCACCCGTTACTTTAATACAATATTCATTTTTTAATGATTCTGCTAATTCAAACTCTTGCTTTAAAAATCCTCTATTAAATACAACTTGCAATATTCCTGATCTATCACGTAAATCGACAAATATTACTCCTCCCATATCTCTTCTTTTATTAACCCATCCATAGGCACTTACTTTTCTTCCAACATCTTTTTTACTAAACTCTGCATTATTAAATTCTTTCATCCTATCCTCCTATAATAAAAAAATCCTAGATTTATGTAAGGGCGAGTATTCCCGCGGTGCCACCTTACTTTTCTAGGCTCAATTTAATTTTATCGCATACTTGCGTTTTATGTTTATTGGAAATGTTTTTCATTTAAACTTTCCAGTGGTATTTCCAGCTTCTAACCTTCTCTGTTCTGGTTTATTTAAACTACTCTTTTCCCATAAAAATATAATTTCTTTATCATTTTACCTTAAAATAAAGATTATGTCAATAAAGACAATTGTGCTTTTTAATTCTAGATAATTGCATTTGTCTATTCTCATTAGCAATAAATGGTTTTTCTGTTTTATTATAATAAATTTGCATATTTTGCAAATTTATTACAGCACAAATTCCATTAGAATATGCATAATTAACTAACTCGTACAAATTACTTGCATTAGTGGCATTTAATTCTGGAATTGTCTTAATAGCAGCTACAATTAATCTTTCAAATAAACTTAGGTTACTTATTTCCCCATCTTTAATTTTTATCTTATTTGCAATCCTATGATAATATGAAATTAGCACCCGTTCATCATTTGAAGATTTAATAGCTTCTCCTTTATTATTAAATAATATAAAACTATAAACATGCAATCCATTATCAATATACGTTATGTAATATCCAGAATCGGGAAATGTTTTTGTCAATTCACCTTGATATTTTTTTATAATTCCTTCATTTGTTAATAAATATTTATAATTGCCATCTACATGTTTTTTATCTAATATAATCATATTTTGCCCATTTCTTTGATAATTATTAAAGTTTTGAAATAATCTAGTACCTTTAGCATTATTATCAAATAAATAGTACTCTCCATTGTGATAACAAATAAATATTTTACCACCTATATGATCGACAATTAAAGGTCTTTCTTCTTCTAAAAAGTTCCATCTTATTTTAAAAATATTGCAATTAGGATCGATAATTAAGGGATCAGCAAAATCAAAATAAATTAATTTAGAACTTGGATCTTCACCGTATATTTTTGGACAATTAGCCAGCAGCTTTTGATATTCGCTTTCAATAATATTAGGATGAAGAAATAAAAATTTGTCTTTATTTTTTCCTACTACTACACTTAGTCCTTTGATATCTGATCCCCATTCTTTTATAATATCAACCATATATATTCCCTCTCTTTAGATATTTCCTAAAATCCAGTCAACAATTTCAGATTCATCAATTTTAATTTCTTCCTTTGTTGCATTGTCTTTAACATTGATAAGTCCTTTATTTAAATCATCACTATTTAAAATAACTAAAAATTTAGCCTTTAAATTATCCGCAATTTTAAATTGCGATTTTAAACTAAGATTATTACTATTAATTTCTGTTATTACGTTATTTAATCGCAAATTTTGAGCTAAAATTATTGCTTGCATCTTTTCTTCTTCGTTAACACTCATAATATATACATCAATATTGTTATTTAAATTATCAATATCAATTTTGTTTTTTAAATTCAAAATAATTCTTTCAATTCCTAAAGCAAAGCCCACTGCTGGCAAATTTGGGCCGCCAAGATTTTCTACTAAAAAGTTATAACGGCCACCACCACCAAGAGTAATACCATCATCAGTAGTCACATATTCCCATACATTTTCATCGTAGTAATCAAGACCTCTAACAATTTTATCATTTATTTCATAATCAATATCTAAATTTGCTAAAAGCATCTTTAATTTAGTAAATCTTTCACTACTTGCTTTACTTAAATAATCACTTAATTTTGGCACATTTTTAAGTATTTCACTATCTTTATCAACTTTACAATCTAGTATTCTTAAAGGATTACTTTTGTATCTTCTTTGACAATCATCACATAATGAATTTATATGAGGTTCTAAATATTTCACTAATGCTTCTGTATAATTATGGCGAGTTTCTTTATCTCCTAAGCTATTAATGGCAACAGTAACGTTTTCAATACCTAAACTATTTAATAAATTATAACCTAAACTGATTACTTCTGCATCAATTATTGGATCATTAGAATTAAATACTTCTACACCAAATTGGGTAAATTCTCTATTTCTTCCTGATTGTGGTCTTTCATAACGATACATTGTACCATTATAATATAATTTAATGCAATCATTTTTATTGCCATACATTTTATTTTCAACAACACTTCTTACTACCCCAGCTGTTCCTTCGGGTCTTAATGTCATGCATCTATTTCCTCGATCAACAAAGTCATATGTTTCTTTTGTTACAATATCTGAGGATTCTCCAACACTTCGATGATAAAGTTCACTAGCCTCAAATATTGGAGTTCTAATTAGATCATAATTATAATTAGCCATAAAATTTTCTATTTCATGATTAATATAAGTATAAATTTTAGCATCTATTCCCAATAAATCGTAAGTACCCTTTGGTTTTGTTATCATACAATCTTCCTCTCAATTAATAATACTATTATAAACTATTTATCTATATTTTTAAACCCTTAAAATTCGTAAACAAACTAAAATAAAAGTTACAGTTCAGTCAAGAAATCAAAAATGTTGATAAATAACCAGTTATCAAAAGGTTAAGATGAGGGTAAAAGTCAAGACTTGTATTCTCATTTTTTAT
>CALVUS010000006.1 GCA_944363665.1 uncultured Bacilli bacterium | reverse complement strand
AAAATAAGGGAATAGATGTATTTTAGAAAAAATAGAAAATAAAAAAATATAAAAATTGTTTACAAAAAAATAAAAAAACTTTAAAAGTCCTTTAAAATTAAGAGAATGCTTGCATAAAAATATGTAAACATTCTTTTTATTTTTAAAATATATTGTGTTTCTATGTTCCTTTCAACTAACAATTATGATATAATGTATGTTGAAAGGAACAAAAGTTTATGAGTAAAGAAAAACAAATTTTAAATTTAATTAAAGTAAATAATGGTATAATCACGTCAAAAGAGGTTTCCAAACATGGTATTAACAGAATATTTTTAACAAGATTAGTTAAATCTGGAAAAATTGAAAGAGTAAAAAAAGGATTATATGTTTTACCAAATACTTGGGGAGATGAATATTTTAATTTAATTTATGGAATAAATGCTATTTTTTCATATGATACAGCACTATATTTTCTAGGTTTATGTGAAACAGTTCCAATTATTTATCATATTACAGTCTGCCGAGGGTATAATGGAAAATTAAATCATGTGGACAATGTAAAATTGCACTTTGTAAAAAAAGGAATTTTTGAATTAGGAAAAATAGAAATTAAAAGTCCTCAGGGACAAATTATTACGTGTTATAATGCAGAAAGATGTATTTGTGATTTATTAAAAAATAGAAATAAAGAGGATTTAGAAACTATTAAATATGCTATTACCGAATATTTACGAGATAAACAAAATAGGGATTTACCAAAATTAGTAGAATACTCTAAAAGACTTAATGTTGAGAATGAAGTTAATAGATATTTGGAGGTGTTAATGTAAGTAAAGTTGATGCTCCCATTTATTCGATGCTAATTCCTTCATCTTTTTCAATCCTTCAAGATAAATTACCTTACAATGCTTCATCAATTGATGAGTTAGAAGTTATTGAAGATATTTCTTCAAAATATCATGAAATTACCTTTATCGATGCTACAACTAATCTAGAAAATCATAAAAATGAATACATTTACTATAAAACAGATCATCACTGGACAATCCTTGGAGCTTTTTATGCTTATCAAGCCTGGCATAATGCTGATGAAAAAAATTTGGACTTTTATGATATAAAAAAAGTATCAACAGACTTTTTAGGTTCCTTATATTCCAAAGTTCTAAATAGTAATACTGCATTTGATAAAATTGAATTGTTTTATCCAAAAGACCAAATTAACTATGAAATTACCTATAATTTCAACCAAAAAAAATCTGATACTTTATATGATTTTTCTAAGTTAAAAACCAAAGATCAATATCAGATTTTTCTCGGAGGAAATTATCCTGAAATAACTATTCATACTTCTAAGAACAATAACCGTTCTATACTATTATTTAAAGATTCATTTGCCAATGCCTTTATTCCATTTTTACTAAATGATTATGAAAACATATATATAATCGATTTAAGATATTTTAATAAAGATATCAACATTTATTTGAAAGATAAAGACATCGATGAAATATTATTTTTATACAATTTATATAACTTATCAGAAGATACTTCTTTAAGAAAACTATAATTCTTTTTTCTTTTTAATGCCAAAAAATATTTCATTTAAGTGTTTTAATGCAAATTAATGAATTTTTTTAAGTACTTATTGACAGTTGAATGAATAATCAACTATACTATTAATAGTTGATTATTCATTCAACTTATGAATAAAATATATGGGAGGAAAAAATGTCTAAAAATGAGTGTATTTGTGATTGCAATATTATACATCAAAGTGTAGTTGATGAGGTTAAGAAAAAAATGCCAGATTCCAAAAAATTATATGATTTAGCTAATTTATTTAAGTTAATTGGGGATCCTACACGATGTAAAATTCTTTTTGCTTTAGATCAAAAAGAAATGTGTGTATGTGATCTAGCTAATGTTTTAAATATGACAAAGTCTTCAGTATCTCATCAATTATCTATTTTGAAAAAGCATAAAATAGTTCGATTTCATCGAGTGGGAAAAGAAGTTTATTATGCTTTGGATGATGAACACATTGTTAAATTATTTGAAATTGGTGTAGAACATATTAGTCATTTAAAAAGGAGAAATAATGACAAAATATAAATATAAAATAAAAGATTTTGATTGTAAAAATTGTACTAATAAATTAAAAAATCAAATAAAAAAGTTTAATGGATTAAATTTATTCTTAAAAAAGGACGATTCGAAAATATTTTTAGAAGGTGAAATATGAATAAGGAAATGTGGCAAAATTTTTTGAAAATAGTTATTACCTTTATATTAATTTTAATTGCATTAATTATTAATTTTGATAATGAAAGGATTAATAACATTTTATGTATTATAGCTTATATAGTTATTGGGTTAGACATAGTTTTAAAAGCATTAAAAAATATGTTTAAAGGTAAAGTGTTCGATGAAAATTTTTTGATGAGTATAGCCACTATTGGAGCTCTTTTTATTGGAGAATATTTAGAGGCAGTAGCAGTAATGCTTTTTTATCAAATTGGTGAATTATTTCAAGATTATGCAGTTAATAAATCTCGTGGAAATATTGCTAAGCTGATGGATATAAGACCGGATTATGCCAATTTAGTTAAAGATAATAAAACTATAAAAGTAACTCCAAATGATGTTAAAATTGATGACATTATTTTAATAAAGCCTGGAGAAAAAATACCTTTGGATGGTATTGTGATAGATGGAGAATCACGTTTAAATACAGTTGCTTTAACAGGTGAAAGTGTTCCTAAAAAAGTGATTAAAAATAATGAGGTTTTAAGTGGCTGCATTAATGAAGAAAGTCCTTTAAAGGTTCAGGTAACAAAAAAATATTCTAAATCAACTGTAAATAAAATTTTAAATTTAGTGGAAAATGCTAGTAACAAAAAATCCAAATCAGAAAATTTTATTAGTAAATTTTCTAAATATTATACACCAATTGTAGTTATAATTGCTGTATTGCTAGTAATAATACCAACATTAATTTTAAATGAACCATTTAACAAATGGTTTTATAGAGGCTTATCATTTTTAGTTGTTTCTTGTCCATGTGCATTAGTAATATCAATTCCTCTTAGTTTTTTCGGCGGTCTTGGAGCTGCATCAAAAATTGGTGTGTTAATTAAAGGGAGTAATTATTTGGAAGCATTATCTAGAACAGAAATTATGGCTTGCGATAAAACAGGAACTCTTACAGAGGGTGTATTTAAAGTTCAAAATGTTGTAGTTAAAGATGTTGACAAAAATTATTTATTAAATTATGCAGCCCATGCAGAGGTCTTTTCTAATCATCCTATAGCTAAATCAATTAAAGAAGCATATTCTGGAAAAGTTGATGAAAAAAATGTTTTTGATGTTCAAGAATTCTCTGGTAAAGGAATTAAAGCTCATGTTGATAAAAAAGAAGTTTTAATTGGAAATGCTAAATTACTTTCTGAATTTAATATAGAATATGAAAAATGTAAGGAAGTAGGAACCATTATTTATGTTGCAATAGATAAACAATTTATTGGAACTATTATCATATCCGATAAAATAAAAGACGATTCTTATAAAGCTGTTAAAAAGTTAAAAAATTATATTAAAAAAATAGTAATGCTTACTGGTGATAGAGAAGATGCCAGTAAAGAAGTTGCTAAACAACTACAAATAGATGAATATTATGCTGAACTATTACCACAAGATAAAGTGAAAATTGTGGAAAAACTATTACAAGAAAAATCATCTTCAGGTAAGTTAATATTTGTTGGTGATGGTATAAATGATGCACCTGTTTTAGCTTTAGCAGATATAGGTATTGCAATGGGTGGATTAGGAAGCGATGCAGCAATTGAAGCAGCTGATATAGTAATTATGAATGATCAACTGTCAAAAATAACTGATTCTATAAAATTAGCTAAAAAAACTATGCATATAGTTAAAGAAAATATAGCAGTTGCTATAGCTATTAAAATTGGTATTTTAATATTAAGTGCTTGCGGAATTGTCACAATGTGGGCAGCAGTTTTTGCAGATGTTGGTGTTTCTCTTTTGGCAATTTTAAATGCATTAAGAATTTTGCATATTAAAAGAGGTAGATAATTTTGAAAAAAATAAATTTAAAAATTGCAGGTATGACTTGTAGTGCTTGTTCTAATGGATTAGAAAAATATTTAAAAAAGCAAAAAGGAATTGAAGATGTATCCGTAAATTTAATTTTGATGTTAGCAACAATAACTTATAATGGAATAACTGTAAACGATATAGAAAAATATATTTGTGATGCAGGATTTAAAAGCTTAGGTGAATTTAAAAAAATAGATGAAAAAGTAAATAATAAATTAGAAAAGCATAGGCTAATTATACTAGGTTTATTAATAATATTTTTGATGTACATATCTTTTTCTAATATGTTTCATTTACCCACAATACCATTATTAAATGATAATCATCCTGTAATAAAATCTACTTTTTTACTAATTGTTACTTTAATGTTTATGTATTTTGGGAAAGATATATTAAAAAGTGGTATAAAAAATTTGTTGCATAAAATGCCCAATATGGATACATTAGTGACCTTTAGTGTCTTTTTTAGCTTTGTGTATAGTCTATATGGTTATTATTATATAATTTTAAATGAAAGCAATAATTCAGGTTTATATTTTGAATCGATATGTATGATTATATATTTTATTAAATTGGGAAGATATATAGAAAATATTAGTAAAGATAAAACAAGAGAAGCAATAAAAAAACTTATTCAAATAACTCCTAGTGAAGCGGTTCTAAAAACAACTAATGGTGAAAAAAAAGTAACTATTGATGAAATACAAGAAGAAGATATTCTAATTTGTAAAGCTGGCGAAAAAATAGCTGTAGATGGCGAAATAATTGCCGGTAAAACTTATGTAGATGAAAGCTTTATAACCGGAGAAAGTAAACCAGTTTTAAAAACTGTGAAATCATCTGTTATTGCAGGATCTATAGCTTATGATGGTTATATTGAGTATAAGGCCAAAAAAATAGGAAAGAAATCTACAATATCTGAAATAGTAAATATGATAATTTCCGCAACTAGTGCTAAAACCAAAATTCAAAGAATTGCAGATAAAATTAGTGGCATATTTGTGCCTATAATAATCATTATTGCTATACTTACTTTAGTAATACAAATGATTTTGGGATATTCATTTGCTGATTCAATTCGCCATTTTGTTACAATATTAGTAGTAGCTTGTCCCTGTGCATTAGGATTAGCAGTACCTTTAGTAGTTGTGGTGAGTAATGGATTATGTGCAAAAAAAGGGCTTTATTTGAGAAATAGCTCAGTGCTAGAAAATGTTGTAAAAATTGATACAATAATTTTTGACAAAACCGGAACTTTGACTTATGGAAGATTGAATCTTTATAAGTTATTTAATTATTCTAATTATAGTGATATAGAATTATTAAATATAGTTGCCAATATCGAAAAATTATCTAATCATCCAATAAGTACAGCCTTTAATATTAAAAAAAAATTAAATGTTAAAGAATTTAGAAATATTGCTGGTGTTGGTGTGTCATGTACAATTGATCTGAATAGATTTTATTTAGGAAATAGTAAACTTTTAGATAAATTAAAAATAAAAAATGAATTTACTAAATCAGAAAATGAACTTACTAATAATGGATGTAGTATTATTTATGTGGTAAAAGATAAAAAAGTTATTGGTTTAATTGGAGTAAAGGATATTGTTCGTGCTAACTTAAAAAATACTATAAAAAATTTTTACAAAAGAAATATAGAAGTAATAATGCTAACTGGAGATAACGAAATAACCGCTAATATAATAGCTAAAGAAATAGGAATTAAAAAGGTAGTAGCAAATTGTTTGCCAAAATCAAAATTAGAATATATTAATAATTTAAAAAAACATGGTAAAAAAATAATTATGGTTGGCGATGGCATAAATGATGCTCCAGCTTTAACGACATCTTTAATTGGAATAAGTATAAATGATGGAACTGACATAGCTATGGATTCAGCAGATGTAATACTTATGAATAATAACATTGAAAATATTTTAGATTTAATAGATATTGGCAAAAAAGCCTATATTGTCATAAAAGAAAATTTATTTTGGGCTTTTTTATACAATTTATGTATGGTACCTATTGCTATGGGGCTATTTGAACGTTTTAATATAGTTATGAATCCGATGTTAGGAAGTTTAGCCATGGTAATTAGCAGTATAACAGTAGTGTTAAATTCATTAAGATTTGGGAGGAAATATAAAAATGAAAAAAATGATTATTGAAGGGATTAAATGTGAAGGCTGTATTAATAGGATAAAAAAAGTTTTAGAAAATATTAAAGGAATAAAAAAATATGAAATAACTGCAAATAATGAATTGTTGTGCGAAGTAAAAAATGATAAAGTAATCGAGGAAATTGTTTCTAAAATAGAAGCTTTAGATTTTAAAGTATCTTTAGAAAAATAGTTGAATTCAAAAATATTTAGGAAAGGTTACTTAAATATAAGTATTTAAAAAAGAAAACAAAAAATTTAATTTTTAAATTTAAGAACATTATTAAAGATAATTTGTCTAATAAAAATAATGTATTTATAGAGGATAAAGAAATGAAAGATAACATTATGAAAATAACATTAATTATTAATGGTAAAGAAATAAGTGCTATGTTAGAAGATAATGAAACAACAAAAGCTTTATTTAATATGTTGCCATTAGAAATTGATATGTCAGATTTAAATGGTAATGAAAAGTACTATTATTTAAATGTAGCTTTACCAAATGATCCTAAAAGTGTTGGAGTCATTAATTTTGGTGATATAATGCTTTATGGGAATGATTGTTTAGTTATATTTTATGAAACTTTTAATACTAGTTATCATTATACTAAAATAGGCAATATTAATTTAGGCAGTCTAAAAGAAATAATAGGAGAGAAAAATGTTATTGTAAGAATTGAAAAATGAATTTATGCCTTTTTTTCGTAAGTACATTATGATAAAATGAATGTAAAGGAGACTATATGAAAAATAAAATAATTTTAATAATAATTTCAATTCTTTTTGCTTTTTTACTTTGGTACTTTATGTTACCACCTATTAATTTAACTAGCCCGACTTTTTGGAGCTATTTATTCATTGTAACAATGTTTGTTTCTTTACTATTCTTTTTAACAAGCATAAATCAAAAAATAGTTTTGAGAAGAATAAATGCTACAAATATACCTAAATGGTTTACTTGTTTAATGGCTATTGTTGGCATAATAATAACTTTAGTTGCTATTGTAAACATTGCTGTTTCACCAATATTTAATGCAAATAAATATGCTAATCGTATAATTGTAGATGAAACTAGCAGTTTCACTGAAGATGTAGTTTTAGCAGATTTTTCAAAATTACCTTTATTAGATAAAGAAAGTAGTCAAAAATTAGGAGATAGAGTTATGGGACAAGCAACTGAATGGGTAAGTCAATTTTATGTTAGTGATTTATACACTCAAATTAATTATAACGATAAAATAATACGTGTTACACCTATAGAATACGATGGTATAATTAAATATTTTACTAATCGCAATGATGGCATTAAAGGATATATTACAGTTGATTCAACTGATGGTTCTGCTGAATTAGTAACCATTGATGAAGGTATGCATTATATGCCAAGTGCTTTCTTTTTTGAAAATCTATATCGTAAACTACGTATTAGTTATCCAACAACAATTTTTGATGAAGCATCATTTGAAATAGACAATGAAGGTCATCCATATTGGATTGTTCCAACGATTAAATATACTGGTATCGGTATGCGTAAAGAAGTATCTGGTGTTGTAATATTAGATGCCGTAACTGGAGAGTCTAAAAAATATGAAGTTGGAGAAATTCCTTCATGGGTTGATCATGCTTATCCATCTGATTTGATAATTGAACAACTTGATAACTGGGGAGAATACAAAGAGGGATTTATCAATTCCATTTTTGGTCAAAAAAATGTAACTGTTACAACTGAAGGATATAACTATTTAGTAATGGATGATGATGTTTATCTATATACTGGTATAACTTCTGTTTCTAACGATGAATCTATTTTAGGATTTGTCATGGTTAACTTGCGAACTAAAGAAACTCATTATTATAGTGCACCTGGTGCTAAAGAATACAGTGCTATGGATTCTGCTGAAGGGCTAGTTCAAGAAAAAGAATATGTTGCAACTTTCCCTCTACTTATCAACTTAAATAATCGTCCAACATATTTAATGAGTTTAAAAGACAATGCCGGTCTTGTTAAAATGTATGCATTTGTTGATGTTGAAGATTATCAAAAAGTAGTAGTTAGTGATGCAGCTCTTGGCATTGAAGCTGCAGCAGAGGCTTACCTAAACGAAGTATCAAATGAATACGATTCAAACAATTTACAAGAAAGAACAATTACTATTTCAGATATTACAACTGCTGTAATCGAAGGAAATACCAATTACTATCTAATAGATAGTGAAAATAATCACTATGTAGCATCAATCAAGGATGGACGCAATATTTTACCATTCTTAACTGCTGGTGATGAAGTAGTAATTACTTATTCAGAAGGAACAATCGGTCAAATTGCTACCATTAAATATCCTGAGGATCAAGAATAATCTTGAATCTTTTTTTGTCAAATAATATATTTTTTGAAAAAAATATAAAAAAATATGTTAAAATTAAAATAGGAGAGGAGTAGAAATTGTGAAAAAGAAATTTTTAAGATGCCCTATTTGTGGGAATTTAGTAGAAGTTATAAATGATTCTAATGTGCCAATAATATGTTGCGGTAAACCGATGGAAGAATTAGTTGCTAACACAACTGATGGTGCAACAGAAAAACACGTACCAGTTGTTGAAGAAAATAACAAATTAGTAACCATAACTGTTGGAGAAACCTTGCATCCGATGGCTGAAGAACATTACATTATGTGGATCCATGTATTTACCAATTTACGAGAATTTCATTTTGACTTAAAGTCTGGAGATAACCCAGAAGTTAAATTTAACAAAGATATTAATGAAGAAATACTAGAAGTTAATGCTTATTGTAATTTACACGGTTTATGGAGAGCTAATTAAGGAAATTTTAGAGTTTCCTTTTTTTCTTTATTTTGATATACTATTTTTAAGGAGAAATCATATGGAAAAAAATGAATTGTTAAATAAATTAAATGAATATAAAAACAAATTATCTGAATTAGGGAGGTATCTTTGACTTAGATAACAAACGTCAAGAACTAAAAAAGTTAGAAGAAGAAACTAAAACAGATAATTTCTGGCAAGATGTTGAAAAGTCCGGAGTTATCAACAAGAAAATTACTAACTTAAAAAAAGAATTAGAACTCTATGAAATGTTATCTAAAGAAATAGAAGATGACATTGCTATAGTTGCAAGTGATGAAGAAGAACTTTTAGAGTTAGTCGTGATAAGTATTGCTAGTTTAGAACAAGAATTAGAGAAATTAGAAACAGCTACCCTTTTATCTGGTGAATTTGATGAACTCAACTGTTACTTAGAAATTCATCCTGGAGCTGGTGGCACCGAATCTTGTGATTGGACTAGTATGCTTGCTCGTATGTATGAAAGATTTGCCGAAAAAAATAGCTACAAGTGGGAAATAATTGATGAGCTTAAGGGTGAAGAAGCTGGACTTAAAAGCATAACTTTAAAAATAAGTGGGGATTATGCTTATGGCTATTTAAAAAATGAATCGGGAGTTCATCGCCTTGTTAGAATTTCTCCGTTTGATGCTGGAGGTAGAAGACACACTTCTTTTGCATCAGTTACTGTAACACCTGATATTAAAAGAAATATTAATGTCGATATAAAAGATGAAGATCTAAAAATTGATGTTTATCACTCAAGTGGTGCTGGAGGACAATCAGTTAATACTTCCAATTCGGCAGTTAGAATTACCCACTTACCAACAAAAATTGTAGTAACTTGTCAAAATGAAAGAAGTCAATTAAAAAATAAAGAACAGGCTCTTTCTATGTTAAAAACTAAAATATATATGCTAGAATTAGAAAAACAAAAAGATAAAATGGATTCGTTAAAAGATACGGAAACAAGCATCAATTTTGGTAGTCAAATTCGCAGTTATATTCTAGAACCATATAAACTAGTAAAAGATCATCGTACTAACTATGAATCTACTGATCCAGATAAAGTACTTGATGGTAATATTTATAATATGTTATTATATAATCTAAAGAATTTATAGGAGAATTAATGAAAAAAGAATTAGATTTTTTAAATAATAACATTTTGAATAATACTAGTGCTGTTATTGCATGTAGTGGTGGACCTGATTCTATGTGTCTTTTATATTTATTAAATAGTTTAAAGATTGAAAAGAATTTGCAGTTAATTTGTGCTCATGTTAATCATAAGATTCGTCAAGAAAGTGAAAAAGAAGCTCAAATGGTCCAAAAATATTGCAAAGAAAATGGTATTATATTTGAATTATTAGAGATTAATGAATATAAAAAGGAACGATTTTCTGAGGAAGATGCAAGAAAGAAAAGATATATATTTTTTAATGAAGTAATAACAAAGTATCATGCCAAATATCTTCTTACAGCCCATCATGGAGATGATTTAATAGAAACAATATTAATGCGCATTACTAGAGGTAGTAACTTAAGTGGTTATGTAGGAATAAAACAAATAAATGATAATGGTAGTTATATTTTGCTAAGGCCATTATTAACAACAAATAAAGAAAATATTTTAAAATACAATAATCAAAATAACATAAAGTACAGTATAGATAAAAGTAATGAAGATATCAGATATACCAGAAACAGGTATAGAAAAGAAATATTACCTTTTTTGAAAAAGGAAAATACAAATGTGCATTTAAAATATTTAAAATTTAGTGAGGAATTAATAAATTATGATAGTTTTGTAAATGAATATATTAAAAAACAAAACATAATAGTTGATAACAATATAGTTATTAACAAAATATTGAAAGAAAATGAATTTATAAAAAAGAAAAGTATTGAACTTTTAATAAAAGAGATTCAAAAGAAAGATAATTTACAAATAAGTGATAAAAATTCCGAAGATATTCTGAAATTAATAAATAAGCCCAATAAAATAATAGATTTAAACAATGGCTATAAATGTATTAATGAATCTGGCTTATTGAAAATAGTAAAGTATAAAAATGTTAATTTTACAGAAACTATTCTTGATAAAGATGTTAAATATGGAGATTTTAATTTTTTATTTAATAGTGATGGTGGTAACAACAGTAACTACATAATTTATTTAAACAGTAAAGAAATATATTTGCCACTTAAAATAAGGTCAAAAAAATCGGGAGATAAAATAGAAGTAAAAAATTTAAATGGTCATAAAAAAATTAGCGATATTTTCATAGAAAAAAAGATTCCTAAATATAAAAGAAATGATTATCCTATTGTTGTTGATAGTAAAAATAACATTTTATGGATTCCAGGATTAAAAAAATCTAAATTTTCTAAAGACAAATCTGAAAAATATGATATAATAATTAAATGTGAGGCAAGGTGAAAAAAATAAATGAATACAAAATCAAAACAAAGTGATAATTTTAAGAATTTTTTACCATATTTAGTTCTAACTGGTGTGGTATTAGTTGTAATATTTGCACTTAATATGCAGGGTTCAACAATAAATGAACTAACTACTGGTGAACTTATTAGTGCATTAAAAGATGATACTGTAACGGAAATTACTGTTACTCCTAAAAGTGATGAAAGCATTTATATAATTGAAGGAAAATTAGAAGATTATAAAAGTACAGAGTCTTTTACAGCTCGTGCTGTAGGTACTGAATTAGATAATATTTTAGCACTTATTGAGGCCAATGATATTGAAGAATATGATACTAATGCTGATCCAGGCGGAAACATGTTTATATACATTTTAGTAAATGTATTACCATTAGTATTATTAGTAGTAGTAATGTATTTCCTATTTATGAAATTAGCAAATTCTAATAAAAATTCAATGGATTTTGGTCGTAGTAAAGCTCGTTTAAGTAATGAAAATGACAAAAAGAGTTTTAAGGATGTTGCGGGATTAAAAGAAGAAAAAGAAGAAGTTGAAGAATTGATTGATTTCTTAAAAAATCCTAAAAAATTTGAAAAAATGGGTGCTAGAATACCAAAAGGTGTATTACTTGTAGGTCCTCCAGGAACTGGTAAAACATTACTTGCTAAAGCTATTGCGGGTGAAGCAAATGTACCATTTTTCTTTATAAGCGGATCTGACTTCGTTGAATTATTCGTTGGTGTTGGAGCCAGCCGTGTACGTGATATGTTTAAAGAGGCAAAACGTAATGCGCCATGCTTAATATTTATCGATGAAATAGATGCAGTAGGCCGCCAAAGAGGAACTGGTCTAGGTGGTGGACATGATGAAAGAGAACAAACATTAAATCAATTACTAACGGAAATGGATGGTTTTGGGGAAAATGAAGGTATAATTATTATCGCTGCAACTAATCGTCCAGATGTTCTTGATCCAGCTTTACTTCGTCCAGGACGTTTTGACCGTCAAGTAACAGTAAGTTTACCTGATGCTAATGAAAGAGAACAAATTTTAAAAGTTCATGCTAAGAATAAAATATTAGCTAAAGATGTTAACTTAAGTAATTTAAGTTTAAGAACTCCAGGCTTTAGTGGAGCAGACTTGGAAAATCTTCTTAATGAAGCAGCTTTACTTGCTGTTCGTCGAAATAAAAGTGAAATAACTATGGATGAAATTGATGAAGCGACCGATAGAGTGTTACTTGGACCTGCTAAGACCACTAGAAAAATTACTGATAAAGAAAAGAAACTTGTTAGTATCCATGAAGCTGGGCATGCTGTTATTGGTTTAAAACTAGAAGATGCACAAGAAGTTCATAAAATAACAATAATTCCTCGAGGTATGGCCGGTGGCTACACTATGATGTTGCCAAAAGAAGAAAAAATTGCAGTTCTTACTAAAGATGAACTGCTTGCACAAATTACTGGTTTGCTTGGTGGCCGTGTTAGTGAAGAAATGTTTTTAAAGGAAATATCTACTGGCGCATCAGATGATTTAAAACGAGCAACAAGAATCGCTCGTAGCATGGTAACGGAATATGGTATGAGTGAACTTGGTCCAGTTCAATATGAAGAAAAGAGTGAAGGAGTATTTTTAGGTAGAGATTATACTAAGTCTAAAAATTTCTCAGACCAAGTAGCTTTAGAAATTGACCAACAAACTAGAAAAATAATTGAAACATGCTATGATAAAGCTAAAAAAATTATTGCTGATAATAAGGATTTAATTTTTCAACTAAGTGATGCATTAATGAAATATGAAACTATTACTAAAGAACAAATTGAATCTATTGTAAAAACCGGCAAGATTAAACCAGAAGATACAGAAAATTTGGATGCTGAAGAAAAAAAAGCAACAACTAAATCTAAAAAAAATAAAGCAACAACTAATGAAGATGAAAAGTAATGTTGCTTTTTTTTGGTATTTATGGTATTTTATTAAAGAAATGGATGTGAAAAAATGTTAGAAAATATATTACTTGTAATTTCAGTATTATTAATTGCTATAGTTTTATTGCAAGGAAATAAAGCCAGTGATGCGGGCCAAATAATTACTGGTGGAAATGAAAATTTATTTCAACATAGTAAAGAAAGAGGCTTTGAATTAATTATAAGCCGTATAACTATGATATTAGGTATTAGTTTTTTTATTATTTCTTTAATATTATTTTTGTTTTAAAAGAAATTTGATTGAAACAAATTTCTTTTATTTTTTTTACAAAAAAAGGAAAGAAATTCTTTCCAATACTTTAGACAGTTATGTATGACTTAATAAATTTAGTTAATTCCCTATCACTTGGGACTTTTCCTTCAATACATTTTTTGCCGTTAATGATTAATCCAGGAATATTTTTGATATTGTATTTTTTGATAGATTGTTGGCCGTCTTTAAATTCTATTTCGAAATTTTCATCAAAGTTGTTAACAACTTTAAGCAATGTTTTTTTTAATTTAATTCCATTACTACAATTACTCCCAATAATCTTTATGTTCATTCCATCACCTCACTTTCAAAATAATTTTATTTGATTTAAGTGAATAATTCATGTTGAATAAAAGAAATATTTGTTATAAAATTATAGATATTTTTTGAATCGTGAAGAAAAAATTTTTTAAAGCATTAGAATAATATAATACATCTATATATTAGATTTTTCTAAAAATGTATTGTTTGATTAAAAGTAAAATATATTATGCTTTAAAACCAGATGTGATAATTCGGGACAATCTTTGAGATACTTTTTGAAAATATGCTTAGAAAAGGTAGATGGAATAATAACCACAATTAAAGAAAATCAGAATGTATTGTCGAGTAGAAACAATAAAAACTGAATGCAAAATTTAGTTTTTATTTTGTATAAGTATTTATAAAATAAAATAAATATGTTATACTTAAAATGTGATTAATATGAAGAATAAAAAGACGATTTTAATGATTATTGGAATAATAATCATAGTGTTAACTTTGATATTAGCGATAGTTTTAATCATAGGAGGAATAACTAATAAAAGGTTAGATGATTTTCATTTGAAAATTGAAGAGGCTGCATGCGATTACGTCAGTAAAGAATATAATAATCCTTCATTGTTAGAGGCATATTCTTATTTGACAAAAGTTAGATATTCAACTTTAATAGAAGCTGGATATTTAGCAGAAGACTTGACTAATCCTTTAACTAAAGAAAAAGTAAGTGAAAATAATACTGATTATGTGGAAATAACATTTACTGATTCAAAATATATTTGTACATTTAAAGAAGGTTAGAAAATGAAAGAACAAATAGTAGAAATTTTAAAAAATGAAACTAAAGCTAAAAGTGTAATAGAAATTAATGATAAATTAGGCCTTACAACTGTAGAAGAACTTAGAGAATTAGAAAAAATACTAGCTGAAATGACAAGAGATGGAATTATTCATGAATCAAAACAGCATGAATTTCTTTTGATGTGTAATACAAAAACTTTGCAATGTGGAATCTTGCATGTTAATAAAAATGGTAATGGTTTTGTTGAAGTGGGAGATGGAAAACCAGATATATTTATAAAGGCTGACCGATTAAATGGTGCTATTAATAACGATTTTGTAGAAATCGACTTTTTTTCTAATCATGGAGAAATGGAAGGAAAAGTACTAAAGGTATTAAAAAGAGATTTGAAGGATATTGTTGGTGAAATGACTAAAGTAAAAAATAAATTAGTTTTTAAACCTGACGATGAGAAACTAAACATTATTGTTAAGCTTGCAAAAGAAAGCACTCGCCAATGTGTTGAAGGCCATAAGGTATTGGTTCGGATTGTTAAAGAAATTGGGACTAGAACTTTTTTTGGAAAAGTAATAAAAATAATTGGTCATAAGAATGATCCAGGTGTTGATATAATTTCTATTGCTTTAAAACATGGTATTGAAATAGAGTTTAATGAAGAGGTCATTAATGAACTTAAAAGCATTCCTGATACTGTTTCTGATGATGACTTAAAAAATCGTCGTGATTTAACTAAAGAAATAATTTTTACGATTGATGGTGATGATACTAAAGATATAGATGATGCTATTAGTGTAACAAAAAATAATGATAATTATATTCTAGGTGTTCATATTGCAGATGTATCTCACTATGTACGAGTTGGAACAAACCTTTACGAGACAGCATTTTCTCGAGGAACATCTAGTTATTTAGCAGATACAGTAATTCCAATGTTGCCACATCAATTATCAAATGGCATTTGTTCTTTAAATCCCGAAGTAATAAGATTGACAATTACTTGTGAAATGACCATAAATAATAAGGGAAAAGTAATAGATTATAATATATTTCCATCATATATTAAGTCAAAAAAACAAATGACGTACAAAAATGTTAATAAAATATTAATGGATAATGTTGTTCCGGATGGATATGAACCTTTTGTTAATACTTTAAAAATAATGAATGAATTAGCTAAAATATTACGAAAGGAAAAGGAAAGTCGCGGATATATTGATTTTGGAATAGATGAAGCAAAAGTTGTTCAAGATGAAAAAGGTAAAGCAATTGACATAATAAAAAGAACAGTTGGTGATGGCGAAAAGCTTATCGAAGATTTTATGATTGCTGCTAACGAAACCGTAGCAACTCATATTAATAATATGGATTTACCATTTATTTATCGAGTTCACGATGTACCAAATAGTGATAAAATTGAAGATTTCAAAAATTTGCTTAAACAACTAGGATATAAAATACATACTAATATGAGTAAAATTACACCAATTACTATGCAAAAAGTTTTAAATGAATTGCGAGATAAAAAAGAATTTGCTATTCTTTCGGATTTGCTATTGCGGAGTATGAAAAAGGCTATTTATAGTACTAAAAACATTGGTCATTTTGGTTTGGCTTTGCAAAATTATACACATTTTACCAGCCCAATTAGAAGATTTCCTGATTTGACAGTACATCGTTTGCTTCGAACATATTTGTTTGAAAATAGAATAGATATGGAAACCATTAATTTTAATCAAAAATATTTAATTGATGTTGCTAGTAATTCTAGTGAAATGGAAGTGGCATCTATTGAATCCGAACGTGATGTGTTATCTATGAAAATGGCTGAATTTATGGAAAGTCATATCGGAGAAACTTATAAAGGTATAATAAGTGGAGTTACTAATTTTGGCTTTTTTGTAGAACTAGAAAATTTGGTTCAAGGGTTGGTACACATCAGTTCTTTAGATGGTTATTATGAATATGTTCCTGAGTTACTATCATTAATTAAAGATGATAATAGCCAAAAATTTCGTGTTGGTGATGAAGTAACGATTGTTGCTACTGCAGCCAATAAAGAAAATAGTACAATTGATTTTGAACTTGTTGGTGATAATTATGGAAATAAAAAACAAGAAAGCATTTTTTAATTATTTTATTGAAAGTGAAATAGAGGCTGGTATAGTTTTAGTTGGAACTGAAATTAAGTCTGTTAGAAAAGGCTCTATTAATATAAAAGATAGTTATATCAGAATAAAAGACAAAGAAGCATATATTGTTAATATGTTCATAGATAAATACATGGAAGGTAGTATATTTAATCATGAGCCTAATAGAGAAAGAAAGTTATTATTACATAAAAAAGAAATTTATAAGTTACAAGAAAAAATTATAAAAGATGGATATACGTTAATCCCATTAAAAATTTATATTAAAAATGGCAAGGCTAAAATACTAATTGGGGTTGCTCGAGGCAAAAAACTATATGATAAAAGAGAAAGTATTAAAAAAAGAGATTTAGAAAGAGAAACTTATAAACGGAGGTAGTATGGCAAAAGTAAAAAGAATCAGGTGGAATAAAAAAAATAAAAAAACTGTTTTGATAGTTGGAATTATAATTGTAATTATAATTATTGGCAGTATAATTACAAGTTTATTAATAAATAATGCTGATAATAATAAAGAAAATAATAGTCAAAATAATATTAGTAAAAACGGAAATAATATTGAAGAAGAAAAAGAGTTACAAATTGTCGATTTGGATTCTACGAGTAGACCATATGCTATTATGATTAATAATATAAATGTTGCTCGACCACTTCAAAGTGGCTTACAAGATGCCTATATAATTTATGAAATAATAGTTGAAGGCGGAATTACAAGATATTTGGCACTATTTTTAGATCAAAATACTGAACGAATTGGTTCAATAAGAAGTGCCAGACATTACTTTTTAGATTATGCCTTAGAAAATGATGCTATTTATGTTCATCATGGACAAAGTCCTCAGGCTCAAAACGATTTTTCTAAATTGGGAGTTGATAGAATATCTGTTGATAATACTAAGACTGGGTGGCGAGATAAATCTCTAAATGTTTCTTCTGAGCATACTCTATTTACAAGTATTGAAAAATTAAATAATGGTTTAGGAAATAAAAGAACTGTACGAGAAAATGATTTATTATTAAATTATAGTATTGATGAAATACAAATGTCTAGTATACCTAATGCAACATCAGCTAATGAAATTAGTATAAAATATTCGGGCAGTGTAACTTCCAGCTATGAATATGATAGTGAAAATAAAGTTTATAAAAGATATGTCAATGATAAGGCACATACTGATTATGTTACTAAAGAACAATATACATTTAAAAATATAATAACTTATCAAGTTAAAAATTACACACTTAATGATGGTGAAAATAAAGGAAGACAAGAATTAGAAAATATTGGTAAAGGTACAGGATACTTTATAAGCGGTGGCTATTGTATTCCAATTAGCTGGGAAAAAAGTAGTCGAAGTGCTCAAACAAAATATTATTATGAAAATGGTGAAGAATTAATAGTTAATGATGGAAATACATTTATTCAAATACAACCTGAAGGACAAACATTAAAAATTTCGTAAGAAGGAGGATAATGGTGGAAAAAATATTGGATTTTTTAGCTAATTGGTATGTATTATTTATAATTATTTCATTATTATTAATTTTTTCTTTAATTGGCTATTTTGTTACTAAGAGAAGAAAAAAGAACAGTATATTTAAATTATCTAGTGAACAAAATAATAATATTAATATAGCAGACATACCTCTTGATAATAATGTATCTTTAAATGAGGCGCTAAATAAAAATAAAACAGTTAATAAGGATAACAGATATTAAAGGTCCATTTGGGACTTTTTATTTTATATTTTTTTTGATATAATTATTAAGCAGTATTATTATGAGGATGGTGTTTTAATGAATTTATCCGTAATATGGGATGTTTTTACAAAAATATTAGATATATGTTTTGTATGGATTGCATTTTATTATATATTAAAAAATGTCAAAAACAATATAAAAATGGTTTTAATAGTTAAAGGAGTATTAGTAATATTAATAGTAAAACTATTAAGTGACATTTTTGATTTATATACCGTTGGAGTAATATTAGAATATGCCATTCAATGGGGGCCATTAGCAATTATAGTAATTTTTCAACCAGAAATTAGAAGTGTATTAGAATCATTAGGAAGAACTCAACTTTTAGGAAGACATAAAGTATTGACAGTAGATGAAAGAGAAAAAGTTGTATATGAAATAATGCGAGCTGTGGAATATTTGAAAAAAAATAGAATAGGTGCATTAATCGTAATAGAACGAGAAATATCGTTAGAAGAATACATCAAAAATGCAACAAAAGTATATGCTGATATAAGTGAATCCTTACTGGAAACTATTTTTTTCCCAAATTCACCTTTGCATGATGGTGGAGTAATAATTCAAGGAAACAGAATTACTTGTGCTGGAGCAGTATTTAAAACAAGTATGAATCCAAATGTTTCTAAGCGCTTAGGTACTAGACATAGAGCTGGTTTGGGAATTGCAGAAGAAAGCGATGCAATTGCTTTAATTGTATCTGAAGAAACTGGAAGATTAAGCATTGCAGTCGACAGTAGACTACATTATAACTTAGATATAGATCAATTCCGAATGATGTTGATAGATGAGCTTAAACCGAAAATGGAAGTCTTCTTTGAAGCTGATGAAAGTGATGGTGAAGAAGAATGATAAAGAAGTTTTTTCGGAAAATCTATAATTTTATAGATAAATATATAGTTGTACCAGTTAGTAGAGTAATTTACTATTTATCTAAAAAAATTAAAAAAAATCAAGGGAAATTAGATAAAATTCTTAACAAACCACACTTTCTAATTTATGCTTCTTTGATTATAGCTGTAGTAATGTTTTTACTTATAGATTCCAAAGTAATTACTTTAGTGGAAACCGAAGCTGAAGTTATAACTAATGTACCTGTAGTTGTCAAATATAATGAGATGGCTTATGTTGTAGAAGGTGTACCAGAGACGGTCGATATAACATTAACAGGAAGAAAAAGCGATATATATCTGGCTAAACAACTTGGAGAATATGAAGTAATTTTAGATTTGTCAGAATATACTCCAAGTGATACCCCATATAAAGTATACTTTACATATTCAAAATCTATAGACAGTTTGAGTTATCAACTTTCACCTGAATATGTTCAAGTAACTATAAAAGAAAGAGATAGCGAAATAATGCCAATTTCCTATGATTTATTAAATATTGATGAATTAGATAGTAAATTGAGTGTTAAATCAGTAACATTAGATCAATCAGAAGTTGTTGTTAAAGGTGGAAGTGATGTATTAGATGATATATCATCAGTAAAAGCATTGATTGATTTAGAAAAGCAAAATTTTACAGAAGCTGGGACTTATGATATTGATAGTATTCAACTTGTAGCTTATGATTCCAAGGGAGATAAATTAAATAATGTGGAAATCGTACCTGAAACTATTGCTGCAACAATAGTTCTTGAAAGTTATTCTGTTAATGTTCCTCTTACAATTGAAACAAATGGAGATTTGGTAGCGGGTAAGGCCATTGCTTCAATTTTAATAAATAATAATTCAAATTATTCCATTACTATCTATGGTGATAAAGAGGAAATAGAAGATATTACGAGTGTTACTGTACCTATTGATGTTAGTGGAAGAGGTAATGAAAGTACTTGGACTTATAACGTAACTATTAATAAACCAAATGGAGTTAGAGAAATGAGCACTAATAGTGTTGAAGTTACATTTACATTTGGTGAAGAGCAACAACGGACAATAGATATTAGTCAAAAAATAGATCATCAAAATTTGGCTGAGGGCTTATCGGTAAATATAATTAGTCCACAAGATATAACAGCTCAAGTTAAAGGTGTAGCAAGTGAAATTGAAAAAATTGATTTAGCTAATATAAAAGCATATATTGATTTAGCTGGATTAGGTGCTGGTGAACATGAAGTAGAAGTTCATATTGATAATAGTAATCCTTTATTGACATTTGTACCATCAAGTAAATTGCGGATAAGAATTTATGAGGAATAAGGAATTAACTTATTCCTTTTTTTTGTTAATTGTCAAAAAAAAACCAACGTTATAGTTAGTCTCTTTCATCAAAATTCATAAATAGAATACCAATGTTGATAAGTCCTGTTACACCAACAATGATATAGATCAATTTTTCTAATATTTCAATACTTTCAAACAAAGTACCAACCAAATTAAAATCAAATAGACCTATTAATCCCCAATTTATAGCACCAATAATTGTTATGACAAGTGCTATTTTCTGTAATATAACCATTAATCACACTTCCTTTACTAATATGATTAACTAAATTTTTAAAATTATACATGTATATTTTTAGGTTAGTAAAATATATATTTAATTAGAAAAGGGGATTTGGTAATGAAAAAGTATTTTATATTATTATGTATGTTATTGTCACTTACTGGATGTGGAGAGTACAATTTAGAAGATGCAATTAATGAATTTAGCAAAAGTGTTGAAAATAGCAAATCATATAAAACTAATGGTACAATGGAAATAAGTAGTGGTGAAGAAATATTTACTTACAGTATTGATACTTATTTTTTAAAAGATGATTATTACAAAGTAGTATTAGTTAACCAAACTAATAATCATGAACAGATAATTTTAAAAAATGCTGATGGATTGTATGTAGTAACACCTAGTTTAAACAAAAGTTTTAAATTTGACAGTGTTTGGCCAGAAAATTCTTCGCAAGCTTATTTACTTCAAAATTTAGTTAATGACATTAAAAATGATGCTAATGCAAGTTTAGAAAAGAAAGATAACGGATATATTATTAAAAGCACAGTAAATTATCCAAATAATGAAGAGCTGGAATATCAAAAAATATATTTTGATGCAGACATGAATATTAATAAAGTAGAAGTCTATAACAATGAAGATATTGTTAAAATAAAAGTTAACTTTAAAAGTGTAGATATGAAAGCTAAATTGAGTGAAGATGATTTTGTTTTAGATGATTTAATAGATACTGAAAATAATAATGCAAATAACAGTGGTGAAAATAATGAAACACAAAATAATGAAAATAATACCAATTGTTCAGAAGAAAATTGTAGTGATGCAAATGAAAATACTTCTTGTGAAGGAAATTCTTGTGAAGAACAAACAAATGCGACTTTAGATAGTATTATTTATCCTTTATATATTCCTTCTAATACTCACTTAAGTAGCTCAGAAACGGTATCTACAGAAACAGGAGATAGAGTTATTTTAACATTTAGTGGTGATAAAAATTTTGTTATAGTAGAAGAAGTGGCTAGTGTAAGTAATGATTTTGAAGTAATACCTGTCTTTGGTGATCCTTTAATATTGAATGATACTGTTGGTGCTTTAAGCTCTAATTCAATTAGCTGGCATGCCGATAACATTAGTTATTATCTTGTAAGTAGTGATTTATCTACTGCTGAGATGGTTAGTGTAGCCAGATCGCTAGGAAATTCAACTTCAGTAATGTCCACAAAATAATTAGTAAACTTCCTTTAAAATCAGGAAGTTTTTATTTAGCTATTTATCTTGAAAAGTTATTTTATTTTATGTATAATAACATTTAGGGAGGATAATATGTTAAATAAAGTAAAATTAAATGATAAAGAGCATAAATTAAAAAATGGTAAAGGAGAAAAATATATAAGTGAAGATGCTAAAGAAGTAAGAAACTTTTTGATTATTTTATTTAGCATAATAATTGTTGTTTTAATTATTTATGGAGTATCTAAAATTTTTATAAAAGATCAAGCTTTAGAAACCGAAAAAACAGTTACTGAAGGAAAGATTGATTATGACATTGTTAGTGTTGGAACTATGTTTAATCGTAATTACGATGAATACTATGTTGCTATTTATGATGAAGAAAATCCTCGAGCAGTATTATATTCTGCAATCGTAACTAAATATATTAATAACGAAGACTCAGCTAAAGTATTTTTCTGTGATTTAGGTAATAAGCTTAATAGTAAATATTATGTTGGTGAAGAGGGGCAAAGCAATCCAAATGCTCAAAATATTAACGAACTTGCATTTAAAGACTTAACTTTAGTAAAAATAGAAAATGGTAAAATAGTTAAATATATTGAAGATTTTGACACATTTAAAGAAGAATTAACTGTGTAGAGAAGTTTTTAAACTTTTCTTTTTTTTATACTCATGTTAAAATAAAGAAGGTGATGCTAATGAAAAACAGCAAAGGATTTAATTTAGTAAGTGTAATAATAATAATATGTATTTCATCTATTGTTTCTGGTATTACAACAGGTATAATAGCAACCAATAGTTATAAAAGTTCTACTGGGTTAAGTTATAACGATATATTAAATGATCAAGAACTAAATGATTTTTTAGAAGTATATTCATCTATATTAAGCAATTATTATGAAGATGTAAATAAAGAAGAAATGTTAGATACAGCTGTTGATGCTATGTTAAATTATTTAGGTGATACTTATACATCATATTTAAATAGTGATGAACGTGAAGCTTTAGAAGAAAGATTAAAAGGTACATATGAAGGTATTGGAATTAGAATAATAAATACAACTATTGATAGCATAGTAGCTGATTCTCCTGCTGAAGAAGCAGGTTTACAAGCGGGTGATGTTATTGTCAGTGTAAATGGAAATGATGTTACTGATAAAAGCGGTGATGAAATATCTATATTAATCAAAAATAGTGACAATAACACGGTTAATTTGGTAATTAATAGAAATGGAACAGAATTAAGTTTTGATTTAAAAATTGCTAGTGATTTAATATCTCCAGCAATAAATTATAAAATGATTGACAATACTATTGGTTATTTGCAGATAGAATTATTTTCTAAAACGTTAAGCATTCAAGTTGAAAAGGCAATATCTGATTTAAAAAATCAAGGAATGGCAAAATTAATAATTGATTTAAGAGATAATACTGGGGGCTATTTAGAAAGTGCTGAAGCAACAGCGAATATATTTTTAGAAAAAGGAAAACTTATATATTCTTTAGAAGATAAAGAAAAAACAACTGATTATTACGATGAGTCTGAAGAAAGTACTAATTTTCCAATCGTTATACTTTTAAATAGTACATCAGCTTCAGCATCCGAAATATTGGCTGCAGCATTAAAAGATAGTTATGGAGCAGTTTTTGTTGGAGAAAAAAGTTATGGAAAAGGAAAAGTACAACAAACTTATCAACTAAGTGACGGTAGTATGGCAAAATTAACTTCTGCTAAATGGTTAAGACCTAATGGCCAATGTATTGATGGTATAGGTTTAATTCCTGATTATGAATCGTCATTAATAATCAATACGAATGAAACTGGCGAAGCAGAAATAATTGATAATCAGCTAAATAAAGCAATTGAAGTAATAGGCACTATGTAAGTGCTTTTTTGATATTTTAAAAAATTTGTTGTATAATCAATTTAAGAGAGATGAGAAATGAAAATAGGAGATAAATATAAAATTCATTGCTATAAGCATAATGGTAAAATATATCAAGCAAGTGAAGAAGCAGTAATTTTAGATATATTAGAAGATTATATTGTTTGTGGTAATTATATGGTAACTGTTACAGAAAATGATGGTAGAAGTTATCAGACTAAAGAACTTGCAATAATATATTTTTATAAACATAATTGGTTTAATGTAATTGCTCAATTGAAAAAATATGGCTTATTTTATTACTGTAATATTGCAACTCCATACGTACTTGATGGAAATGTTATAAAATATATTGATTACGATTTAGATTTACGAGTTTTTCCTGATGGTGGATATAAAATATTGGACAATAATGAATATAACTTTCATAAAAAAATAATGAATTATCCATCGGAAATTGATGTTATTGTAAAAAAAGAACTAGATACACTTATAGAAATGAAAAAAAATAATATTGAACCTTTTGATAAAAATAAAATTGAGGAGTATCATAAAAAATATAATGAATTAAAAAATTATGGAATTATTTAATAAATAATGCATAAAATATAAAGAAATTGTCAATAAAATAAGCATTTTTTTAATAAAAAGTACAAAATTGCAAAAAAAATTAAAAAAAATGATTTTTTTTGTTGACAACTTCGTTTTAGTTTGATATATTACTAGTGCACAGACAAAAAGGAGTGCGAATGATCTTTGAAAACTGAGTAAAAAAGTCAATTTTGAGTAGCTTTGATTAAACTTAAAATTTAGATTTAAAATTATAAATCTTTTTTATTGAGAGTTTGATCCTGGCTCAGGATGAACGCTGGCGGCATGCCTAAGACATGCAAGTCGTAC
>CALVUS010000005.1 GCA_944363665.1 uncultured Bacilli bacterium | reverse complement strand
ATAATAAATCAAAAAAATATAAATAGAAAGGGATCAATCAAATAGATTAATATTTCTATAAGATTGATTATACGTGAGTTTATGAATGGTAGTTATTACCAAAATCCAACATTTCCAAGCAATAATTTTCAAACACCGCCTGGAAATGTATCTGTAACAGAAATTGCTAATACTCTTCCCCAAGAGCAAAGCTATATTGAAAATATTTTAAGATTAAATAAAGGAAGAAAGGTAAAAGCATATGTTTCTTATCCAGATAGTAGTGCTTGGCAAAATAAAATTTATGAAGGTATCATTGAAGAAGCTGGAAAAGATCATTTAATTATTCGGGATCCACTAAATAATATTTGGTATCTAATAAGAATTATTTATTTAAATTATGTCGAATTTATGGAACCAATAATTTATTCACATGCATATTCAGATAAAACATATTAAGGGGCTGTCGTGAAACGAACTAATTAGTTTCTTGACAGTTTCTTTTTTCTAACAATTAATAGAATTGTAAGTTTTCTAGAAAACAAGGGCTTTTGTAATGCTATTTTCTTATTTGAAAATTTTTATAATATTGAATATTTATGTAGAAGTTATATGTTTTCTTTGCTTTTTGAACCTTTTAACAAAAAAACATTACTTTTTATCTTAATTATTGCTTTTTTATAAATTATAATATCGCATAAATTCAAGAAAAAAGGGCTATCGTAAATCATTTTGTTTCACGACAGCCCCTTTTTATTAAAAAAAGAACGACTTCATCGTTCTTAAAAATAGTATTTAAAATTGTTTTTTTCATGACCTAACAAAGTGCTAGGACCATGACCAGGATATAAAATAATATCATCAGGATATTTACAGATCATTGTTAAACTACTCATCATATCTTTAACATTACCACCTGGTAAATCCGTTCTACCTATGGAATTAAAAAATATGAAGTCACCACAAAACATAATTTTTTCATCTTTAAAATAATAACTCTTTGAATCACTAGAATGACCTGGATTTTTTATAACTTCAAAGTCAAATCCTTCTGCCATTTCTACTTCACAAACATTAAAATATTTGCAAATTTCATTTAATGCTCCAATATGATCAAAATGGTGATGGGTAACTAAAACTCCTATCACATTTTTGTTTTTGCAAAAATTTATAATCTTTGTAGATTCATCTCCAGGATCAATAATTAATGTTTTATTATTTTTTGTTAATATATAACAATTTTCTTCTAAATCTCCAACTATTAATCTTTCAACTTTCATATATCCTCTTAATCAAACCATTGAGTTCTCGAATAGAACCATGAACCTTTTCCTGGAAATCCTGGAGGATTAATTAAATTAGCTGTATAATTAGCAAAGCTTTCATAATAGCCTTCTGAAACACCAAAATGTAAATGAGCTCCTGTTGTACAGCTATCATATCCTCCATGACTTATAGAAGTTGAATAGCCTCCGGATAAAGCAATTACATCATTAACATTCACAACATCCCCTTTACTAACATAGACCTTTAATAAATGGGCATATTGAGTAGTGTAAACTTCGCCATTAACTACCGATTGAATATAGATTTGATTGCCACCACATCTACTTCTACTGACAGTTCTTATGACTGTTCCACTAGCTGCTGGATAAACTTCAGTTCCTTCTGAAACTCCAATATCTATACCACTATGATAACTGCTTTGACCTGGAACACTTCGCCAACCAAATAAGCTTGTAATTCTTCCCTTGGTAACAGGTTTTAACCAACCAGCATTTTCAGAATTGGACATACAAACAGATATTTTTTCATCGTCTTCGCATCCAGCATCTTCATACATTTCAATTAATCCTTCTTGCATTTCTATTTCTTCATCAATATCCATCGAAATATCTGATAATTCTAATATACTGGAATCTATTTCTTCTAATTGTTTTTTATAAGATGCTATATTAGCATTTAACTCATCCTCATATTCTAATAAGTCTACTTGTAATTGTTCATTGCTTTCAATTAACTCTTCTAATTCTACTAATTTTTCTTGATTATAAGATGCTAATTGATCAACAGCATCAGAGCGCATTATTAAATCTGTCATTGACGAAGAATCAGTTATAAATTCTAAATAGACATTATTGCCATTTAATATCTGATAAAATGCCATTAAATCTTCAGTTTGCTTATTTAGTTCTTCTATTCGAACATTTGAAGCTTCTATTTCCGCTTTTGCTTCAGCAATTTTTCTTTCCGATTCTTCAATTTCTGCATAAGCATCACTGATCGCTTTATTTTTAGCTGCTTTTTCAGCCTCCGATACTGCTTGTTGTTGATCGGTTTTTCTTTTCTTTTCTTTCAAATTTTCTAAAACTTTTTTTAAATCTCCTAAAGTTAAATCATCATCAGATGCCGCTTTAACATTTATAGGTTCTAATATATATACCCCTAGTAATAAAATTACTATCATATATCTAATAAAATAACTACTTATTTTTTTTACTTTCATCATATTTTCAAATACTTCCTTACTGCTTTTAAACTACCTAACATACCAACAACTGCACCTAAAACTAGCAACACTAGAGAAACCCAAAACACAAAATTATATGGCTTAATAAGTACTATCATATTAGAAAATACATGTCCATTTAATGTAGAATATAAAATTACATATCCATAAATAGTAATACAAATTGGTATTATAGCTCCAATTACCCCAATAATAAATCCTTCAATAATAAATGGTAACTTAATAGTTATATTACTAGCCCCCACTAAGCGCATTATTTCAATTGCACTTCGACGACTAAATATCGTTAACTTAATCGTATTACTTATTAAGAAAGCAGTAACAATAATTAAAGCAATAACGATTACTACTACTATTTTTTCAATTACATTAAATGCGGATACCATGGAATCAACCATTCCTTCTCCATATTTAACAGTATCGACTTTGGAAATCGTTGCTATATATTCCGCAGTATCTGATAAATGTTCTACTTCCCTAACCTTCACTATAAAAGAGTCCATTAAAGGATTTTCATCCAAGTAATTCAATACTGTTTCAAAAGTGTCGTTATAATCACTCATTTCTAGTTTCCATTCAGTCTTACTTTTAAAAGTTACTTCTTCAACATTATCTTGTGAAGAAATGTCACTTCTTATATTATTTATTTCTTCTTCTGTTACATCTTTAGATAAATAAACGACAATATTTAATTCATCTTCAATTGACTTAGTTGCATTTTCAATATTTACAGCACAAATTAATGCTACAGATACTAATATTAAAGTTATTGTAGTACACATAATTGATGCAAAACTCAAACTAAAATTTCTAAATACACTCTTTATAGCATCTCTAATACTTCTTATAAATATTCTAACTGCCCTCATGTGTTTTGTAACTTCCTTTCGCATAATCGCCCGCTAAAACTCCATGGTCGATTAACAATACTCTTTTCTTCATTCTATTTACTATATCTCTATCATGAGTTGCCATTATAATAGTTGTCCCTAAATCTCTATTTATTCCTTCGATGACTTTCATTATTTCTTTACTTGTATCGGGATCAAGATTACCTGTTGGTTCATCACATACTAGTAATTTAGGCTCGTTAACAATAGCTCTAGCAATACAAACACGTTGTTGCTCACCACCAGATAATTCTCCCGGAAATGATCTTACTTTATCTTTTAAACCAACTCGTTCTAAAGCACTTAAAACTTTAGGTCGAATTTCTTTATCTTTTAATCCAACACATTCTAAAGCAAAGGCCACATTTTCAAATACAGTTAACTTCGGTAATAACTTAAAGTCTTGAAAAACTATACCAATTTTTCTTCGCAACTTATAAACACGTCCATTACGAATTTTGCCCACATTTAATCCTCCAACCATTACTGTACCTTTGGTAGGTTTTTCTTCTCTATATAACATTTTTATAAAAGTAGATTTTCCACTTGCTGTAAGGCCGATAACAAAAACAAATTCTCCCTTATCAATTCCAACAGAAACATCAGCTAAAGCAGTTACACCATTTTTATAAACTTTATTAACATTTTTTAATTCAATAAACTTCATCTGATCCTCCATAATAAATTATATCATTATTTTTACTATTAATAAATGGAAAATTTATGAAAGTTTACACTTATGTAAAAAACTATAACCTAATAAATTATTTTTGAAAATTTGACATTTTCATGTTTTGTATTTTTTTAATTTTCGATAAACAGTTAATAAAATTGGCAATATTTTATATAAAAAATTATTATTGATTAAATCGAATTCACCAATAAATTCAATATAGTTAGAACCAAATTTTCGCTTAAAATCATGAAGACTTGCTAAATTTTTATAAGTTGTATGAGGATCACCCACAGTTCCGAATAAATCAAAAAAATCATAGCATTTTTGATTATAAGCCCATTTAATAGCTTCATAATAGCATCGCATTACTGCCCCAGTTGCACTAGCTATATCATTACTAGCTTGAAAAAAACTCCATATATGGTTATTAGTAGATATAGTTATTATTGTACAAATTACTATAGTTTTTTGATTATATTTATTAAATAATTCTTTCTCTTTTTCCAATCTTCTGATTTTATCTTGATAATCTGTTATTTTTTTCTTAGAGACATTATTTATATTATTTTTTAACTGTTGTAGTTCTTTGCAAATTCTTTTAAATTGCTCTTTTATGTTAACATTTACATTAAAAAATTTTACATAATCTTTAAACATATCATGCAAAGTTTGATAGTAAAGTTCATTGTGAGGATTAAATCCATCTTTTTGACTTGTAATTTTCATCAAATTATAAAAAGACGTTATATCAGGATTATTATCAATAGTAAGATTATATTGATAACTTCTTTTTACAGATTGCAAAAAAGATTTACTCATTTTATTTTCTATATCTAACCAAGGCTTATTTAAATCTATTCTAAAAGTATAACGTGGCTGATTGCCTTCATATAATTTATTAAAACCTTTATGCTTATATCCTAAACTTAACATATAGTTGTATAATTCATAATTATTATTGCCATTTTTTATTGGTAATGCATATTCATCTATATCTTGATATTTTATATCAGGATCAAATTTAATATATATAATTTTTTTCTTTTTCATAAATACTTTTAGATTATTAGTAAACTCTTTAATTAAATCCTTATTATTATAATCAATAATAAATCCTCGTGGTGAATATCCATAACTATAACCCAAAGGAATTTTTTTTAATAATATTAAAGCTGTTGCCACCAAATTATCATCTTCATCGATCATTCCTACAAAATAAGGAACTTGTTTTTTTATAATTTTACAAAATTTTCCCCAAGCATAACTTTGTAAAAAATGAGATTTTTGGTGTTTATTTTCAAATTCAATATATTTTTCAAAACTAATATTTTCTAGAAATTTCAAATATATCACCAATTAAATTCTATTAAAAAAATTCACAAAATAGATTATTTTCTGTGAATTTTTGAGCGAATTTTTTTTATAAAGCGATATGTTTTATAAGCTATTTGAAACATGTTATAATAAAATTTATTTATTATCAAATCAAATTCCCCAATGTATTCTACAACATAGCCACCAAAACCTTTTTTAAATTCATAAACACCATAATTTTCTGTATCTGGAATAAATATTCCACTTATACCTCCAAAATCATAAATAGGAATATTTAATGAACGTGCATATTTTATCATTTCAACTTGCACTTTATATTGAGCCATCAAAGGCATATAATAAGAATACGTTCCGCCATATACATAATTAGCTCTATCTTTATCAAAAATAAATACTCCTGCTGACAGTGGAATCAGCATCTCTTTCTCACCTTTTATTTTTTCGTATAGTTTGTTATCTTGAAAATTTTCTAAAAATTTTTCTTTATCTAAATAAGCAACTACCATTTTTATTCTTCCACTTAATTCCTTATTTAAATTTTGGTAATAATCTAAAGAGCGATCAAAGTGTTCCTGACGAGTTGCTGTATGTTCCATAATTTTTTTAAAATCACCAATATTTTTTTCATCAACATCCTTTATAATTATGGGAAAAGAATAAGCTTTTTTAATACTTCTTTTACAACGATGATTCATATCTTTATCCCAATCATCCTTTGATATATCCAAAAAATATGTCCATCTAAATTGTAATTCATCACAATATCCTTTACTAAAACCACGATGAATAAAATTATTATGCATTAAATTTTGAATAACAATATCATTTTTTTCATTTCCAATGGCTTTTCCATCTCGATTATGTTCTTGATACATTATCATTGGATCTATTTTTAACAGAATGCCATTTTTTTGTTTAATAAAATTTACCAAATTATCCACAAAAAAGTCTAGTTCTTTTTTATTTTTATAATCTAATAATAATCCTCGAGGAGAATAAAACATTTTTTTATTTCCAAATATGTTTTTTGCCAAAAGCAAAGATGCTCTAATAATATTACCAGTTTCATCTTCAATGCCCACAAAATAATATTGCCAACCATTTCTATTTTTTATTTTGGCCCATTCTACAGTTTGATAAAAGTTTGCATTAATTAAATTATTTTCTATTTTTTTAAATTTATTCTCCGATATTTCAACAAACTTCATCTTCTCATTCCTCTCTACTACAATTTTTGCTTTAATTTATATAATTTACTTGTTAATGTATTAGTACAAATATAATACTCACCAAGCAATTCTTCAACATAGCCATTAAACCCTTTTTTAAATAAATAAATTCCATACTCTTTATTTTTAGGATCAGTAAAATTATAGATTCCAAAAAAATTATGTCTTTTATAACCATTTTTAATAGCATATTTTATTATATCCCATTGAATTAAATATTGACCACCAAATTCATTTAAATTATCATAACTACCACTAAATAAGTATATAGTTTCATCTCCATAAAGAATAAACATTGCTGCTGATAAATTAACATAACCATCTTTTATGGGTAAGCATTTAATTTTTTCAATTTTCTTTTCAATATTATTTATTTCAAATAAATAGTTTTCTTTCTTTTTATTATTACTTTTTATCTTATCATATTTCTCTTGATAATCCTTCTTAACAGCATTTAAATATTCCAAATATTTACTTACATTTAATCTTGCTAATTTAAATACCACTAAATCTTTAAAACAATCATACATGCTTTGATAATATTCGATAGTTTTATCAGTAAAACCCCTTCTTTTACATGTATCTGCAGTTATTTCTTTAAATTGATTTAAGTCCTCTTTTTTTAAATTAACAATTTCAACCCCTTCACGAATTGCTTTGTTGATAATATTCCGAGTTGTTGCTTTAAAATCACTAAAAATCTCATCTTCACTTTTATTTAAATTTAAACAAAAATTATATTTTACTTGTGTATCATATTTGCTTTTTATAAATCCTAAATGTTTCAAGTTTTCAATTACTTGATAATTATTTTGGCCACCATTAACTATATTGCCATTTATATCTCTTTGAATCTCTATAATATAAGGATCAATCACTAACTGAAATCCATTATTCCTTTTAATAAATTCTAATAATTTCGTGGTAAATATTTTTAATAATTCGGCATTTTGATAATCAATTAAATAACCCTTTAAGGCAACAAATATCTTTTTACCTAAAAATTTATTACTTTCATACAATAAGCTGGCAGCAACAATTTTTTCTTTATCTTTTAAACCTAAATAGTATACTTTTTTGCCCCGTTGGTTTAAACTTTCACCCATATAACTTGTTTGAAAAAAATTTTTGCATGAAAATGTTTTAGCTACTTCGTTAAACTCATTTTCTTCTATATGTACAAGTTCCATCGTTATCTCCTTTTTATTTTTCTATTAACTAAATATACAAAGTACAAGAATTTGTTAATTGGCAAATCAAATTCCCCAATATATTCGATAGTTTTACCACCAAAGCTCCTTTTGACTTCATACATTCCGTAATCAGGATCATTTTTATTAAATATGTTTTTTACTCCCAAAAAATTTACATATTTTAATTTTTTTAATATTGCTTCTTTAATCATCTCTGGATACATTACATATTTTGGACAAAATTTACGATATTTATTATCCATTCCACTAATAAAAGACACTACTTCATCATACTTAGTTATAGTTAACATCGCTGCAATGTTAGTAAAATCTTTCATGTTTTTTACCATAGTTAATTCTTCTTGCCATTTTTTTATATTATTTAATAATAATTGCTCTTGACTTTTTAATTTATGTCCTACATGATCATGTTGCTTTTTAGTTTTTAATTCTTCTAATTTATTTTGATCATCTATTATTTTATTTTCTAAATTGTCTAAATATTTTTTCTTATTTATATAAACCATATATAAATTTGCTTTATCTTTAAATTCGCTTATTATATATTTATAAAAGCTTTTCTTAAAAGCAACAATCTTTTTTCTATCTGCAGTCATATTAAATAATTCATTAGCCATATCGATGTCCTTTAAATTTCCTTTTTTAATTTCCACTCCTCGGAATTTAGCCAATTCCATATTCTTTTTGGTGCTTTTACTAAATTCTATCATTTGCTCATCAAAATTGTTTTTTAAATCTAAACGATGTATAAAACGAAATTGGTCAGTTTCAAATCCTTGATTAAAACCATAATGTCTAAATCCATAATATTTTAATGACTCTATTAATTGATTGCTTTCCCAAATCAAATCCTTTTTTAAATCTTTGTCATATGTTGCAAGTATGATTGGTGGATCCATTCTAAAAAATACGACTTTTTTCTTTTTAAAATACATCTTTAGTGAATTTTTAAATTCTAATAAATTTTGATAATCATATAAAAATCCTCGCGATGCATAAGCATAATAATATTTTTTTAAAATTCTACTATAAATAACTAAAGAAGCTCCTACTAATTTTTCATCAATATATAAGCCTAATAATTCACACTTTTTTCCTTCATCTTTTTTTACTTTATACCATTCAATACTTTGATAAAAACTTTTCAAAACATTTTTTCTAACAAAATTATCATAATCTTTTTCATTAATCTTCTTTATTATCATCATTATGCTCCTTTCTTTTATATTTTCCAAAAGTAATTATTTTAAATACTTTATCTATTATTTTTCTTCCAAATAATTTTTCTATTATTCCCATTTTATATGTTAGCAATAAGTATATAACTGCCCCAATAACTGCATAAATAATAATGTCAATAATTGATAATAATTTAGAAGTTGTATGAAATGGCAATACTAATTTTAATAAATATAACACTCCTAACATAATAGCTAAACTAATTAAAAGCTTTAATAAAATTTTCCAAGTGTCAGAATAATTAATTCCTTCTATTTTTTTAATACTTAAAAGAACTATTCCAACAGCTATAGAAAATCCAATAATAGTGGCAAAAGAGGCTCCATAATAAGCAGGTAAATGCAATTTATTAAATAGAAGCATTAAAGGGACATCTAATAAAGCATTTGCTAAAAATCCTACAATAACTGCCACATAAACAGTTTTATATTTATTTAAACTTTGTGCAGTTTGAATTGATACTAAATATAAATTACTAAATATTGCAGTAATAATACTCATTTGAAAAACGGATGGTCCATATTCATTAATACCATAAAATACATTCCAAACTGGCAAAGCAAGAAACGATAAGCCAAATGCCGCAGGAATAGACACAAACAATATTATTTGTAGTGCTTTATTAAAAACATTATTGACTCTCTTATAATTTTTTAAAGTATATGCCGAAACAATATTAGGAATTAAACTTACTGTCAATCCAGTAGCAACAGCAGTTACTATCATATTTAATTTATAGCCCCAGGTTGTAATTACACCCGCAACATATTCAGCTGAGGCTCCGGAAAAGCCTATACTAGATAAAGTACGTATGATTAAAGACATGTCTACTGTATTATAGATATTTACTGTTAAATTAATTATAATAAATGGAATTGCATAAAAACAAATTTTTTTTAAAATTTCTTTATTAGAAACATTATCTTTTTTGAGTCTCATGCCTAAACTCAATTCCTCTTTATTGTTTATAATTTTTTTTATAAGATAAATAATTGCTGCTAGTCCACCAACAAAAGCTCCTGAAACAGCAACAGCAACACCAACAGATATTGATTTATGTAAAATTCTGATAACAAAAAAACTTCCGAATAATATTACCAAAATACGAACAATTTGCTCTATCATTTGACTAACAGAAGTAGGTTTAATAAATTTATGTCCTTGTAAATAACCCTTTGCAACACTTAAAAATGGTATAATTAATACAGCAAATGATACTACAAAGATTACTAAAGTAATATCCTCTAAAGAATTTCCACCAGTCATATCACCTACAATTAATTTGGCTATAGTTTCTGAAAAAAACATTAAAATTAAAAAACAAATTGCTGAAATTATGCTTACTATTAAAATACCTAATTTAAATGAACGAACCTTCGCTTCCATCATATTTTTAGATTCATATTCACTTACAATCTTGCTCATAGCAACAGGTATACCAGCAGATGATATACTCAAAAAAATTAAATATATATTATAAGCATAACTATATAAAGAACTACCTTGTTCACCAATTATGGCATAAAAGGGTATAACATATAACATACCCAATATTTTTGTAAACACTATTGCTAAAGTAGCAATTATTGTGCCTTCAACAAATGAATTTTTTTTCATAAAATCCCTTCTTTTTCTATAAGTATTTTACCAAATTATTTACAACATAACAAGTTTCCTCATATGAAGGATTTTCATATTTTCAATTCCATGATATAATTAGTATGGTGAAAATAAAATGTATGTAAGTATAATATTAGTTATCATTATTATTATTGGCATGATTAGTTTACTTTATGTTATAACTTATAATGATCTAGTTAGCTATAAAATAAGAATAGAAAAAGCTGAGGGAATAATCGATGAAAAGCTTCGAGAAAAATATGATTTAATTGCTAAAATGAACATTAATATCAAAAAAGTAGTAAATAAAAAGGATTATTTAAAAGATTACATTGAATTAAAAGATAAAAGAATAAGCAATTACGAAATGGATCGTAAATTAACAGAAGCAATGAATATAATATTGGAAGTTAAAAATGATTACTCAGAATTAAATAATAAAGAATTTAATGATAATTTTAAAAAAATAGAAGAAATTAATGAAACATTAATTTCTTGCAAAACATATTATAATAAAAATACGTCTGAGTTAAATAAAATTATTCGTAAATTTCCATCTAATATAGTAGCCAAAATTCATAGATATAAAATAAAGCCTTTTTTTGACGGCAAAAATATGCAAGATGCAGTTATCGACGATTTTAAATTATAATGACCAATCAATTGGGGTCATTTTATTTTTGACTAAATAATTATTTGTTTTAGAAAATGGTTTACTGCCAAAAAAGCCAGAATAAGCAGATAATGGCGATGGATGGGCACTAATTATTATAAAATGCTTTGGGTTTGTAATAAGTTTAGCTTTTTCTTTAGCAAAATTTCCCCATAAAATGAATACCACTGGTTCATCTTTAGTATTTAATATTTTTATTATATAATCAGTTAGAGGTTCCCAACCTAAATTACGATGACTAGCAGCTTTATCCTTTTCTACAGTTAAAACAGCATTTAACAACAATACCCCTTGTTTAGCCCATCCTGTTAAATCGCCATCTTTTTTAGGTGGTATATGTAAGTCTGCTTCTAATTCTTTATATATATTTTGTAAAGATGGAGGTAATTTCACTCCTTTTTGAACTGAAAAAGATAAGCCATGAGCTTGATGTTCACCATGATAAGGATCTTGACCAACAATTACCACTTTAGTATCCTTAAAACTAGTAAGTTTTAAAGCATTAAAAATATAATTCTTGGGAGGATATATAGTTTTTATATCATATTCATGCATTATTTTTTGATAAAATTTATTAAAACCTGGACTATTCCAAATAATTTTTAATTTTTCATCCCAATCATTACCTATCATTTAACTCTCCTTTATAGCTTCATTGCAAGCTAATAATATATCATTTAATGTATCTGCACAAATTAAATATCGACTAGTATGGCAAAAAGTCAAGTAAGGTGGTAAATCAATTAACCATCGCTCAGGAAATGGTTTTTTTAGCTCTACATCGTTCGGTCGCTTGGCTACACTTTGAGCCATAAAACCTCCTCTTTTTGATGGAAATATGACATACAAAGTGTCTTTAGAGCATAAAGTATCTTCATAATGTAAATATTTATCTAAAACTATTATTTTTTTGTTTTTAGATTTACTATATATTTCAAAAACTTCTTTTTCGTCTTTTTCATTTTGCTTTTCTTTGACAATTAAGTTTTCTAATATTTTTTTAGCAAAATCGACAGCTTCTTCAAAAGACTTTTCTACCAATTCATCATCTTTAGGATTAAAAGATGATATTGCCAAGCATAATGTATCAGATTTTCCTGTATTATCAGATAAATCCAATGCTTCAATTAACTTTTCATCTATTTTTTTATAAACATAATTTCCAAATAATTCTAAAGCAAACTTTTGCCATAGCTTACCAAAAGCAGCATAAGGAATATCATTAGATCTTTGTTCATTACTACTATTGTGATGATCAAATTCTCCATTTCCAATATCGTAAATTATACCAGAAAATTCTTTAGAAATGTTATTACTTCTAATTATTTTGATATTGGGATTAATTATTTTGATGAAAGCTGTCGCAAAAACATCATCTGCATGAAAAATGCCTGCATGTGTCAAACCAAAGTGACATTTTTTTAATTCTTTTAAAGTCATAGTTACCTCACTTATGATATGTTTCATTATTAATAATTTTAAATGCTCTATAAATTTGTTCTAGCAAAATTCCTCTAAATAAACCATGGGGAAATGTTAAATCTGAAAAACTAATAATTTTAGCACATTTATTTCTAATTTCATCATTAAGTCCATTAGATCCACCAATAATAAATGTAATGTTACTATTTACCATTAAGGTATTTTCAATTGTATTAGCAAATTCTAAACTATCAATTTTATTACCATTCATATCTAGTGCTATATTGTAATCTGCAGTATTAATACAATGTAAAATACTTTTTAGTTCTTTTGAATAATTAACATCATCTTTTAATTCCGATATTACAATTTTATGATACTTATTTATTCTCTTTACATAATCTGCAATTAATTCAACTAAATATCTTTCTTTAATTTTACCAACACATAAAATCTTTATCATAATTCTATCACTTCAGTTTTCTCGTTTTGCTTAGCACAAATTATATTATGAAAATCAATATTATATTCTAAGAATGTATTGTTTATGGTTTCTAATGCTAATTCTTCTAAATTATTGGTTTCACTTAAATGAATTAAAATAATTTCTTTAGTTTTTTCTCCAATTAGCTTAGTTAAATAAAAAGCTGCGGCTTTATTCGATAAGTGGCCAATATCACTTAAAACCCGCTTTTTTAACCATGCAGGGTAAGGTCCATGTTGCAATAATTCTATATCATGATTGCTTTCAAATAAATATATATCTAAATTTTTCAAGTACTTAAAATTTCTAGTATTTATATAGCCTGTATCAGTAATATAACCTAATTTTGTATTATTTTCTTCAATAACAAAATTTCTAGAATCTACTGCATCATGGCTAGAATGAAAAGAAATAATTTTTATTCCATCGATGATTAACTCATCCTCGCATACTACTATGTGAGGATAAGCTTTAAGATCATCAATTTCATATAGTTGTTTTTGCGATATAATTACTGTAGCATTTGTTCTAGCAATTATTGTTTTCAAAGCCGATACATGATCCTTATGATCATGACTAATTATTATATAATCTATTGACTTAATATCTACATTTATACTTTTTAAAGCATCACTTATATATTTATAATTTCTTCCAGCATCAAGTAAAAACTTTTTATTAGAAGCTTCTACATATGTGACATTACCTTTAGAACCACTTGATAATACTGATACTTTCATATTAACCACTAAATATACTATTTAATGGATTTAACGATTGAGTTGTGCCACCAACAAATGGTTCACCGATGTATATACCTAAATGTAGATGGGTTCCAGTAACAAATCCACTATCTCCCATATATGCAATTACTTGCCCTTTCTTAACAACATCGCCTTCTCTAACATTAAAACCACTTAAATGTAGATATGCAGAATATATATTATTTTCGTGTTGAACAACAACATAATTACCATTAGACCATTGATAGCAAGAAGAACATGCTGGAGAAACGTTTGTTACTACCCCATCCCCTATAGCATAAATGTTAGAGCCATAACCAGTACCAGAAATATCTATACCTTCATGTAATTTTCCCCATCTCATACTATAGCGACTTGTAATAACTGAAGGTTGATCCGTTGGCCAAGTCCAGTTACCAGGAATTACTACGTTAGTACTACTACTTCCCCAACTACTGCCTGATGAATATGATGGTCCAACAACTGTAATTTCATCAACTGCCTCCCGGACTGTTTCTGAATATACAATATCAATTTCCGAACTTTGTTCGCCATTTTCAACTTTATAAACTTCATGGTTTAAGGTCAATGCTGTAATACCAGCTTGAGTAATTTCTTCATATCCCCGCTCTTTAGTATTATCAACAATTCTTTGTTTAGAAAATGGTGTAACTGATTCTTCAATACGATACACTTCATAAATAAACGTAATTATTGGGTCTAACAATGTTACATTAACAGTGTCTCCAATTTTCAAAATAGTATTTTCACTTCTATAACTAGGATTAGCTATTAAAAATTCTTGAGGATTCAATTTATATTCATCACTAATACTTTCAATATTATCTCCTGCTTGAACAGTATATTCATCCATGTGTGCATCTGGTCCAAACAATAAATCTTGAGATAATTCTGCAGCATCAGTATAAATTTTTTCGTTAACACTTATATAAGCTTCTTTTATTAACATTGTTTCTTGAAAATACATATTATTTATTATTTGACCAACATCTGTTATTTCTTCAACTGTATTATTCATATAGCTTTTATAATCTTCTTCAGAAACAAAAGCTAATATATAACTTTTTAATGCTTCTTCAAAAATATTTTTGTCTAAAACATTAATTGTAAAATCTTTTGGAACTTCCTCTTCTTCATGGTAATCATTTTCATCGTATTTAATTGTAATTGTATATCCTTTTACTGTAAAATCGTCTCTTTCTTCTATCATTTCATAAATAGAATTGGCAGTTGCAAAATCACTATTATATGTTTTAACTTCAACTATTTCAAATACATTGGGGGGATAAACACTATCAACATTATATTGTTCTTTTATCTCTAGCTGTTCTTGATTAATTAAATTATATAACTCTTGATCATCAGAAATTAAACCAATTACTTCTCCATTTAAATATACTTGATAGGCTACATTTGCTCTATCCACTTGGGTTTCAAAATTTTTATTAACAAAATATAGTACACCAACTATTAATGATAATATTATAGTAATTATTATATCTTTTGTTTTCATTCTTCATTATTTACCTTTAATTGACTTTTAAAACTACTCATGTTAAGTTCAAATAAAAGGTTAACTGTTCCTAAACCTCCTTTTCTATGTTTAGCAATAATTAATTCTGCTGGCACTATTTTTTGATTAAAATCTTTTGCTTTATCATAGTAATCTTTCCGATTTATAAATAGTACCATATCGGCATCTTGTTCTAATGACCCGGATTCTCTTAGATCTGCAAGCATCGGTTGGTTGCTTTCTCTTTTTTCGGCACTTCTGGACAATTGAGACAAGGCAATTACAGGGACATTTAACTCTATTGCCATAGTCTTTAATGATCTAGAAATTTCTGATACTTCTACTTGTCTGGACTCAATTCGTCGGTTACCACTATTAACTAGTTGCAAATAATCTATAACAACTAAACCTAGTCCAGTAGGACTATTAGCTAAACGACGACATTTTGCTCTTATTTCTTGACAAGTAACACCAGCATTATCTTCAATATACATATTTGTTTCGGCCAACTGACTCATAGCTTCTTTATATCTTCGCCAATCTTTTTCTTGCATTTGACCAGTTTGCAATTTATAAGCATCTATTTGACCAATTGAGGAAATCATACGATTAATAAGCATATCAGAAGACATTTCCAAATTAAATATCGCAACAGCCTTTTTGGTTCTTGTAGCAGCATAACTAGCCATATTAAGTGCTAATGCTGTTTTACCCATACCAGGACGAGCAGCTAATATAATCATTTCTCCACCTTGAAAACCAGTTGTAATTCTATCAAAATCTGGAAATCCAGTTTCTAATCCAGTAATACTTCTTTTGTTTTTAGCCAGTTCCTCCAATTTAGCTTGCGCTCTTCTTAAAATTTCTTGAATTGGTACAAAATCTCCAACACTTCGAGCTTTAACTACATTAAGTATATTTTTCTCTGCATTATCTAATAAACTAGTTACATCTTCATCATCATAGGCATTATTAATGATTTCTTCTGCTGTAGAGATTAAATTTCTTCTAACGGCATAATCTTTAATTATTTTTATATAAAAATCTAAATTAGCACTAGTAACAACGGAATCAATAACTTCAGACAAATAATCTAATCCTACTTCATTTAACTTTTTATCTTTATCAAGTTCATTTTTAATTGTTGTAATATCAATAGCTATATTATTTTCATACAGATTTTTTATTGCATTAAATAAATACTTATTTCTTTTATCAGAAAACATATCTACAGTTACTTCTTCAACAATTTTATTAACATCATTATTGTTTATAAAAGCAACACCTAATACACTCATCTCTGCTTCAAGATTTTGAGGTACTTTTCTAGCCATGAAACCTCCTTATTTTACTAATTTAACATTTAAATTAAATTTAACTTTTTTATGTAATTCAATTACTACTTTAGTAATACCTAAAGAACTAATTGCTTCGTTAATTTTAATACATTTTTTATCTATTTTATAGCCCATTTCCTTCAATTTATCACTTATTTGTTTACTAGAAATGGTGCCAAAAACTCTATCTTCTTTACCCACTTTTACTTTAAATTCAATTACTGTATCATCTAATTTTTTCTTTATTTCATTTAATTCATCAATTATTTTTTGTTCATTTTTTTCTCTAATATCAATTTCTTTATCTAATATTTCTTTACTTCTCTTACTATAAGGAACTGCCAAATTATTTTTAATTAAATAATTATTGGCATAACCATCACTTACCTCAAGTATAGCATCTTTCTTGCCTTTTCCTTTAACATCTTTAAGCAATATTACTTTCATATTTGCCTCCTTAAGCATTAATATTATATCATTAATACAATAATTAGTAAAATGAAATATAGATGATTCAAAAAAGCTAAATAAGTTTATTAAAAAAATAAAAAGCAAATCTTTTTGCAAAAGGTTTGCTTAAAAATATCACAATATATTTTATATGAAACGAGAACTAGATTAATTTTAATTGACAAATTAATATTATTCTATCTAACAATTATTTATCCCAAATCTATAATAAAATAATGTTGATAACAATTTAGTTACCAACATACATTCCAAAATACCTCATGTTTATCTTTTCTTTCAACAATTACATTCGTAAATTAATCACCAATAAATGTTGAAATAATGGTAAAAAATAAATAAAAACAAAAAATATAGACTATTACATCTATATTATTTAACATATGGTATTAAAGCCATAAATCTTGCATATTTAACTTGTTGTGCAATATGCCTTTGATGTTTTGCGCAAGCACCGGTCATTCTTCTAGGTAAAATTTTTCCCTTATCATTTATATATTTATTAATGATCATGATATCTTTATAATCGACACTTTTACCAGCGCACATTTGACATATTTTTTTCTTTTTACGATAAAATTCAGCCATAATATTCCTCCTTTTTAGTATGAAAATGGTAAATCATCATCACTTAAGTTATACTCATCACCAATATTATATGGATCCTCATTAATATCAGTACTATCAATATTATTTGTCAAATCTTCACTAGGACTATAAGAAATACTGTTATCAACTGAATTATTTGGTCGGCTTCCACTTTGAGAAGAACCTAAAAATTCCATTTGATCTATAACTATATCAGTAGTATATCTCTTACTTCCATCTTGAGCATCATAGCTACTGTTTCTAATTCGGCCTGTTGCACTTATTTGTGTTCCTTTTTTACAATATCTATTTATTGTTGATGCCAATCTTCCAAAAGCAACACAATTAATAAACTCAGTATCTCTTTCTCCAGTACGACTTACAAAATCACTACTACAAGCAAGTGAAAATCTAGCAATTTCCATATTATTTTGTGACATTCTTGATTCAGGATCTCTAGTTAATCTCCCAATCAAAATTACCTTATTCATTTACTATTCACCTTCTACTTTAATTATTAAATGTCTTAAAATATTTTCGTTAATTGAAACTTTACGATCAAATTCTGCAATCGTTTCACGATCTGCTTCAACATTCATTACAAAATAATAACCACTAACTTCTTTTTTTATTGGATAAGCTAATTTTTTTCTACCCATTTCTTTAAAATCAATTACTTTAGAAGTTTTGTTATTAATTAGCTTTTGTAAATCTTCGCTTGCTTTTTTAATAGCATCTTCTTCCATCGTGGCTTTTACAATAAACATAATTTCATATTTAGTCATTTTTCCACCTCCTTATGGTCTTTTCGGCTTCAATTAAGAAGCAAGGAGTAATTTCTTTACTCGCAGATTATTATACCAAATATATGTTATGTATGCAATAAATTTTCCTATTAATTATAAAAATTAGCAATTATTTTTTGACTTCTTAATAATGGGAAAAATAACATATTCCATAAGGCACATCATAATAAATGCAAACCCTGTAGAAAACAAAAAATTAAAAACTAAACTAGCATAGTAACTCATTTCTGGAAAAATATAAACTATCAAATATACAAAAACTATAAAATAAGCATAATAATATAAAGACATTTTGCCTAACAATTTACATATATAACTATTACTATATAAAACTGATATATAATCTTTATTAACTAAAAGAACTATACAAAATATATATAGTATAATGCCATTAACTAATTCACTCCAAGAAATGCCAACATAAATAGTATATAATAAAAATATTGCTATTCCAATATGTAGTAAACTAAATAACATCATCATAAATTCATTAAATTTTTTCTTTTTAAAGTACTCTACTATGTAATACATAAGCATTCCTAAACACACAGCTGCTAATACTCTAGCTAATCCATTAGCTATTCCAAATGAATTTAATAAATTTATATCTAATCCAGCAGAACCAAAACCAATATTAGAATATGTTATTATTATAATAACAGGTGCTATTAATCCTTTAAATAAGTCTTCGTTTTTACTTAATATATAGTACAAAATTAAAGATACTATTAAAATAGCTGATATTATCCATAATGGATAATTCCATAAATAAGATACTCCCACAGCTGGAGTAAATGTTAAAGAGTCAATATTAATAAAATTAACTGCTCCTAATTGTGATAAACCTAAAAATTCCCAAATAGAATTCATAAAAATTGCAAAAATATTATTAATTTTTGTACCAGCAATAATATTTCGAACAATAAAAGCAACTAAAACACCACTCAATAATACTGGATATAATTTTCTGAATTTTTCAAAAAAATAATTCCAAGCTAAATTAGCAGAATTCTCATTTTTATGTTTATTATTTTTGTAATGTTTTACTAAAAAGTATCCTGTTAAAAATAGAAAAAAAGCAATTACTTTTCCACCCGTAAAAATATGATTTACAGCTGAATTATGCCATACATAGTCATTTAAATAGCCAAAACCAATTGCAATTACAAATATAAAACTCCAAAATCCAATACTGGTTGCTTCCTTATTTTTTTCTTTCAAAATAACACCTTCTCATCTTAACATCATATTATAATATGTTTAATATTTTGTCAAATTGAAAAAAACATTTAAATAAATTTATTTTCTATTTAAATGTTTCCTTTGACCTTTTTTAACACTATTATCTGTTTTTTTTATTTGCTTTTTTTCTACAACAACTATTTCTTCTTTGTTTTCATCCGCATCATCTATTGCTAAATCAATTACTTTAGTTCCAGCCAGCATATCATGTAAACCACGATTATCTTTTCTTAACATAACCATCAAAATAATTGCAGCCATGATAACTATTTGAATATAGGTAGCAGCTAACGATACATAATAGTATGTCGATTTATCGAATATATAAGCTCCTATAATAAAGACAAGATTTATAATTATATTATTTAAAATTAAAGAGCGAATAATGTAATTGCCTATATTTAATTTTTTATTTTCTTTATTGGCGATAACTTTAATTTTCATAATTTTCTTACCAATAGTTTGACCTTTTAAGAAAAATTGAAGTATTCCAAAATAAATTAGAAATCCAGCAGTAGAAATACTACTACTAACTACCTTATATCTATTTAATCTATAATTTAAATCAATTATTTTATTTGCATATTCGTCTGTATCAGTTTCTATTTCACCAGCATTAGCATCTTCAATTAAATTCGTATATTCTGTATAAGTGTCATTATATTTATCAATATACGGATTAAATATTTTAAAATTAATAAATACACTAAATACTATAGTTAATATTAAAACATCAATTATATAAGCCATAATTCTTTTTAAACTTGTATCCATCTTTACCTCTTAATCATTGCTACGTCCAAAAATTGAAAGTAAATGAATAAATAGATTAATAAAATCTAAATATAAATCAAGAGCACCATAAATAGCTAAGTTATCTTGCGGAAGCCCCATATTATCTAACTCTTTAATTTTTTGAACATCATAGGCTGTAATTCCAATAAAAATTATTATACAAACTACGGAGATAATAATTGCTAAAAGACTACTGCCAATAATTATGTTTATTAAAGAAACTACTACTACAGCAATTAAGCCAAATAGCAAATATGTTCCCAATTTAGTTAAATCAACCTTAGTAACATAACCAATAACTGCCATTAAAGCAAAGATAACCGCAGCAACTAAAAATATTAACATTATCGAATTTAAATTGTAATAAACAAAAATAGACGAAAAAGTTAAGCCACTAACAAACGAATAAATCAAAAAACATACTTTGGCAGTCGTTGGTTTCATTTTCATTACTCTTGCAGATAACACAATTACCAATATTAATTCTACTATGACAAAACCAACATATCCCCATCCACCATAAATATTTTTTAACATTGTATCATTATTTGATACCAAAAAACCTGTAATAAATGTCACTAATAAGCCAAAACACATCCATAAAAATGTTTTACTTATAGTATTATTTTTCATATATCCTCCTTATTATACATTAAATCGGAAATAACATATATCTCCATCTTTAATTATATACTCTTTTCCTTCGATTCGCAACTTTCCTGCTTCTTTTACCTTTTTTTCATCTTTATATTCAAAAAGATCATCAAAGCTCATTACTTCTGCTTTTATAAAACCTCGCATCATATCACTATGTATAATTCCTGCACATTCAGGTGCTTTCATACCGATTTTAAAAGTCCAAGCTCTTACTTCATCGGAACCAACGGTAAAAAACGTTGCTAATCCCAATAAATTATATGTTGCAAATATTAATTTATCCAAACCACTATTAGTTATGCCGACCGACTGTAAAAATTCTTCTCTATCCTTATTTTCTAATCCCGCCAAATCTGCTTCTAATTTAGCACACATGACAATGACACCAGATCCTTCGGCTTCTGCATAATTTTTTACAGCTAATGAATATTTATTATCTCCAACTACAATAGATTCTTCATCAACGTTAGCAACATAAATAATTGGTTTAATAGTTAAAAAATTAAAATTTTTCAATATTTTTAATGCATCAGTATCAAAACCTATTCTTCTTAATGGTGTATTTGCCTCCAAAGCAATTTTGCATCTTTTTAATACTTCTACTTCTGCTATTGCTTCTTTATCTTTAGTAGTTTCGGCTTTTTTTTCAATTTTACCTAAACGATTATTAACAATATCTAAATCTGCTAAGACTAGTTCAATGTTAATGATTTCAATATCACTAACTGGATCAGTTTTACCAGTTACATGAGTTACATTTGCATCATCAAAACATCTAACAACTTCAACTATAGCATCAACTTCTCTAATATGTGATAGAAATTTATTTCCTAGTCCTTCACCTTTAGAGGCACCTTTTACTAATCCTGCAATGTCAGTAAATTCAAATGTAGTTGGTACAACACTTGGTGGATTATATAAATTTGCCAAATAATCTATTCTTGTGTCAGGAACAAAAACTATGCCAACATTAGGTTCAATAGTTGCAAATGGATAATTTGCTGCCAAAATATTTTGTTTAGTAATTGCATTAAATAAAGTTGATTTTCCTACATTTGGTAAACCAACAATTCCCGCTTTTAAACCCATAATTAATTCCCCCTTTAAAAAGCTACACTAGTACCAATTCCTAGTGGTGCACCTAAAATATACCATATTATAATAAAGATTAAGAAAGTTATAAAACTAATAATAGCAAATGGCAATTGAAATTTAATAGCTTCACCCATAGTAACCGCCTTATTACTTTGATTATAATTAGCTAAAAAAGCAATATAAACTATAAAATAAGCAAATACTGGTGTTAAACTTATTGAAACAGCATTACCAAGTCTAAAAGTTAATTGTGCAAACTCTGCACTAACTCCGACTTGCATTAAAGTCGGTATAGTAGCTGACATAATTGACCAGTTATTAAGAGGATTTGGCAAAAATATTGAAGATAATACTGCAGCAATAAATAATAGTATTAAAATTGGTAAACCACCAAAATTAGATGAATTGATTAAATTAGCTAAAGCAGCAGTAATTACTCCACCAATATTAGAATATTTAAAAATATTAATAAAAATTGAAACCGCAAAAATCATTACAATTATTTTACCAATTCCATTTAAAGAATGACCTAATGAATCTATAAATTCCTTATTATTGGTTATTGTTTTAGCACCAATACCGTAAAATAATCCTAAAATTACAAACAATACTGCTACTACAAAAACAAAGCCATTACTAAAAAAAGAATTATAACTAAACAATTTATCAATATATAATTCCTGACTATAATCTAAAAGATTGCCCGAAAAAGGTAATCCCGGAATAATATTATAAATAAATATTAATAGATAAACGAATCCAGCACCACCTGCTAATAACAATCCTCGCATTTTTTTCTTAGTCATAACAAGTTCATCTTCTATATCTTCTTCTGGAAAATCATATTTGGGAACTTTTTTTGTAATAATATTTTCACTAATATAAGTTATAATAAGACTAAGTACTATAATAAGTATAGGCATTATAATAAAATATCCAAATGATGAGATTGAATAATCGCCTGATAAAATATGTGCATTAGTAAGAGTCATTGAAAGCAAACTAGAATCTATACTTGTTAAAAATAAACTTATTCCACTACCACATGTTAAAGCAGCAAAAGACGTTATAATACCTATCATGGGACTTCTTTTACCATATGAAAATAGTAATGCACTAAGGGGTATAAAAATTACATATGCTAAATCACCTATTATACTTGCCAAAATGCATATTAAAACTAAAACAAAAGTAACAGTATTTTTTTTTACTCTTTTAGTCATTAATGTAATAACAGTTTTTAAGAATCCACTTTTTACCATTATTCCAATACCTATTAATATAATAAGCAAATTAGATAATACTGCAAAATTAGCAAAATTAGCAACAGTTGATGTAAATATATATTTAAGTCCGCTTAAACTAAATAAAGACACAACGGCTTCCGTTGTAGCTTGATAATCTCCTGTGATGCTGGAAACTTTGTTATAAGTAGCTTGAACATCAAAAAAACTCAATATTCCACTTACAACAATCACTATTAAACAAAGTATTAAAAGAAACATTACTGGATGCAATCCAATTTTTTCTTTAATCCGCTGTTTTTTCATTCTTTATCACCTTTTTTAATTTTTTCATAAATTCTAATCGATCCATCATTATTTCACGACCACAATTTTTACATTTTATTTTTATATCCGCACCATTTCTCGTTATTATCCACAAATTTGTCTGACATGCATGTTTCTTTTTCATAATAACTTCATCATTTAATTTAAAAATAATATTATTCATTATTCGTCCTCAAAATTTATATGCATTTTATCAAGCATTTTTTCTAATTCATCATTACCATTAAAATAAATTTCTATTTTATTTTTACTAATCCTTACTTTAGTATCTAATTTGTCCATAATTAAATTTTCATACATGCGATATTTATGATCAAAAGTTTTATTAGGATTTTTCTTAATAATTGGGCTTTTTTCTTCTTGACTTATTCTCTCTAACTCATGAACACTTAAGTTATCAGTTATAACTTTTTTAGCTAAATCAGTAACTTTGTTATCATCGTCAATTTTACTTAAAACTCTTGCATGAGACATCGATAAATTTCTTTTTTCAACCATTCTTTTGACATCTTCGGGCAATTTTAATAAGCCTAATATATTAGTTACATAACTTCTACTTTTACCAAATTTATTAGCAAACTCTTCTTGAGTATAACCTCGAAGTTTAATAATATTATTTATGGATGTTGCTTCATCAATTGGATTTAAATCTTCTCTTTGAATATTTTCAACTAAGGCTATTTCCATCATTTCTTGATCATCAAAATCCTTAATTATAGCAGGTATTTTCTTTAGTCCAGCAATTTTAGCAGCCTTTGTTCGTCTTTCACCTGCTACTAATTCATAACCTTTAATACTCTTTTTTACAATTATAGGTTGCACTACACCATACTCTTTAATAGATTTAGCAAGTTCATTTAAAGATTCTGTATCAAATGTTTTTCTAGGTTGATAAGGATTACTTCTTATTTCATCGACATCAATTTCCGTAACATCTTTCGAACCTTCTTCCACTATATCTTTTTCAAAATTATCAAAATCTATCACCGAATTTGAAAATAACTGTTCCAGTCCTTTTCCTAAGGCTTTTTTCTTAGTCTCCATCGCGACTGATCACTTCCTTTGCTAAATTATGATATGCTTCAGTTGCTCTACTAGTAGGATCATACTCATTTATAGGTTTACCATGACTTGGTGCTTCTACTAATCTAACCAAACGAGGAATTATCGTATTAAATACCTTATCTTTAAAATATTTTCTAATTTCTTCAATTACTTCAAGACCAATATTGGTTCTACCATCAAGCATTGTTAAAAGTACCCCTTCTATTCTCAAATTAGGATTCATACTTGATTGTACCATAATAATAGAATTAAGTAATTGAGTAATTCCTTCTAAAGCAAAAAATTCACATTGTACTGGAATTATTACTGAATCACTTGCAACTAATGCATTCATTGTCCCTAATCCCAGTGAAGGTTGACAATCAATTATAATATAATCATAATTATCTCTAATTTCATCTAATTTAAGTTTTAATTGCATATTTTGTTGAAAAGCCTTATCTTCCAACATTTTTTTTACAAATTCAACATCTACTCCAGCAAGATTTATTGTAGCTGGAATAATACTTAAATTATGAAATTTAGTTTTTTTTATCGCCTTTTTTACTTCACATTTATCAGTTATTAATTCATAAATATCATTTTTAAAATCATTA
>CALVUS010000004.1 GCA_944363665.1 uncultured Bacilli bacterium | reverse complement strand
CTTGGTGCATATATGATTGATGCAGCACTTATGAGTGAAAAAATTGCCATATTTGGTGATATGGTTGTATTCTCATCTTACGGTATGCAAGTCATAATGTCTTTCTTAATGTTAGCTGTAATTTTCATTATGTATCCACGTGCTGCAATATCTGCTGATCGTATTAACAAAGTATTAGATGAGGACTTTGCCATAAAAGATGGAGCTGTTATTGAAAGCGATCCAAAACTTGCTGGTACAGTAGAATTTAAGGACGTATCATTTAAATATCCCGATGCTGATGAATACATTTTAAAAGATATCAGTTTTAAAGCGAACCGTGGTGAAACTATCGCTTTTATTGGATCAACTGGTTCTGGTAAATCGACCCTTATCAACTTAATTCCAAGATTTTACGATGCAACCGATGGTGAAATTATTATCGATGGAGTGAATGTTAAAGATTATAAGCTAGAATATTTACATAACAAAATCGGTTACATTCCTCAAAAAGCGGTAATATTTAGTGGTACAGTTGCGGAAAACGTTGCTTATGGTGATAATGGTAAGAAAGAAGTAACTCGGGATGAAATAAAGAAAGCAGTAGAAATTGCTCAAGGTGCATATTTTGTTGAAAAGATGCCTGATAAATATGATTCTTATTTAGCGCAAAGAGGAACTAACATCTCTGGTGGTCAAAAGCAAAGAATCTCTATTGCTAGAGCCATTGCTCGTAATCCGGAAATCTACATTTTCGATGATTCATTCTCAGCCCTAGATTACAAAACTGACTTTACTTTAAGAAAAGAATTAAAGAAATATACCAAAAATGCTACAACATTCATTGTTGCACAAAGAATTGGTACAATCATGAATGCTGACAAGATTATTGTTCTTGATCAAGGTTCATGTGTGGGAATGGGTACTCACAAAGAATTATTAAAGAATTGTGATGTTTATAAAGAAATTGCCCTATCTCAACTTAGTGAGGAGGAACTTAATAATGCCTAGACCTATGGGTGGAAAAGGTGGCCAAAATTACGAACAAGCTAAAGACTTCCGTGGGGCCATGAAAAAATTAGTCCACTATTTAAATAAATTTCATAAATTATTAGTTATAGCCTTCATCCTTGCAGCGGTAAGTTCAATTCTATCAATTATTGCTCCAGATAGACTTAGTGATATGACAGACCTTATATCTGATGGCTTAGTTCCAAATATTAGTGAGACAACTGTTACAGAAATAATGGATGATCCAGACATATCTATGGAAGATAAGATGGAATTCGGTGAAATAATGTCTAGCATAACTGAAGATAGCACATCAAGGGAAATATTTGCTGCTATCGATGAAATGCCTGAAGCAATTCAAGAAATTGTGAAACCGCAAATGGATTTTGCTGCTATTAAATCGATTGCCTTATTCCTAGCGATTGTCTATATCGCGAGTGCCATATTTAGTTTCTTCCAACACTTTATTATGGCAACTGTATCAAATAACTTTGCTAAAGACTTACGTAGCAAAATAATTACAAAGATTAATAAATTACCACTTAGATATTTTGACCGTAATTCAACAGGAGATATACTATCACGTGTAACTAACGATGTAGATACTGTTGCTCAAACAATGTCGCAAAGCATTGGCTCTTTAGTTGGTGCTATCACTTTAGTAATTGGTAGTGTTTTGATGATGTTCATTACCAATTGGATACTTGCCTTATGCGCAATAGTATCTAGTTTGCTTGGCTTTTCAATTATGGCTGTAATTTTGAAAAAATCACAAAGGTATTTTGTTGAACGTCAAGAAGAACTAGGAAAAATGAATGGACATATTGAAGAAATTTATTCAGGACACAATGTAGTTAAAGTATATAATGGAAAAAGAGAATCTGATGAAAAATTTGATAAATTAAATAATAAAGTATTTAATGCTATTCGTAAGAGTCAATTTTTATCTGGACTTATGCAACCAATCATGATGTTTATAGGAAACTTCAGTTATGTAGTTGTTTGTGTTGTTGGAGCTGTTTTAGTAACTAATGATGTTATATCATTTGGGGTAATTGTAGCATTTATTGTCTACGTTAGATTATTTACTAATCCATTATCCCAAATTGCTCAAGCAATGACATCACTTCAATCTGCAGCTGCAGCATCAGAAAGAATATTCGAATTCTTAGAAGAAGACGAAATGAGTGATGAATCGAATTTAACAAAGGTTCTAAATAAAGAAAATGTTAAAGGAAACGTTGAATTTGATCATGTTAAATTTGGTTATGACGAAAATCAACTAATAATTAAGGACTTTTCTGCTAAAGTTAAACCAGGGCAAAAAATTGCAATCGTTGGTCCAACTGGTGCAGGTAAGACAACCATGGTTAACTTGCTTATGAAATTTTATGAAATAAATTCTGGAGATATTAAAATTGATGGAGTATCAATTAATGAATTAACTAGAGATAATGTTCATGAACTTTTTACAATGGTTTTACAAGATACTTGGCTATTTAATGGTACAATTAAAGAAAATATTATTTATAATCAAGAAAATGTGTCAGATTATGAAATGAAGCAGGTTTGTAAAGTTGTTGGTGTAGATCATTTCATTAAGTCTTTACCAAAATCATATGATTCTTTAATTGAAGATAATGAATCTATTTCATCAGGTCAAAAGCAATTAATAACTATAGCTCGTGGTATGCTTGACAAAGCTCCTTTCTTAATATTAGATGAGGCTACAAGTAATGTCGACACACGTACTGAGGAATTGGTACAAAAAGCTATGGATAAATTAATGGAAGGTCGAACATCATTTATTATCGCCCACAGATTATCCACAATTAAAAATGCTGATTTAATTCTGGTAATGAATGAAGGAAATATCATTGAACAAGGTAATCATGAAGAATTAATGAAACAGAATGGTTTCTATGCTAATCTTTATAATTCACAATTTGAAAAAGTTAGTTAAGGAAGTGGACAAACATTGCTTCCTTTTTTTTATGCCTTCATACTATATAGTGGAGGTAATTTATGAATACAGAAATTATTATGAGCTTGATAACAATTGTTGTTACATTTATTTTAGGTTTAATTGCCAAAACAGACAATTTAATTCCTCTCCAAAACCTTGTTATTGGTATAATTGTTTCTCTAATATATTATTTTATGACAAAAGATGTATCTATTAATATTGCTCTATCAGGGCTTCTTTCTGGAGGAACATATGATATATTTAAAAATTTAAAAGAGTTCATAAATAATTCTTCGAATAATGAGAAAGAAGTAGATACAGAAGGGAGTGTTGGCTGATGAACTACTTAATTTATCCTATAAAGATAATGAATATCACTCAAACATATGAAAATGATTTTTCGCATTCACGGCATACTGTAGGAACACCAAAAGATTATCCTATCGATGATAATTGTGGAGCTACTGGAGCTAATGGTTATTTTTATTGTCCATGTAATAAAATGATTATAAAAAAAATATATGGAGTTGGCACAAGTTCAACAAATGTCTTATGGTTAGAATCAGTAATGCCAGTTATTACACCCACCTTTACGGATTATGTAACTATTATGATTGGGCATATTGAGGATAATGAGCTAAATAAATTAAAAATAGGTCAAACCTTTAATCGTAAAGAACCTATTGCTATTGAGGGTAAAGATGGTTATGCTACTGGAGAACATTTTCATATAGTTGTTGGTCGCGGAAAATTTAAAGGATCTGGCTGGGTAAAAAATACTAATGATATATGGGTTATTAATACTACTGAAGGTGCAGTAAAGCCTGAAGATGCTTTCTTTATTGATAATACTTTTACGACGATAAAAAATAGTAATGGCCTAAATTTTCTAGATTTATATATACCAACTATTGAAGAGAATAACTATTACTATACAACAGCAGCAGAATCATTAAATATTCGTCTAGGACCTGGTACTAATTATAATGCTATTAATACTTTACCCAAGAATACTAGAATAAATGTAAAAGAATTTATAGGATCTTGGGCTAAAATAAGTGATAAAGAATACATTTCCAGCAATTATTTATCAAAAGATGTTCCTAATAAATTTTATGATACAAAAATGACTACTGCTGATTTTTTAAACGTACGTAGTAAACCAGCTGGAACAATTCTCAAAGTTAAAGCCCCACTTCCTAAAGGAACAACTGTTGCAATTATGGAAATTAAGGATAATTGGATTAGAATTGATAAAAATCGGTGGATTTTTCAAGACTACGTAAACTAATATTGCTAAAGTTGCAAAAATTTTATAGAATATTAATAGGTGATTAATTAATGAATGAAGTTTATTCAAAAGCTTTAGATTTCAAAAAAAGGCATCCCGGTGGCATTACCTGGCGCTTAAAAAAACATTGCGAGGTTGTTGAAAAACATTTAAATCCTGGAGAAGAGGTATTGTTTGCTTTTTCTGGTCAAAAAAATAATAACTTCTATGAATTATTTTTTAGTTGTGTAGTAGTAATAACTAACAAAAGAATACTAATTGGTCAAAAAAGGGTAGTATTTGGTTATTTTTTGAGTTCTATCACTCCCGACTTATATAATGACTTATTGGTTTATCAAGGCCTTATATGGGGTAAAGTTACCATTGATACGGTAAAAGAAGAAGTAGTTATTTCTAATCTTCCAAAATCTGGCTTGGATGAAATAGAGACAAACATTACAGAAATGATGATGATAGAAAAGCAAAAGTATAATCATGAAAACAAATAGTATTTTAAAAAAACATTTATTAATATGCATAGTAATAATTTTATTATTTGCTCTTTTTATATATTTATATTTTAAACCTACAAACTATAAACTTGAATATAATATAAACAATGTTGATATAGTTGAAGAATATAATAAAACAGATGATTTATATTATTTCACCCTTAGCTATAAAAATATGGAATATAAACTACTTTCTTTGGATAATTATACAACAAAAAGAAAATTAATTGCAGACATTCAAATTACTGAGGAGAATGATTCAGTTTGTCTTGATGTAAATTCTCAAAATATTCAATTATATTCTATATGTAGTAAAAATGCTGAATATTTTTTTGATTTTCAGTTAAATGATTTTACAATTAATGATAATTATGAAAATATTAATATAGATACATTAGATGATAATAAATATTTATTATGGAATTATAATGAATTTATTTTTTTAGATAATCAAAATAAAGACAAATTAGAAATATTTAATAGAGATATATATAATTTAAATCTTTATTATATTTATGAAAACTATTTGTTAGTACCAGACTATGATAGTGACTATAAGTTTGATAAATTCTACTTAATTAATGTAGATAATAAAAAAATTACTGAAATTAAATTAAGATTTGAATTGTATTTTGATAGTTATTTTTTAGGTAATTATAAAGATAATATTTATATTTTTGATAATAAAGCAGAGCAATTATATTATATTAATATAAGTAAAAAAGAAATTTATAAATCTAAAAATCAAATATTAGTTAATGGTAATTGGGAAAATATAAGCACTCAAAAATTAAAAAATGATAAACCAAAATTTAAAACAGAAGTACTATGGAAATATACTTTAGACAATGGTAATTTATATTTAGAATATAATAATTTTAAAGTAAAAGTCACAAATTTTTTGGTATCTCAAATAATTAAAACTAATGGATTAGAAGTATATTTTGTAGCGAATGATATTTTGTATAAATACGATCCGTATCATAATTTGCAAGCTATAATGCAATATTCTGAATGGAATTTTAATAGTCAGAATATGATATTTATTTTTAATTAACCAAATGTAATAAAATACATACTTTATTATTAGGAAGTGATAATAATGTATGATAAATATAGGATTAAACCTAATGATAATTTGAAAAGTATTGCCGATCAGTTTAATACTAAACCAGAAGTTATAATGGATATCAATAATATCTTTTTTGCGGATGAATTTAGAGTTGGAATGGATATTATAGTACCTAAAAGTAAAGAACAATATTTTAATACCTATACTATTGAAGCTGGTGATTCTCTTTATAAAATAGCTCAAAAGTACAACATTAATCCTACATTGCTGGCTAGTTTAAATGGCCTTAATATGGATGATTATATATATCCTAATCAAGAAATATTAATTCCTAAAAGTGGATATAGTTATTATATTACTGCTGAAGGTGATACTTTAGATACAGTTGCTAATATGTTTAAAATATCTAAATTAGATTTATTAAACCAAAATGAAACAATATATTTATTAAAAGATCAAGTATTAGTGACTAAAAGGTAAGAAAATAAAAATATGGTCTATGGATCATATTTTTACTTTAAAAAAAACTTTTAATAGTCTATAATATATATAGAAACAAACGAAAATAAAAAGGGGCGATCATAATATGATACTAAAAAAGCCTTATGGTTTCTTAATTAAAAACTTTAGATTAATTCATATTATATTGACAATTATAACTATTTATATTGCGATTAGTACTAAGAATATATTAGATTTTTTTATAACTTTTGTAAATAATGGTTATACAGTGACTGTTATAGATAATATGGCTTCTACATACATAACATGGTTAACATATCTTTCAACATTATTGGCCATAATTATATTATTAGCTGTTTTTATTTTATTAAGAGTTAAGAAAAAACCAAATAAAATGTATTTATGTGCTATAATATATTATATAATTTTGTTTGTATTTGTTTTTATTTCAGCATATTTAATTAATGATTTGAGTAATGGATTATGGTCTACAGCAGAAGCTAGAACATATCGAGATATTGCGCGCATCTTATATTATCCTCAATTGATTTTTGTTATAATAATAGGAATAAGAGCCTTAGGATTTAATGTAAAACAATTTGATTTTAAAAACGATTTGAAAGAATTAGAAATTACAGATGCCGATTCTGAAGAAATAGAGTTAAATATAAATTTTAAAACTTATAAAGCAGAACGGATTATCCGGAGATTTATTCGTGAATTTTATTATTATTACTTAGAAAATAAAAAGATATTTTATGTTGTTGGAAGCATATTGATTGTAGTGACTATATTTTTAATGTTTAAAAGTTACGAAAAATTAAAATATACTTATGATGAAAATGAATCGTTTACCTATAATAATTTTAGGATAAATGTTTTAGATAGTATGATAACTAATGTCAGTTTGTCTGGCAATAAAATATATCAAGACGATTACTATTTGGTGTTAAAGTTAGAAATTACTAATAATTCTAATAATAATCAAAAACTTGATTATAATAATTTGAAAATATATGTTGGAAATGAATATATATATCCGTCATTAGATATAGGAAATTATTTTATTGATTACGGGGATCCTTTTATGAATGATGTATTTTTCCCAAGTGAAACAGTAACTTATATTATTCCTTATATGTTAGATCAAAATCAAGTAAAAAATAATTATCGTTTAACACTATATACAGGATCTTCTACTAAGAGTGAAAACTTTTTAGCTAAAACAATTAATGTTAAATTAAAGCCAGATAAATATTATGATGTTGAGTTGGTTAGAAATGCAAAAATAAATGAAAATGTATCTTTTTCAAGTACTTTTCTAGGTAATACAACTTTAAATATTCAAAATTCTATGTTTGATTCTAGATATGAGTATCAATATGAAAAGTGTTATAGAGAAGATTGTCATACCTATACAGATTTAATAGTTGTGGATAGTTTGAATGCTCTAAAACAAACATTAGTAATATTGGATTATGATTTTACAATAGATTCTGAGACAGAAGCTTACAAAAACATCAAAAATATTAATACTTTTATAAATTCATTTGCAAGTATTGAATATGTAATTGATGAACAAACTTATACAACTACTGTAAAAAATGTTACCACATCCAATTTAAATGATAAAATTGTCTTGCAAACCACTAATAATATTTTAAATGCTGATGAAGTAAATTTATTAATAACTATAAGAAATAGGTGTTATAAAATAAAAATTGTCTAAATAAAAAACATATCATTACAAAGTGATATGCTTTTTTATTTAAATGGAGGAACCGGCCGGATTTGAACCGGCGATCAAGGTGTTGCAGACCTATGCCTTAGCCACTTGGCTACGGTTCCAGATGTATTTCATTTTACACTAAAACTATATTTTTGTCAATTAGTACATACTATGATTTAAATCTTTAATTTATACTGGAAAATATATTTTATTGTCATTTATTGGTAAATTAAAATGGTAATAATTGTCTTTTATTTGACTTGTTTTTTGTCGAGAATTATTGCTATTTGTCGAATATTTGGTTATAATAAAAAAGAATAGGGATGTGGCCATGAATATAGATGCAAAACAAAAAAACATATTCCGAGAAATATTAAAAAATATATCCACAGTAATAAGTTGGACAATTTTTGTTTTGTTATTAATTTGTGCTGCTTTTCTATTATATTATTTTATTGCTACCAGAATATATGCGGCTAGTGGTAGCAAAAATGAGCCGAAATTTTCACTATATACAATAATTAGTGGTAGTATGACTCCAAATATTAATGTTTATGATGTTGTAATAGATGTACGTGTTGATAATCCTGAAGAAATTGAAATTGGTGATGTTATAACATTTTATTCTGATTTACCTGCAGCAAAAGGTAGACCTATTACTCACCGTGTAATATCTATAATTAAAGATAAAGATGGAAACTATAGTTATCAAACTAAAGGAGATTTTAATCCAATTGAGGATGAAGGTACAGTTCCTTTTGAAAAAGTTGTTGGTAAAGTGGCTTTGAAAATACCTCAATTGGGAAGAGTGCAAACTTTTTTAGCTAGTAGTATGGGGTGGCTATGCTTAATTTTAATACCAGCATTGTACATATTATTAAAAGCATTGATTAGATTTATTAAAAATAAAAAGTATCCCGAATTAGTTACATCAACTAATGAAATAGTAAGCAATGTACCGGAAAAAGTAAAAAATATTGAAAAAAAGACTGTTATTCAAGATAATACATTATCTTTTCCAAATATAGGGCTTAAACAGGAAAAAAATACTTTTATTAATGATGATGATAACGAAGAATTAAATTTACCAAAATTAAAACCACTATATGAAAGAGAAAATGATGATATAGGATTAGAAGATTTACCAAGATTAAAATAGAAGCCTTAGTAACTTCTTTTTTAATTGAAATTATAAATTTGTGTAAAAACAATTTTGGGTTTATAATATACTTAAATAAAGGAGAATTATGAAAAAAGTTTTAAAGAATTATAAAAGTACTTTTATTTTAATTGTTTGTGTAATTATTGGTGCTATATGTGGTTTGATTTTTAAAGAAAAAACAGCAGTAGTTAAACCACTCGGTGATTTATTTCTAAATCTTTTGTTGGTTATCATTATTCCTTTAATATTTTTTACAATTTCATCATCTATATCTAAAATGAAGCAACCTAAGAGATTAAGTAAAATATTGATAAGTACAATAATTGTATTTTTTATAACATCAATTATTGCAGTAATTGTAGGTTTCTTATCCACAGCTGCTATAAATTTAGTTGAAACAGATAATGCCAGTTCAATTAAAGAAGTATTTAATAGCGATGCATCGGAAGAAATTGAATTAAACTTGTTGGAAAGAACTGTTAATGTTTTATCTACAGATCAATTTATTAATTTATTATCTACAGATAATTTAATAGCATTAATTGTTATATCAGTATTATTTGGAATTGCAGTAAATAAAAGTGGAGAAAAAGGCACGAAAGTGGCAGAGTTGCTAGAATCTTTTAGCGAAGTAATGTATAAATTAATTGGCATTATAATGTATTATGCTCCAATTGGATTGGGATGCTATTTTGCTTCGCTAATTGGCACTATAGGAAACGTAATGGCTGTTGGCTTTCTTAAAACATTTATAGTTTACTTAATTGTTAGTTTATTATTTATGGTAATTTTTTATAGTTTGTATGCTTTTATAGCTGCTAAAAAAAGAGGAATTAAAGCATTTTGGAAGAATATAGTTCCATCAGCATTAACGGCTCTTGGAACTTGCTCTTCGGCAGCTAGTGTGCCTGTAAATATTGAATGTACAAAAAAAATTGGAGTACCTAATGATATTGCAGAAACAACTGTATCTTTAGGAACTAGTTTCCATAAAGATGGTTCATCAATTGGCAGTGTTTTTAAAATTATGTTTTTGGTTAGTCTATTTGGCACTAGTATTGATTCTTTTAGTGACATTTCCTTTATATTAGGTGTTGCTTTAATTGCTACTCTTTTAGTTACCGCAGTTCCTATTGGTGGTGGCACAATATCAGAAATGTTAATAATAACTATGTTAAATTATCCAATTGAGGCCTTGCCAATTTTAACAATTATTGCTACAATAATAGATGCACCGGCCACTTTATTAAATGTTACGGGAGATTGTGCTTGCGCAATGCTAGTTACTCGTAGTGTGGAAGGTAAAAATTGGATGGAAAATAAAAAGTTTAAAAAAGCATGATGATTCAAATTTAGTAGTTTTATTAGTAATTCTTGACAGAGATAAAATATATAGCTGAGAATATTTTAATGATGATAATAAAACGAATTTCGTTTGATGAATGCTTAGGGATAAATCCCTTATAATTTTAAAGAGTATGAATTTAAATTCATAAACTAAGGTGGTACCGCGGGTAGAACTCGTCCTTAATTAGTTTATGAATTTTTATTTTTTAGGAGGAGAATATGGAAAAAGAATTAGAAAATTTAATTACAAACTTGAAAGAAGAACTCAAAAAATGTACAAAAGAAGCTGATATTTTGAATGTAAAATCAAAGTATGTTGGTAAAAAGAGTCGTATTACCGAAATATTGAGTAGTTTAAAAAATATGAGTATCGAAGATAAAAGAAAATATGGAAGTTTAATTAATAATACCAAAAATGATATGGAATTAATAATTGATAATGCTATAGAAAAATTAGAAAGTAAAACCAATATTGTTTTTGATGATACAATTGAATTTGATGTATCTACAGGTTCCTTGCATCCGGTAACTATTGTTGCTAAAGAAGTTACGGATTGCTTAAAGAAAATGGGCTTTACGGTTGTAAGTGGTCCAGAAATGGAGACAGAATACTATAATTTTGAAGCCTTAAATGTTCCAAAAGATCACCCCGCAAGGGATATGCAAGATACTTATTATCTAGATAATGGCATGCTACTTAGAACTCAAACTAGTGACAATCAAATAAGAGGAATGGAAAATTATGGGGCTCCACTTAGAATATGTGCTCCTGGTAGAACATTTAGAAATGAAGATTTAGATGCTAATCATGAAAATACGTTTTTTCAAATAGAGGGCATGGTTATAGATGAAAATATTTCTATTGAAAATTTAATGTATGTGATGCAAGAACTTTTAAAAGAAATATTTAAAACAGATTTGAAAGTAAGATTAAGACCTGGATTTTTTCCATTTACTGAGCCAAGTTATGAAATGGATATGAGTTGTGTAATTTGTGGTGGAAAAGGATGTCCAACATGTAAAAATGGTGGTTGGATTGAACTGATAGGATGTGGCATGGTTCATCCAAATGTTTTACGTGCTGGTGGAGTTGATCCCAAAAAATATACCGGTTTTGCATTTGGAATAGGTCTTACTAGACTTGCTATGATGAAATATAAAATTAACGATATACGAGTTTTGAATTCTGGTGATATTCGTTATCTTAAAAATTTTGACATAAAATAGGAAGGAGAATAATTTATGTTAATATCATGTAATAAATTAAAAAGTTATATTAAAAATAGTCAAGAAATAGATTGGCTAAATATTTGGAATACTTTTACGATACGTACTGCTGAAGTTGAAGACGTAAAAAAAGTTGGTGATCAAATAGACAATATTGTTGTTGCTCAAATCAAAGAATGTAAAAAACATCCTGATAGTGATCATTTACATGTTTTAAAAGTAGATTGTGGCGAAAAAGAATTAATTCAAGTGGTATGTGGAGCCCCAAATGTTCGAATAGGTTTAAAAACTGCTTATATTAAAGTAGGAGGTCACATTGATGGGGTAGAAATAAAATCTCGTCCTTTGCGAGGCATCTTATCAAATGGAATGTGTTGTAGTGGTAAAGAATTAGGAATTAGTGATAATCATGATGGAATTATTGAATTACCTGAAGATGCACCAGTTGGCATGGATATAAAAGAATATTTGCCTATTAATGATATAATAGTTGAAATAGACAATAAGTCTTTAACTAATCGTCCTGATTTATGGGGACATTATGGAATTGCTCGGGAAATTGCAGCTATCACGGATCATGAACTATTGTCTTTAGAAGTTTCTGAAATAAAAAATGATAAAAAGAATTTACAAATAACTATTAAGGATTCTCAATTATGTTATCGATATACGGGATTAAAAGTAGATAATTTAAAAAATAATAAAACTCCTTTAGATATGCAAATATTTTTATATTATGTAGGGATGCGATCAATATCTTTGTTTGTTGATTTAACTAATTATTTAATGCTCGAATTAGGACAACCAATGCATGCATTTGATTCACGTGTTGTAAAAGAAATTGAAGTAGGATTAGCAAATGACCAAGATACATATACAACTTTGGATGGAGTAACCCGAAAACTATCTAAAGATATGCTCATGATTAAAAACGGCGACAAATATTTTGGCATTGCGGGTGTTATGGGAGGTTTAGATAGTGAAATATTAAGTGATACTGATTCCATTTTTTTAGAAAGTGCTAATTTTAATGCTGGTTCTATACGTAAAACTGCAGTTGCATTAGGTTTGCGAACAGAAGCAAGTGCAAGATATGAAAAGGCATTAGATCCAAACATGACTGATATTGCAATTAAAAGATTAGTATACTTATTAAAATGTGAAAATCCAAATTTGGTTATAGCTTCAAATTTAACGGATATATATCCAAATCGTTTAGAAGAAGGTCATATATCTTTACATAAAAATTTATTAGATATTTATATGGGAAAATCACTAAAAGAAACTAAAGTAAAAACTATTTTAGAAAAATTAGGCTTCAAAGTTGAAGTTTTATCTGAAACTTATGAAGTAACAGTTCCAACCTACAGAGCTACAAAAGACATTAAAATAGAACAAGATTTGATTGAAGAAATTGCTCGTATTTATGGTCTTGAAAATTTTGAAGCAAAACCATTAAAATTAGATTTAACCATATTAGAACATGAAACAATTTATAATCAAGAATATGAAATTAAATATCTTCTTGCATCTAAATATGATATGCACGAAGTAAATAGTTATATTTGGTATGATTCAGAAATGTTAAAAAAGCTTGGAGTACATAAAAATGGTGTTAAATTACTTGGAAAAAGTGAGAATAATGTATTAAGGGATGATTTAAGTTTTTCTCTAATGAATATAGTGGACTTTAATTTTAAAAATTATGAGTCGTTTAAAATTTTTGAGATTGGTACCATTATTAAAAATAATTCTAATAAAAGAGTTTTAAGCATTATTTTGGCAGATGATGAAAAAAGTATTGAAGATAATTATATGAAAGCTAAAGATATAGTAAAATATATATTTAAAATATTTAAAAATAAAAATGTTCAATTTAGTAATAATGTAAATGAAAAAGAATACTATGATGTTAATTTGGGAAAAGTGATTTATGTTGATAATATGAAAATTGGTGAAATTAATGTATTAAACAAATTAATGACTAATAAATTGGGAAAGAAAAAAACTATAGTATGCATTGATATAGATTTTGATAAATATGTAAAGTTAGAAACTCAAGCAAAGACTGCGAGAGAAGTAAGTAAATATCCAATTGTATCATTAGATTATACAATTATTTTACCGGATAAAGTTAAATATGATACTTTAAAAGATATATTAGATGAATTTAAAAGTAATTTAATAAACTCTTATTACTTATTAGGAACTTATAAAAATAAATATACTATTAGATATGTTTTAGGTAGCAATAATAAAACTCTTGAACAAAAAGATTTACAATCATTTAAAGAAAGATTTATTGAGCATATAAAAAATAATGGTTTAAATATTATTGAATAATGATAACTGAAGAAGAATTTCAAAATATATTATTGCAATTAAATATTGGCAATACAGAATTTTTTGAGTTTATTAAAGGCAAGATAAAAAGATATCCAGTAAAAGATTTTGGCTGGGGTTGTTTTCCAATTCTTGATATGGATAATAAAATTGTAGATATGCATATTCTCGTACCAGATTTCCTAGATGAATTATGTATAAGAATAAATATTCATGAATATGCTCATGCCTTTGAACTTTATAATGAACTTGGAGAAGTATATATTGAAAATAGAACAGTTCGAGAAAATAATGCTAGAGAAAAAGAACTAGAATTCTTAAGATCAAGACTTAAGAAAAACTAGTTTTTTTATTAATCATTTTTCACCATTTAGCAAAATCTTATAATCTCTATTAACTTTACAAAATCCTAATAATATAAGAGAAATTTGTCTAAATAATAATATTCCCGTTTGCTTTGCTACATTAAAACTTGTAAAAGAAAGTTATATTTCTTATAAATCAAAGATTTATATAGATAATTGTGAAAGTATTAATTGACAAATATTTAAAACTCCTTCATAATATCCTTGTTGGTGATTTCCATGATGCAAGAAGAAGTTGAAAGAAGTATAATTAAAACTTATCGTAAAGATATATGGTGTAAATTTACTAAAGCCGTTACGATTTATGATTTAATTCAAGATGGTGATAAAATTGCCGTATGTATCAGTGGTGGTAAAGATTCATTTTTGCTTGCCAAATGTATGCAAGAAATAAAAAAACATGGTAAGATTAATTTTGATTTAGAGTTTATTGTTATGGATCCGGGGTATAGTAAAGAAAACTTAGAAAAAGTAAAAAAGAATGCTGACTTACTCGAAGTACCTATTAAAGTTTATGAAAGCACAATCTTTGATTCTTTAAAATCAATGGATGTGAAATCACCTTGCTATATGTGTGCGAGAATGCGCCGTGGGCACTTATATAAGTTTGCCAAAGATTTAGGTTGCAATAAAATTGCCTTAGGGCATCACTATAATGATGTGATTGAAACAATTATGTTAGGAATTCTTTATAATGGAGAAGTAGTATCAATGCTTCCTAAAATAAAAAGTAAAAATTTTCCTGGCATGGAATTAATACGACCCTTATATTTAGTTAGAGAATCAGCAATTATCAACTGGCTAAAATATAATGAATTAGAATTTATTAACTGTGCTTGTCCCCTAAAAAAAGAAGACTCTAAAAGGGCAGAAGTAAAAGAATTAATCAAAAAATTAAGAAAAACTAATAAATTTGTTGAATATAATATTTTTAAAAGTGTTGAAAATATAAATATCAATCAAGTAATGGGATATATTAAAGATAATGAAAGACATAATTATTATGATGATTATGAATAATACTTTTGGCAACATTTTGTTGCATTTTTTTTAGTTGTAAAAAGAAAAATATTATGATACTATTAATTCATAATAGTGAGGAAGATATAATGGAAGATAATTGGTATTCACTTACTACAGAAGATGTTTTAGAAAAATTAAATGTTGATAAGTTTGGACTTACTAACAAAACAGTTAAAAACAATCAAGAAAAATATGGTTTAAATGTTTTACCCAAGAAAAAAAGAGATAATGATAAAAATTATTTATTGAATGGAAATCAGGAGATTATATCTATAGTGGTATAATTTGGAGCTATTATGTTTTTGAAAAAGAACAGTGCACTATTGCGATAATTGTGAATATCTAGAACCTAAAAATACCAAAAGTGGTAAAATAGATGGTGCAATTTATTATTGTAAAAAATAAAGTATTTGTTAATGCGGCAACAAATACTTGGCCAAACTTTTCTCAATGTTATCGTGAAAATTGAAAAAATGATGAAATATATATAAATAGTAAAAATTATTGTGATAACAATATGCCAATCGGATTATACATATTTCTTTTAATTATTTTAATAGTTTTAGGTTTAATATTAGAAGTATTTCAAATTTTAAAAAAAACACAAATAGACAACTAAACTTATTTGTGTTTTTATATATAATTAATATTCTTTTCTTAAAGTATACATTGCATATCCTATACCAGCAATTGATAAACATAATATAGTAGCATATTGTATTATATGATCCCCAGTGCTTGGATTTTCTATTACTTCTTCAGTAGTAGTATTTTCTCCAAGTATAGCATATTCACTTAAATGAGTAGTATTAAACACTATATATTCACCTTCAATAGTAGTATTAAATGTTTCTTTGATCTTACCATCAAGTATATATGCAGCTGTTAAAGTATCGTATGAAAGCATATCATCATTCAGTTTAATTCGGATAGTAAATGTTCCGTCTTCCATTGGAACTATACTATTATTTTCATCTACTACAGAAATATCATATAAAGCAATTAATGCTTTATTAGCACTATTTACTTCTGCTTTTAATGTATCACTTACAGAATCTAAAATATCAGCAACATCTAATTTATAAGATTCATCAAAAGAATCACTCGTTTCAAATATTATATCATTATTTTCAAGCTTATTATTTGTAACTAAATTGCTGGTAAATGTAGCAGAACCATCTTCATTATAAACTACATCCATATCTGTAGTAATGTGTTTGGCAATCCATTCTTTAGTTACATCATAGGAAATCCAACCAGTATTACCTGTAGCTGATTTATAGCTATCAATAGTTAAACTACCATTACCAGATATTACATAATTTTGATCTAATAATACATTGATAAAATTGTTTCCATTTACAATAATTTTAGTGTTATCTTTAGATCCACCAAAAAGATAAAATCCTTGATTTTGAACAAACGTTAACACATCATCACTTGTATAAGTAGCAAGTAAATTTGCTTCCTCATTAATACTTTGATAAGGGATACCATCATCCATTAGGTAAATAGTATCTGCAAATACACCAATTCCCGGAACAGTATCTATTTCTTCATAATTCCAAGAAAACTCAGAATCAGACGAATCTGTACTAGCATTTACTATAATTGGAACAAGCATAAATACTGCTAACAAACCCAATAGCATTTTCTTCATCTTCATTACCTCCTTTCTATTATAATAATACTTCAAGTAAACTTTAAAATCAATTGTTTAGACAAAAAACACAAAATAATTTGGACTTTAAACTTTTACTTTTTTTCTAATAATTAACGTTGTTCCACCTACAATTATAGCACTTGTAAGTATTATAATTGGTATTACCACATTAGCTTTAACTCTATCATCTTCATCTATATTTTGTTCGCTTACATAATCACTACTTCTAAATGTGATTGATCCATCATCATTATAAACTTTTTTTAGTTCTGTAGTAATGTGTTCTTCAATCCAAGCATCATTAATAGTAATGGGTTCCATATGATAATGATTATATAGCGAATATGTGTCTTCGCTATATTCAACATTTTCTAATTCCTCATTATATTTTTTGACATTATCAAATATATTTGATAATTCTTCTTTGGATGTAATAGTTAATTTATTTCCATCTTTATTTTTAACAGTATATTGTTTTTCGTTAATGTCAAATACTACAAAATACAATTGATTGCCGTTTTCATCGGTACTAGGAACATAATTATATAATCCTTTAATAGTTAATTCTCCATTACCCTCGATTATATAATTTCCATCTCTTATTACATCAATTGTATTGCTTCCATTTACTTTAATCTTGCTACTTAAAGCATCATTACCAAACAAATATACACTAGCATTATTTTTAAATTCAAATGTTGACGTGCTGTTAGTATAGGTACCTATTATTACATCGTCTTTTCCATAATCATTACAAGTATTATTAGTATAATCATAATTTTCATCTGCATTACTTATTCCACAAATATAATCATCATCCATACCCCAACTAATTTCATAATCAGTAAGTTCTGTAGTTTCAGCATATACAATAATAGGTAATAATAATCCCCAAATAAATAAACATATTTTTTTCATATTTATAGCCTCCATTATCATAATAATCTAAAGTAATTAAAAAAACAAGATTTACTAAGTTTTTTCAATTTAATCATATCTCCTGCCTTTTGCAAACAAAGTCTAAAACTAGAATTATTAAAAACTATTTCCAATCAACTGCTTTTCATCAAAATGTATTTGTGATATAATAGAAACGTAAGTTACCATGATGTTTATTTTAGAAGGAGAGTGATATAATGCCAGCCATCAAAGAACTTAGTAAAAACTACATTGTTAAGGTCGCCGTTAAAATGGTAAATGACAAAGGATGGGATAGTGTAAATGCTAGAAGCTTAGCTAAAGCCCTAAATGTTTCCACTAAGCCATTATATCGAATATATAAAAATATGGATGAAATAAAAGAAGATATTTATAAGGAAATATCTCGTCAGTACGATGAATTTATTACCAGTCGTGTTGATAATAAAAAAGCATTGATTACTTTATGCATAGCCTATGTAGAATTTGCTCAAGCATATAAAAATTTATTTATTAGTTTGTTTTTAAGCAATAATTTAAAATGGAAAAGCTTAGAAAATGTTTTAGATGAAAAATGGAATCAATCAACTATTATTAATCTAGTAAATAAGCATGACTATAGTTTTGAAGAAGCTAAAAACCTATTCATGAATATGTGGCTTTATGCTAATGGCCTTGCAACTCTTATTGCAACCAATGAAATTACAATTGACGAAAAAGAAATATTAGTACGAATAGTAAAGGTTTTTAAAGTTTTAACTAGGAGTGAATGATGAATCGGGTAGAGGTAGATAAGAATAATGTTTGTTTAAATAGAGTGGAAGAAAAATGTATTAATTGTGGAATGTGCTTAAAAACTTGTAAAAACATTAATGGTTTTGAAAAAGATTGCATTAATTGTGGACAATGTATTTTGACATGCCCGACCGGTGCCTTGACTCCAAAATATGATTATCAAAAGGTATTAAACTATTTAAAGGATACAAATTATACTGTGGTAGTATTTACGGCTCCGGCAGTAAGAGTAGCTATAGGAGATTCTTTTGGGTTTCCACCAGGATCTTTTTTAGAGGGAAAAATGGTTAGCGCTTTAAGAAAAATGGGATTTGATTATGTATTTGATACTACATTTGGTGCTGATTTAACAATTATGGAGGAAGCCAATGAGTTAAAAAAGAGAATTGAAGAAAAAAAGCTTCCAATGTTTACTAGTTGTTGTCCATCTTGGGTACTATATGCTGAGAAATATTATCCGAAATTAGTAAGCAAATTAAGTACTTGTAAAAGCCCAATTGCTATGCAAGGAGCAATGATTAAAAGTTATTTTTCAAAAATGTATAATATACCAACAAAAAAGATAATATCTGTTTCTTTAACACCATGTATTTCTAAAAAATATGAAAGGTTTTTGTATCCAGAAACTGATTTTGTAATTACGACTAGTGAGCTTGTCCTTATGATAAGACAATTAGAAATTGATTTTAAGTCATTAAAAGAAGATTGTTTTGATAAATTGCTTGGTAAAGGTAGTGGAGGGGGACTTATTTTTGGAACATCTGGAGGAGTCATGGAATCTATTTTGAGAACTCTTTATTATATGATTAATAAGGAAAAAGCTCCGGATTTATTTTACCAATTTACTGACATTCGTGGCGAAAAAGATTTCAAAGAGACAATTGTTGATATGCAAAAATTTAAGTTGAAAATAGCAGTGGTAAATAAGATGGCTACGATTAAAAAGCTCATTAATAAATTGCAAGAATATGATTTCATAGAGGTTATGAGTTGTCCTGGAGGCTGTATTGGTGGTGGTGGTCAGCCTTTAGTAGCAATTAAAGACTTGGAAGCAATTCGCCAAGAAAGAATTAATAGTATGTACCAAGACGATAAAAACTTAGAAATTAAAGATAGCTATATGAATCAAGAAATTCGCGATGCTTATGATTATTATATAAATAAAGAAAGAGTTGAGTTACATACAAACCATAAAAAAATAAAAAACTTTACAAATAATGACGAAATAAGTATAATTGAGACTAAGGAGGAAAAATGAAAAAAGTTTTGTTAAGTTTATTAATGGCTCTAACCATTATAATTATGCCATGTGTGAAAGCAGATGTTGATTTGCCAGAAATTACTGATCATGAAAAGGTTACAGTTTATCTTTTTAGAGCTGAGACTTGTGGACATTGTCATGATTTTCTAGAATATTTTGCAGAAAATTATTATAAATATCAAGATTATTTTGAAATAGTAACTTATGAGGTAAATAAAGAAGGAAATTATGAATTGATGCAAGCTGCTAAAGAATACATGGGAAATGATGATGTTGGACATGTACCTTATATTTTAGTAGGAAATTCATTTGAAAAATTGGGTTTTGGTACAGATGGCACGGAAATAATTGAAGAAGCCTTAGCTGCTTATCAAGATGAAAATTATGAAGATGTTGTTCAAAAAATAATTGAAGAAGAAGATTTATCTGTTAATCCTGATTCATTGGAAGAAGCATGTGCAGAATTAAATTATGAAGTAGTGGGATTAAATGAAAAAAAAAAAAAAAACAGTCTAAGTGATGGAGCTATAGTAGGAATAATTTTTGGAGTTATTATTTTAGGTTTTGCAGTACTAGTTATATTTTCTCGTAAGAAATAGTCAAAACTTTATACATATTAGAGTTTTTTAAAAGGATTGCTTTTGAGCAATCCTTTTGTTTAGTCAAGATTAAATTTATTAGTGCTATAAACTCTATTACCGTTTAGATCAATATAATAACTAGCAACTAATTCTTCTGAACCGTCGGCATAGATTAAAGTAAGATCGATGTGTACAGTATATCCTACCAGACCTAAGCCACTAGTATTTAAAACTGGAGTTATTAAACGTTTAACATTTTTTTCAATAACATTATCACTTAAATTTAATTTATTAATTTCTTTATTTAATTTTTTTGTATCATTTTCTGCTAAATCGTAAGCTGGTTTGGAAGTGGTTTCATTTTGATATAAATTTAAGTCTAAAGCACAGTTATTTTGAGCAACATTGATACCTAAAATGTAAGCATTAGAATCATATTCAGAATTACCATAATTACAAGTTGTTAATTCACCTTCGCCATTTCCTATAATTAATGTTGCATTTGTTGGAGTAGTGGAATTACCTGATGAATCAACTGCTACAATTTGAATTGTGTAAGTTCCCTCTTCAGAATAGGAACTATAATCAATTAAATTTCCTTGTTGATCTTTAGCTAAATCATAAAATTCAATTTTGCATTCTTCTTTACTATTGTCTTCACAACTTTCAATAAAATCTTCTGCTTTGTAGCTTTCTCCGATATTTATCGCAACTCTTTTAGTGGTAATAATTGGAGATTGAGAATCAATAACTTCTAAAATAGATGAATAATTTTCATTATATAAAGTTATTTCTATTGGATAGCTTCCAACTTTGGATATATCAGCATCAGCAAAAGAAATATTAATATCATCAGCATCAACATTCTGCAATTCAGAAAAAAATAATTCTTTATCGGGTAATTCCGAATTAATTTCAATAGTAACTTTTTCTCGCATAGAGATAATTGGATCTGGGGAATCGTCTTTATTAATAGCTAACAGAATAATTACACTTACTATTAAAAGAATTAAAAAAATGCCCCCAATAATTAAAATTTTTAAAAAACCAGTAGATGATCCTTTTACTCTTTGATTAAAAAATCTTCCTGCCATATAATGCCTCCCCATCTTTATTTAATATTACCATATTTTAAAAAATGTTCCAATGTTTTTTAATAAAAGTTAAAAATAAAATAAAAAATATTAAAAAAATCGTAAATTTATTGTAAAATTATTAGATTTATGGTAATATCTTTATTGCAAGTTTATATTTTTAATATAATTTGTTAAGTGGGAGGGACACTTGCGGACTTGCCCAAACCACTTACGCGAAAAATTTTATAGGAGGTGTTTTCGTGGCTAAAGAAGTCGTAAAGAAAATTAAATTACAAATCGAAGCTGGTAAAGCAACACCTGCACCACCAGTTGGTACTGTTTTAGGACCTGCTGGAATTAACTTAGGTGAATTTTGCACGAAGTTCAATGAAGCAACTCGCGACAAAATGGGTGATGTAGTTCCGTGTGAAATTACGATATATGATGATCGTTCATTCGATTTTGTTCTAAAAACTGCTCCAGCAGCATTCCTACTTAAAAAGGTTGCTAAAGTTAACAAAGGAAGCAAGAAAGGTGCTAACGAAATAGTTGCTACAATTTCAGAAAAAGATTTAAGAGAAATAGCTGAAACAAAGTTGCCTGATTTAAATGCTTACGATGTTGATGCTGCAATGAATATTATTGCAGGTACTGCAAGAAACATGGGAATTGCTGTTAAAGGACTTAATGATACTGAACTTGCTGAACAAGCAAAAGAAGCAGCAGAAGAAGAAAAAGAACAAGCAAAACGTGATGCGGAACTTGCAGAACTTGAAGCAGAAGCTAAAGAAATGGCTGAAGCAGATAATGTTGATGTTCCAACTCACGATGATGAAAAAGAAACAGAAGAATCTGAAGAAAATTAATTTTAAAGTTATAAATTGTCCGCTTAATTAACCACAATTAAGGAGGTAAAAATGAAAAAATACGGTAAGAAATATGTGGAAGCATCAAAAAATGTTGATAAAACTAAAGTTTACAATTTAGAAGATGCAATAAAATTAGTTAAAACTACTTCTACAACTAAATTTGATAGTACTGTTGAAGTTGCTCTTAAACTAAATATCGATTCTAAAAAAACAGACCAACAATTAAAAGGGTCTTTATCACTTCCTCATGGAACTGGTAAAACTAAGACAGTTTTAGTTATTGCTAAGGGAGCTTTTGCTGAAGAAGCTAAGACTGCTGGTGCTGACTTTGTTGGTGACAAAGACATGATTGATAAAATCAAAAATGAAAACTGGTTTGGATTTGATGTTGTTGTTGCTACTCCAGATATGATGCCTGAAGTTGGTAAAATTGGTAATATACTTGGACCAAGAAATTTAATGCCTAACCCAAAGACTGGTACAGTTACAACTAAAGTTGGAGATACTGTTAAAGACATTAAAAAAGGTATGGTTACATATAAGAATGATAAATTCGGTAATGTTCATACAGTAATTGGCAAAGTATCATTTGATGAATCTAAGTTACTTGAAAACTTACAATATGTAGTAACTACTATTGCTAAAGTTAAACCAAGTACAGTAAAAGGTGCATTCATTGAAAATATTACTATTTCTACTACTATGGGTCCTGGTATCAAAGTAGATAAAAATAGTTTTGACATTTAATTAATTTTATAATATAATATGCATTAGAAAAAGCGAAACCAAAGACAGTAGGCAGCAGTAAGTCCTACCGAGGGGAACTTAAATACTTTTTGTTTTGAGCTTCCCTAGGGAAGCTTTTCTAATATAAAAAGGAGGAAAAATGGCAAGCTCAAAAATTCTTGAACAAAAAAAGGCTATTGTTGATGAAATAATTGACAAGCTAAAATCAAGTGAATCTGTTATTATATTCCAATATCAAGGTATGACCGTTGAAGAATTAAGTGACTTACGTCGTAAGCTTCGTGAAGTTGAATCTGATGTTAAGGTTTATAAAAACACTTTACTAAAAAGAGCTGCTGATGAACTAAAAATCAATTTAGATGATTTCCTTGAAGGACCAAATGCAATCCTTTTTGGTAAGACTTTACTTGAACCTATCAAGATAATCTCTGAATTTGCAAAATCTCACGATAAGTTAGATATTCGTGTTGGTGTAATCAGTGGTGATGTTGCAGATTTATCTGTAATTAAAGAATATGCATCTATTCCATCAAGAGAAGGACTACTTACTATGCTTGCTGGTGGTATGATGCAATATGTTAAAGATTTAGCAATAAGTTTAAACTTATATGCAGAACAAATGGAAGGGAAGGAATAAAATATGGCTAAATTAAATAAGGAAGATTTTATAAGTGCTTTAAAAGAAATGACTATTCTTGAAGTTAAAGAATTAGTTGATGCAATGAAGGAAGAATTTGGAGTAGATCCAATGGCTGTTGCTGTTGCTGCAGCTCCAGCAGCTCAAGCTGAAGAAGGGCCATCTACTAAGACTGTTGTATTAAAATCAGCTGGTGGAAACAAAATTGCAGTTATTAAAATCATTAAAGAAATTACTGGTTTAGGATTAGTTGAAGCTAAAGCTGTTGCTGATAACGGTGGAAATATTAAAGAAAATATTCCAGCAGATGAAGCAGAAGCTATTAAGACTCAATTAACTGAAGCTGGTGCTGAAGTAGAATTAGTTTAATTTAAAAATTGTCAACATAAGTTGACTTTTTTTGACTTTAAGACATTATTCTATTATAATATCTAACGGGTGTTAATGTGGAAAACATAGGCTATGAATATATTAAGAGTGCATTGAGAAATCAAATGCTGTTTGATTATATCAAGGAAAGCTCTCCATTTGTTATGTATCGTGAAATTGGCTTTAAGATAGAGGATGAATTTAGACCAAAAGTAGATTATATAGATTTTTCACAAATAATAACTTTTTGGGAATTTCAAGAATTGATTGGGATTATTGCTGTTAACGAAATTTTTGATTTAATCCCAGAAGAAAAAACTAAAGCAATAGACTGCTATGTAAATTCTTTGAGTGATGATGAACTTATTATAGTTTGGGAAGAATTTATTTTTATGAACAAATCTAATTTTAGTAAAATAGTAAATTATAATTTGACAGAACAGTTAAAAAATACAATTGAACTAAAACGAATAAGGAGACAAAATGAAAAATTTAAATAACAAAGGTTGGGGATTAATAGAAATGCTTATATTAAGTGCTATATTATTGATTGCACTTTTAGTTGCTGCATATTTAATATATATTTTATATAATAGTTTTTGATTAAAAACTGCTTGACAAGCATATAATAGAATGATATATTAATATTGCATTTAAAAACGGTTCTATCTAAGGTAGAACCTAGTTTAAAAGAAGAATGGATACACCAGGGTGTGTGTTAATGAAAGGAGGATTTATGCCTACAATTAATCAACTTGTTAAAAAGAATCGTGGCAAAAAAACTAAAAAAAGTAAGAGTCCAGTGTTAAATATTGGTTATAATACTTTAGAAAAAAAGCAAACTGATGCTAAAGGCCCACAAAAAAGAGGTGTGTGTGTAAAGGTTGCTACAAGAACACCAAAAAAACCAAACTCAGCTTTAAGAAAGTATGCACGTGTTAGACTTTCAAACGGAAAAGAAATTGATGCTTATATTCCAGGTGAAGGACATAATTTACAAGAACATAGTGTTGTATTAGTAAGAGGCGGTCGTGTTAAAGACTTAATTGGTGTTCGTTATCACATAGTACGTGGAACACTTGATACTCATGGCGTACAAGATAGAAAACAAGGACGTAGTAAATACGGAACTAAAAAAGACAAAAAATAATTGAATAGGAGGAATTGAAAATGCGAAAAAGAAGAGCAGTAAAAAGAGATGTACTTCCAGATCCAATATATAATTCCAAAGTTGTTACTAAATTAGTTAATCAAATAATGGTTGATGGCAAAAAAGGAACAGCACAAAAAATATTATATGAAGCTTTTGAAATAATCGAAAAACAAACTGGTAAGCCAGCTATGGAAGTATATAATGCTGCATTGGAAAATATAAAACCAGCCTTAGAAGTTAAATCACGTCGTGTCGGTGGATCAAACTATCAAGTTCCGATTGAAGTTAAAGGCGATCGTGCTCAAACTTTGGCATTACGTTGGTTAGTTAATTATGCAAAATTAAGGAATGGAAAGGGAATGGCTATTAATTTAGCAAATGAAATTATAGATGCTTCAAACGGAACTGGAGGATCTGTTAAAAAACGTGAGGATACTCACAAAATGGCTGAAGCTAATAAAGCCTTTGCTCATTATAGATGGTGATAAAATATGGCTAGAGATGTATCATTAGATAAATTAAGAAATATCGGTATCATGGCTCACATTGATGCTGGTAAGACAACATTTACAGAAAGAGTTTTGTTTCATACAGGTATAACTCATAAAATTGGAGAAACTCATGATGGAGCTAGCCAAATGGACTGGATGGAACAAGAAAAAGAAAGAGGTATTACAATTACTAGTGCGGCAACAACTGCTCACTGGAAAGGATATCGCTTAAATATCATTGATACTCCAGGACACGTGGATTTTACTGTTGAAGTTCAACGTTCACTTAGAGTACTAGATGGTGCTATTTGCTTACTTGATGCTAATGCTGGAGTTGAACCACAATCAGAAACTGTATGGCGTCAAGCAACTGAATACAAAGTTCCAAGAATGATATTTGCTAATAAAATGGACAAAATTGGTGCTGACTTTGAATTCACATTAGGTACAATTAAATCAAGACTTGGTGTAAATTATGCTCCAATTCAATGGCCTATTGGTGCTGAATCAGATTTTAATGGAATCGTTGATTTGCTTACTCGTAAAGCATACCATTATGATGGTGAAGAACATGAAAATCCTACAGAAATCGAAATTCCTGAAGATTTAAAGGATATCGTCGAACAAAAGAGAACTGAACTTATTGAAAAAGCTGTAGAATTTGATGATTCTTTAATGGAAAAATATCTTGAAGGAGAAGAACTTGCTGTTGAAGATATCAAAGCTGCAATTCGTAAAGGAGTTTTAGCTGCTGAATTCTTCCCAGTTATGTGTGGTAGTGCTTTATCAAATATGGGTGTAAAACTTGCTTTAGATGCGGTACTTGACTACATGCCAGCTCCAACAGATGTTCCAGCTATCGAATGTGTGGATATAAATGGTAATGACATACTTCGTCATCCAAGTGATTCTGAACCATTCACTGCAATGGCTTTCAAAATAATGACTGACCCTTATGTTGGTAGACTTGCTTTCTTCCGTGTTTATGCGGGACACCTACAAAGCGGTTCTTATGTTCTTTGTATGAATGCTGCTGGTAAGAAAGAAAAAGAAAGAGTTGGACGTATTCTTCAGATGCATGCTAATAACCGTAAAGAAATTACTGAAGTATATTGCGGTGAAATTGCTGCAGCTGTTGGACTTAAGTCAACTACAACTGCTGATACATTATGTGATGAAAAAAATCCATGTATCATGAAAGGTATGGAATTCCCACTTCCAGTTATTGATGAAGCTATTGAGCCAAAATCAAAAGCTGACCAAGAAAAGATGGGGATTGCTTTACAAAAACTTGCTGAAGAAGATCCAACATTTAAATATAAAACTGACCCTGAAACTGGTCAAACAGTTATCAGTGGTATGGGTGAATTACACCTAGAAGTTCAAGTTCGTCGTATGAAAGATGAATTTGGTGTAGATGCCAATATTGGACGTCCTCAAGTTGCTTACCGTGAAACAATTACTCAAGCAGCTGAATGTGAAGGTAAGTATATTAAACAATCTGGTGGACGTGGGCAATATGGACATGTTTGGGTTAGATTCGAGCCAAATCCTGAAAAAGGATATGAATTCGTTGATGCTATCGTTGGTGGGGTAGTTCCTCGTGAATATATTCCAGTAACTGATAAAGGATTACAAGAAGCTATGGCTGGTGGAGTATTAGCTGGTTACCCAATGGTAGACGTTAAAGCAACATTATTTGATGGATCATACCATGATGTTGACTCATCTGAAATGGCCTTTAAAATTGCTGCATCAATGGCTTTAAAAGAAGCTAAAAATAAATGTAAACCAGTTCTTCTAGAACCAATAATGAAAGTTGAAGTAGTTATTCCAGAAGAATATATGGGTAATGTTATGGGGGATTTAACAAGTCGTCGTGGTAAACCAATGGGTAATGAATCTCGTGGTAATGCCTTATCAATCAATGCTATGGTGCCACTTGCAGAAATGTTTGGTTATGCTACAACACTTCGTTCAAATACTCAAGGTCGTGGTAATTTCACAATGACACTTGATCATTATGAAGAAGTGCCAAAAGGAATTGCTGAAGAAATAATTAAGAAAAACAGCATTAATTAAGAA
>CALVUS010000003.1 GCA_944363665.1 uncultured Bacilli bacterium | reverse complement strand
AAAAGCTAGAAAAGAAGGATATGAACAAATAGCAGCAATATTTGAAGAAACTGCAAATAATGAAAAAGAACATGCTAAAATGTGGTTTAAAGAATTACATGGTGGAGACATTCCAACAACTGCTGAAAATTTACTTGATGCAGCTGAAGGGGAAAACTATGAATGGACTGACATGTATGCCGAATTTGCAAAAGTAGCACGTGAAGAAGGATTTGAAAGAATAGCATTTTTATTTGAAGGTGTAGCTGCAATTGAAAAAGAACATGAAGAAAGATATCGTAAACTTCTTAAAAATGTTGAAGATAAATTAGTGTTCAGTAAAGAAGGCGAAGCAATTTGGATTTGTCGTAATTGTGGCCATGTTGTTATTGGTAAAGAAGCTCCAAAAGTTTGCCCAGTATGTGCTCATCCACAATCATTCTTTGAACTTAAGAAAGAAAATTATTAAAAGAAAATTTAAATTAAAAAATGCGACTTTTTATATAAAAAGTCAAATAAAAACTATTGGAATTTGATATTTCAATAGTTTTATTTTTGTCTAATTTATTATGTTAATTGCTAAAAACATTCCAACAGTTAAAGTACTTATAATAATTAATACTATACTAGTAAAACCAGAAACTCCTAATTTTTGTTTTTGTTCATACATGGCATCTATTTCTGATTGTTCTTTAAATTCATAATTGAAATTTCCCGGTTTATTTCTAGTTAAAGTTGGTGCTTTTTCTAATGTATTTTCTTGGTTATTATTTATATTGTTCATATGTTTTTGATACTCACTTTCTATAATTTGAACTGCTGTATTTTCAGGATAATTATGTTTTTTAATATTATCTATAATTTTATTTTCTATACTAAAATCCTTTAAAAATGTATTTAAAACATATGTTCTTTCCATATTAAATAATGTAGTATTGTCCATATATATTTTTAATCTAGCAAAATATTGTTTTACAAAAGAATTTAAAATATTGTATTCATCTTCAGTTATTATTATCTCAGATTCAACCATCGATTTAATTTTGGCTATTTCATTAGTCCTATCATGGTAAAATCCATTTTTTAGATAAATAAATATTGAATCAGGCACTAACTCATATATGTTCGGGGATGTATGTTGTATAGCAATACTGGCATTTTTAATTGTTTGGCCATTATAAGTTAAGGTATCTTCATTGGCATCATATTGAAATTCTCTTAAATTAACGTACTTTTCCTTATACTTGTCAAAAAAATTCTCTATACCTTCACTAATATTTATTAATTTTTCCATACTAACACTCTCACTATTCTAAAAATAGTTTAACAAATTTTTAGAATAATTACAATATTAATTTTCAATTAATGTAATTTATATGTATTTTTAAAATTTGGTTACATTTATTGGAAATATGTTTGTTTTTTTGCTATTTTTTGTTATTTTTCTAAGTTATTTTTTAGAATTTTAAATTTGCAAGATATTATTAAAATTGTTAAATTTATGTTGAAAGGAGGCAAAATGTTGAATCAAGTGGTTTTGGTTGGTCGTCTTACAGATAATCCGACAGTTATCGATACCGATAGTGGCAAAAAATATACAGCTATAAATTTAGCAGTTCAAAGAGCATTTAAAAATTCTGATGGTATTTATGAAACAGATTTTATTAGATGTATTTTGTGGAATGGTATTGCTTCTAATACTAGTGAATTTTGTCAAGTTGGGGATATAATTGGAATCAAAGGGCGATTGCAAAATAGATCATATGAAGATGAAAATAACAATATAAAATATATTACGGAAGTTATTGCTGAAAGAGTAACATTTTTATCGCATAATGATAAAGAAAAAGTAATAAAATACAAAAATGATCAGTCGTCAACCTCAACAAAAAAATAAAAATTTACTAAAGGTAAAATTCATTCCATCTTCTTAGTTCCTTCGTTATACTATTTTTATGAAGTGAGGTTTTGTTATGCTAAAAGGCAATAGACTTATTGAAGCTCGTAAACGTAAAGGCTTAACTCAAAGTGAATTAGGAAATTTAGTAGGAGTTGGCAAATCAGCGATTTGTTGTTATGAAAAAGAAACTCGTAATCCAACTTTAGAAACTATTATTGAGTTTATGCATGTTTTAGGTGTTACTGCCGATTACCTATTAGGAACAGATAATCTAATAAAAGTAGAGTCTAATGAAGCGCAAGAATATAGAACTATGACTAAAGAAGAAGTAATGTTTATTGATGAACTTAGAAAAGACAAATTAGTTTATGAGATACTTTTTGAAGATCCTAAAAGAGGCTCCGAATTAGTAAAAAAAAGAATTGGATAATTAACTTAGTGATAAGTTAATTATTTTTTGAAAAAAAATAGTATTTATTCATATATATTTATTGGGTGAGGGTATTTGAAACTTTTTAGAAATTTAGGAATTGTTGCTATTGCAATATTTAGTTTTTTTTATACAGAAAAAATTGCCAATTATATGCTTTTAAATAATGAACTATATCAAGAAATAGAAAAAGAAAAAGCATCTTATGAAATAAAAAGTGTAAATGCTGTAATTGATGGAGAATATATTGTGCCTGGTTTAAATGGATTAGCTGTAAATGTAAAAGATAGTTATTATAATATGAAAGATATAGAGATATTTAATTCGTATTATTTGATGTTTGATACAACTTATCCAGATGTGTCTTTAAATAGTAATGTCGATAAAATAATAACTAGAGGAAATGAACAAAAACAAAGTGTTTCATTCATATTAGAATATGATAAAGAAATAATTGAATTTTTTTTAGAATATGGTTATGATGCAAGTGTGTTGGTAGACATTGATACTTTTGATAAGAACAGCGAGTTAGAACAAATTAATAATGAAATAAATGAATATAACAATTTAGATTCATTAATCAATAAGTATAGTAATAACTCAAACGTTTGTTATTTAAATGAAAAAAATGAAAAACTATGTAAAAAGAAAAGCAAATTTTTAGTTAAAACAAATAAAATATTAAATGATAGTACAGTTATAGATATAAAAAATAGTATTAAAAGTGGTGATATTTATTATGTTGCAAAAAATACAGATGTAAAAAATATTCAATTAATAATTAATAGCATTCTTTATAAAGATTTAGATATAGTTAGAATTAGTGAACTAATTAGTGAAGAAAGAAGTTGATTTAATGAAAGTTTTTTGGTATAATTTAATTACCGAAGAACTTATTTTTTTTAGAAGGTGATAATATTGAGTAAAATAAAGATTTTTGGTTTGGGAGGACTTTCTGAAAGTGGAAAGAATTCTTATGTTGTTGAAGTAGATAATGATATTTACGTTTTTGATGCTGGAATTAAATTTGCCAGTGGTAATCTTTTAGGAATAGATTACATAATGCCTGATTTTAGTTACTTAGTAAAAAACCGCAAAAGAATAAAAGGTTTATTTATTACTCATGGGCATAAGGAAAATATGGGAGCAGTTGCAGATTTATTAAAAGATATACCTGAACTGAAAGTATATGCTACAAAATTCACAAAATTTGAGCTTATGGAAGATGGTGTCAATGAACAAAATATTGTATTAATTAAACCACATAAGAAGATAAATTTTGAAAATGTTTCTGTATTTCCTATTGCTGTTTCCCATAGTTGTCCTGATGCAGTAATGTATGTTTTAAATACTAAAGATGGAGCTATTTGTTATACAGGAGACTTTATTATTGATCCAAGTATGCAAGGGTCTTATAATATGGACTTGGGGAAAATCGCATATGTTGGAAAACAAGGGGTTTTGTGTTTGCTATCTGAATCATCTTTTGCGGAAAAAAATGGTCATACATCGCCAAAACATAGATTAATAGATTTTTATCGTGATGTAATAAATCACCATGAAAATAGAATATTATTTTCTGTACTTCCAAGCCATTTATATACTATTTCAGAAATATTTGAAGCTGCAGCTAATGCTCATCGAAAAATTGTTATCATGGGCAAAAGGTTGCAAAACGTAATTAATTTTAGTGTATCAGAGGGATATATTGATTTTTCCGCAGATATTTTAGGTGATTTATCTAATATAAACGATAATAATGCAATATTACTCATAATGGATGATAAGGCAACTCCTTATGCTAACATGAATAAAATATTAAATGGTTATGATAAATTCGTTACATTGAAAAATACTGATACAATAGTTTTTGCTGAGCCAAAATATGATAGTACAGAAAAAATATTAGTTAAATTGCAAAATGAATTAGCTATGTTTGGTTGTAATATAGAAACTTATGACAATGATAAAGAAATTTTGCATCATGCATCAAGAGAAGACTTAATGCTAATGATGAAATTGATAAATCCAAAATATTATATGCCTGTCAAGGGAGAATATCGTTATATGGTTAATAATGCAAATTTAGCTAGCGCATTAAAAATACCAGATAGTAATATTTTATTAAAGCAAAATGGTGATGTGGTTACTTTTGTTAATGGTAATTTAGTAGATGACTTTGCAAAAATAAAAGTTAATGATGTGCTTATTGATGGAAATAGTAATGACGATGTTGGTGATTTGGTAATTAAAGATCGTGAAATGCTATCAGAAAATGGTATTGTTTTAATAAGTGCAACTGTTGATAAATATGATAAAGTTCTATTAGTAGGACCAGAGGTAACCACAAGAGGATTTATTTATGTTAAAGATTCACAAGACATGATTAAAGAAATTAAAAGTATATGTGAAGACATCATTAATAGAAATATTACTCCGACTCATATAGATTTTAATCAAATAAAAGTTGAAATAAGAGAAGAATTAAGTAAATATTTATATCAAGAAACAGAATGCAAACCGATGATTATAGCTGTAGTGCAAGAAGTATAAAATAAATTAGCAAAATTAATCAAAAAATTTTGAAAAATAATTGACTTTTTAAATATTTTTATATATACTTAATGAGTAATGCCCGATTAGCTCAGTCGGTAGAGCGCACGGCTGTTAACCGTTAGGTCGTAGGTTCGAGTCCTACATCGGGCGCCATTAAGTATTTAAACAAACTTAGGTATTTCCTAGGTTTGTTTTTTTATTTTCCAATGTTACTGTTTTAGTTTTCTTATTTCTCTATTCATGGTATAATTTATTTAAGTGAAAAATTTGTGTGATGTATATGAAAAAAATAGATGTAAAGAAAGTATATTATTTATTTTGGATTTTCGTTTTTGGAAGTATTTTTGGTTGGTTTTTTGAAGGCATTTATACATATATAAGAAAGGGAGTTATAATTAATCACTCGGCAGTTGCTATAGGTCCCTTTAATATGGCATATGGATTAGCTGCTTGTGTTTTATCAGCATCTTTAGTAAAATATAAAGACGATAGTAATTTTAAATTGTTTTTTATTGGCTTTATAGGTGGGAGCATATTGGAATATGTCATGAGTATAGGTATGGAATTAGTTTTAGGTTTTACAGCTTGGGATTATTCAGCCAAACCATTTAATATAAATGGAAGAGTTTGTTTACTATATTCTCTTGCTTGGGGATTATTAGCTATATTTTGGATTAAAGTTGTTTATCCACATGTAATTAAGTTTATTGATAAATTGGAATATAAAATTGGCAAAAAAATAGCTTTATGCTTAGCATTTTTTTTAATATTTGATCTTATATTCACTTATAGTGCAGTTGAAAGGGCCAAAGCTAATGAAAGAGGAATTCCTCCGCAAAATACATATGAAGAAATATTGGATAAAACATTTAATAAAGAATATTTAAAAAATATGTTTAATAATAATTGGGGTAAATAATATGAAAGTAATAGTTTTAACCTGTAGTACAGGTGGAGGTCACAATGCTTGTGCAAAATATATTAAAGAAGAATTTAATGATAATAATATATCGTGTGATGTTAAAGACTATATGGAACTAGTTGGCAAAAATGCATCTAATATGATTGAAAAACTATATTTAGATTCCACAAAAGGTAAAGGAAATATTTTTGGGGGAGTGTATAAATTAGGAGAATTATATAGTAAGATGAATATTCCCAGTCCCGTTTATGGACTTAATAGGTTAGTAAAAGATAAATTATATAAATATCTTATAGATAATAATTATGATTTAGCTATTGGTACTCATCTATTTCCTTGCTTAGCATTGACGGCTTTAAAAAAAGATCATCCGATAAAATTTATAAATGTCGCTACTGATTATGAGTGTATTCCCTTTTGGGAAGAAACTAATCCAGATTTATTCGTTATACCTAGTAATTTATTAAAAAACAAGTTTATTGCTAAAGGATTTCAAGAAGAAATTCTATTGGCAACTGGCATACCAGTATCATCCAGATTTTTGAATAATACTAAAAAGGCAGATATTCCCAATGATAAAAAGGTAATTTTAATAACATCAGGTAGTATGGGATTTGGTGAATTAAAAAATATAGTAATAAATATTTTAGCTCAAATAATGAATGTTTATGTTGTCGTAATTTGTGGCAATAATGAAAAAATGAAAAACGACTTATTAAAAATAAATAATCCCAATTTAATTGTTAAAGGATTTATAAACAATATGAACGAATATATAAATGCTAGTACAATTGTGATGTCAAAACCTGGAGGACTTACTACTACTGAAATAGTATCTTTACGAAAACCTTTAATTCATATAATGCCAATTCCTGGTGTAGAAGAATATAATGCAAAATTTTTTGCTGACAATAAAATGAGTATAAAGGTAAATAATGTCGAAGATTTAACAAAGCAGGCTCAAATGTTACTAGATGATGAAACATTACAACAAGAACTTATAAATAATCAAATTAAGTATATTAATAAGTATTCAGCTGCAGATATGATAAAATATATTTTAGAACAAGAGGTAAAATAAAATGAATGAAGAAAAAATAAGTATGTTAGAAAGATATGGAGTTGATTTAACTGCTAAAGAATATATTACTGATCCAGCTATAGCTAGAGATGAAGAAATAAAACAAATAATTTTAACATTATTAACTCCAGAAAAAAGTGCTTTACTAGTTGGTAAACCTGGAATAGGTAAAACTGCTATAGTTGAAGGCCTTGCTTATCGTATTCAAAAAGGAATGGTTCCTGATGCTTTAAAAGGTTGGTCATTAATTAAAGTAAATATTACCAGTTTGATAGGTTCAACAAATAGTGAAGGGCAATTAGAAAATAGAATAGATTTATTAGTAAGAGAATTATCAGAAAGATTAAATACTATTATATTTATAGATGAAACTCATTTATTAGTTAATAAATCTGGAGGCTTGGATTTTGCTAATATGTTAAAAGCAGGACTTGATCGTGGAACAATCAAAATGATTGGGGCCACAACAACAGAAGAATATGAACAATATATATTAAGAGATAGAGCATTTTTGAGAAGATTTCAAAAAATAGATGTTTTGGAAGCTGATAAACCTACTGTTGTTAAAATTTTAATGGGAACAATTCCTAAGTTAGAAAAGCAAATAGGTGTAAAATTAAATTATCAACCATTTATTGTGGAAAAGATAATGGCATTTATAGTTGAAATGACCGATGAATATAAAAGAGTTTATGAAGTTGCCAGTAGATACCCAGATATTTGTCTTACAATAGTTGCCAATGCTTTTACGTATGCTTTATATGATAATCAAAAAATAGTTACTTTAAAGCACTTTTATAAAGCTATTTGTAATGCCAAAAATATTTATGAAGATGCTAAGAAAAAAGAAATTGAAAGATTTAAAGAAGTATTTGCAGATATGATCATCGATGAAGGAATTGATTTGAATGATACAGATTAAAAATTATCTAAGTTAGTTTCGGTACTTGAATCATTAATAACTAAATGAGACGTTGTTAATAGTAAGCTAGCAATAGATACAGCATTGCTAAGTGCATACATTATTACTGATTTATTATCTAAAACATTTGTATTACTAATTGACTCAAATGTTTTATTTTTAGCATTATATATTTTTTGATAATTTTTAATCTTTATTTTCTGGATTATTTTTCGATAATTTACATTGCTATTTTTTAAAATTTGTATAAGAGGATCTTTTAATGATTTAGATAAAACTAAATCTGCCAAAGTTTCTTTTTTTATTTCTTCACTTATTTGGTAAAGAACTAAACCACCACCGGGACAAATTCCTGTACTACTAGCTTCAAGAGCACACAATGCATCTGTAAATCGCATCTTTTTTTCTCTTCTTTCTAATGAGGTTTGACCACCTACATAAATAATTCCATAAATATTTTCTAGTTTGCTAATTCGATCTTTTAAATAAATTTGATTATATTGATCATTTTCTTCTTTTAATTTCTTTTGTAAGATATTTAAATAATCTTTTATTTTATTGTTTTTATCATAAATTAAATATATTTCTTTTTCATCTGCTTTAAATTCTTTAATATTTCCAGCCCAATAATTATTAATGTTTTTAGCATTTGAAATAATTTTTAAATCATCTAGTAACTCCAATTTTCGTGATCCATATTCGGGGTTATTTATTAAAATTATGTTTCCTTTTGCCTCGTAATTTATAGCTAATACTTCATTTATTACTTCATTTGCAAAAGAATCAGCAATTATTATTAAATTTTTTTGCATTTGAGAATAATCGAATAATATTTGTTCTATATCTTCTATGTAATTTATTTCTTTGTTGTACAAAATTAGTGTTGGAGACTTAATCGTTTGATGCTTTTCGTTAGAAAAATATGGTGAAGCAAGAGAATTTTCAAAAAAGTATCCTTGGAGTTTCACAACATAATCTCGAGAATCTATTAGATTTTCTTCTATTTTAATGTTATTGCTTTTATTTAAATCAAGATAGAATTTAGCAATTAATTTTCCAATTTTCTCGTCATTAGCAGATATACAAGCAATTTTTTCTAAATCTATTTTACTAGGAATTTTAGAGTAATTATTCAATTTATTTATGATTTTCTTCAAACTTTCTTGTAATTCTTTTTTGTAATTTAGCATTTCATTTGAATTTTTTATTAGAGAAATACTATTTTTATATATGCTTTCTAATAAAACAATAGTTGTTGTAGTTCCATCACCAACATCACTATTTGTCTTTAAAGCTGCTTCTTTTATGATTGTTAAAATAGTGTCCATTATTTCATTATCATCATTAATTGCACTAGCAATAGTAACACCATCATTAGTAATATATGGATTAAATTTTGAATCGTTTATGATGACATTATTACCATTTGGACCCAAAGTTATTTTGACAGCATCACTTAATAGAGTTATTGCTTTATCAATATATTCTAACAATAATCTTCCTTTAATTATTTTTTTCATCATTTCCCTCCATTTCGATAATATTACTCCAATATTTTTTAGGCATAAAGCTCATCTGACATCTTCTGTTTTCTCTTTCTTTTATAGCAATACTGTTAAAAAATGTTTTCCATAATTTTTCCCATTTTTCATTTTTTTCAATATTTTTTAATTCTAATAATTGTAGATCTTTAGCATTTACTATGTAAAAATTTTTTTTATCGTATATGCTTAATATATTGTGTTTTTCGTCCTTAATTATCCACAATTCATTTTTCAATCTTTTGCTAAAATGTTGTGATAATAATTCTAAAATATAATTATCTGGTTTTATTTTGGCAAATAAAAACTTATTATTTACCATTTGAAATCTCGTAAACCCCTTAAATTTATGATTTTCATTTGCTACATGCTTGCTTATTTTTAGTGCTTGGTTAACACATAATAAATTACGATAATAAATTATATTTTTTTTATATTTTAAAGTATTTAAAATAAAATAATATAAAATTAACTCTTTATTTTTATCATTACTTAAAAAAACAAAAGTTATAATTTTAATTACTTTTTTGGAACTTAAATTTTCCAATTTTGCAATATAATTTGGATCATTAAAAATGTTGGGCTTTAAAATCTCTTCAAACAAACTCACATTATATTTTCCTTCGACAACTATTTTTGCCGGCCTAATTTTTTCTTCTATTAAGTATTTTATAGTTGATAATAAATTAACAAAAGTACCATCATATATAATTACATAATTAGTCATTTTCAAATAAACTCAATTGAACAAATTCTTTTTTAAATGAATTTTCTTGTGTAATAAGATTTTGATAAATGATACTTTTATTTGGTATTTCTGAGTTTGTATAATATTTATTATTACAAGTTATAAAGTACTTGGATTTTTTTAAACTAATTCCCATTTTCTTTAAATCTGGAAATTCAATATTAAAATATTTCCTAGAAGTGATAATTTTTTTTGCCGAAGTAAGGCCAATTCCTGGTATTCTAATTAATTCATCAAAAGTTGCTTTATTTATTTCTTTGGGAAACTGTTCTAAATGTTTTAAAGCCCAATCAGTTTTAGGATCTAACAAAATATTAAAATTGTTTTCTTTATCAAATAAGTCATTAACAGTAAATTTATAGAATCGAAGTAACCAATCTGCTTGATAAAGACGATTTTCTCTTATTAATGGTGGGGTAGTAATGATTGGTAAATCTTTATCTTTATTTACGGGGACATAAGCTGAATAAAAAACTCTTTTTAGATAAAATCTTTTATACATATCTGAGCTTTTAGACATAATATCTTTATCGCTTTCTTTTGTAGCCCCTATAATCATTTGAGTACTTTGACCTGCTGGAGCAAAAGATTTATTTGTATTATTTTTTATTGTATGCATTATTTTATTTATATCCTGGCTTTTCTTATTGGGAGCAAGTAATCTTAATCCAGCTTCTGTTGGAAGCTCAATATTAGTACTTAATCGATCAACCAATTTACCTAATTTCTTTATCAGTATCTCATTAGCTCCAGGTATGGCTTTTGCATGAATATAACCATTAAAATGATATTTATTTCTAAGTAAATATATTGTTTTAATGATAAGTTCCATAGTATAATCAGGACTTTTAATAATACCAGAACTTAAAAATAATCCTTCAATATAATTCCTTTTATAAAAATTGATAGTAATTTCACAAATTTCTTCTGTGGTAAACATAGCTCTTTTGATATTATTGCTCCGGCGATTTATACAATATTTACAATCAAATATACAATTATTTGTCATTAATATTTTTAATAAGGAAATACATCTGCCATCAGCTGCAAAAGAATGACATATTCCATTTACTGCAGCATTTCCTAAACCATTATTATTTCTTCTGTTGCTACCACTAGAAGAGCAAGATGCATCATATTTTGCACTATCAGCTAAAATTTTTAGTTTTTCTTCTAAAAACATATTTATCACCATTTATATTATAGCACATTTTACGAACAAATGATTGCTAAAATTTACCAAAAGAAAACAAGTAATTTATACTTGTTAATCGTCATAATTTGTTTGATATTCTAAATCATCTTCAGCTCGATCTAAGATATTTTCAATATCCTCAAGTTGTCTATCAAATGTCCTAAAGTCGGTATAAGAGAGTTCATTATTTCTATACATGGTTTCAAGTTCATTTTCATAACGATCTAATTTAGTTTCTAATTCTTCAATTGTTCTTTTCCATTCCCAATATAAATCTATGGTTTCACTTCGATTGTTAGGAATAGTTAAATTTTCAATATTATTTTGAATATTTGTTGCTTCATCATTATATTCAGAAATTGTATCTTCTATTTCGCTAGTATTAACAGTTGTTTCTCCTTCGCCATCATTAGTTATAGTAGTTGAACTATCGTTTGGTGTATTTATATTATTTTGTTCTAGCAAGGAATCAATTTTTTCTTCCAAATTATCTACTTTTTCTTCTAGAATCTCAGTTTTATTATCATTACATCCTGTAAGCAAAGAAACAATTACTAACAAACTAATAATTTTTATTTTATTTTTCATGTTATCACCTAATATGATTGTAACATAATAATTTTATTTGTCTATAAAAAAGTTTAAAAATTAAAAAAAATGTCATACTATTAGTGATGTTTATGAAAAATAAAAGTATATGGTTAGATGAAAAAAACAAATTATTAAAAAAAGTAACTAAGGATTTAGAATGCGATGTCCTGATTGTTGGGGGTGGTATAACAGGATTATCTACACTTTATCAATTACACAAAAATAAAGTAAATGCTATATTAATAGAGAAGAATAAGTGTGGTGAAGGCATTACTTCTAAAAGTACTGCTAAAATCACTTATTTACAAGAAAAAGAGTATTTAAATATTAGAAAATTTGGTAATTTAAGTATTGCAAATAAATATTTAAAAAGTCAAATGAATGCTGTAAACATTTTAAAAAATATTATTACTAAAGAAAATATTGTTTGTGATTTATTGCCTTCAGCTTCCATATTATTTACAAATGACTTGAATAAAAAAGATATTTTGTTTGATGAATATAAATTTTTAAAAAATGCTGGAGTAAATGTCGAATTGTTAAAAGAACAAAAAGAATTTAAATTAGCTTTAAAAGTACAAAATACTTATGTGTTTCATCCATTAAAATATTTATTAGGTTTAAAAAACATATTGCAAGATTATATTTATGAAAATTCACCAATGAAAAACTTTACTAAAGAAAAAGATTTTTATATTTGTAATGTTAATAAACATGTTATTAAATCAAAATATCTTATTATAGCAACACATTATCCATATTTTATTTATCCTTTATTTCTTCCTTTTAAAAGCCATGTTGAAACTTCCTATATCGGTGCAATTAAAGTAAAAGAAATTCAAAATGTTAATGCTATTAATATCGATAAACCAACAATATCCTATCGGTATCATCGAAATCAAAATAATAATTATTTAATTTATTTATTTAATTCTTATCCTAGTTATAATATTAAAAATATTCAATACAATTTTGATGATCTGCTTAGCAAATATAATTTTAATTATATTTGGAGTAATAAAGATATTATTACAAGTGATTATATTCCATTAATTGGAAAAGTTAATCAAAAAGATGATACCTTACTTATAGCATGTGGTTATAATACATGGGGCATGACTAATGGAACTCTTGCTGGAGTAATTTTAAAAGATCTTATTTTAAAAAATGAAAATGAATATATAGAATTATTTAACCCACATAGAGACCTTAATTTGAATAAAATTACAAGATTTCCTGTTGATGCTTGTGGTAGTTTAAAAGCAATACTAAAAAGTAATCAAGACAATGTAAATAATAGTAAAATAATATATACTAAAATTCATAATAAAGATGTAGCAATTTATAAAGATGAAAATAATAAAGAACATATTGTTTTAAATAAATGTCCTCATATGAAATGCGGTTTAGTGTTTAATGCAGTAGAAAAAACATGGGATTGTTTATGTCACGGATCACGATATGATTTAGATGGTAAATGTCTTGAAGGACCTAGCAATTATGACATTACTTATAAAGGAACTGATATTAATGAAGAAAAGTAGTTTATCATTTGGATTAGTAAATATACCAATAAATATTAATCCAATATTACAGGATAATGATGTATCTTTTAATCAATTACATAAAAAATGCTTGACACGTATTAAATATGTTAAATATTGTCCTCATTGTAAAAAAGAAGTAAAACAGAGTGATATTATCAAAGGATATAAAATAGATGAAGATAAATATATTACACTGACAAACGAAGAACTTAAAAATTTGCGAATTGAAAATGAAAATAACATTGAAATAGTTGGTTTTGTGGGTGCTTCAGAAATTGATCCAGTTTTTTATGAAAAAAGTTATGTTTTAACAGTACCTAATAAAAGTAAAGCTTTTAGTTTATTCAAAGAAGCTTTAGAAAAAAGCAAAAAAATAGCTATAGCAAAAACAATTATATCTACCAAATTTTATTATGTAGCAATTCGAATAATGCAGAACAATATTATTATGAGTACCCTTTATTTTAATGAAGAAATTATTATTCCTGATTCAGTTACTATAGCAAAATATACAAAAAAAGAATTAGATTTAGCATTGAAACTAATTGATTCTTTAAAAATGAAATTTGAACCAGAAAAATATATTGATGAATATCAAGAAAATATTAAAGAAGCTATTAAGAAAAAACAAAAAGGAATTAAGTCTAAAAATATTAAAGTAAAACAAAAAAATAATATTAAAGATTTGATGAAAGCTCTAGAAATGAGTTTGAAAAATGTTTAATGCTAAAAATATAAAGCCAATGCTTTTAGCAGAAATTCCTTTTCAAATTAATGCTAAATATTTATATGAAATAAAATTTGATGGTATAAGAGCTATGATTTATGTAAATAAAAGCCAAATAAATATTCGGACTCGTAATAACATTGACATAACCCATTTGTTTCCAGAATTAGATGATATGAGAGAAATTGTAGGTAATAAAGATTGCATTTTTGATGGCGAAATAGTTTTATTTGCTAATAAAAAACCATCGTTTGATGGTTTACAAAAAAGACTTCGTTTAAAAGATAAAGATAGGATATATACAACTAGTTTAAACTATCCAGTTGTATATATAGCATTTGATATAATCTATCAAAATAAAAGTTTAGTTGATGAAAAGCTAATAGTAAGAAAAAAATTATTAGATAAATATCGTGATACAAATTATTTTTTTAAATCACCAATATATAAGGATGGTAAAAAACTTTTTAAAGCAATCAAAAAAATAAAATGGGAAGGAATAGTAGCTAAAGAAAAAAACAGTTTATATTATCCTAATAAAAGAAGTAATGTATGGATAAAATTGAAAAATTATCAAACAGCTTTTTTCTATATTGGAGGTTATGTTAAAAATAGTATTAGCTTTAGTTTATTATTGGGAGAAAAAAAGCAAAATAAATTATATTATGTTGGTAAAATTAAAGTGGGCATGCAAAACGAATTAATGAAAAAAATTATTAGTCAAAAAAAGGGACATAATCCTTTTTGCAATTATCAAGAAAAAGGAATATTTATTGATCCTGATATAAAAGTAAAAATTAATTATTTAGAAAAAACTAAACAAAATATGTTAAGACATTCATTTTTTTAAGTTGCAATTTTTCTTTTTTTTTGTTTAAATTAAAATGTGATATTATGATTTTGTTTGTAAGTGGAAGAACTGATATAGTAGCATTTTATATGGAATGGTTTATGAATAGATACAAAGAAGGATTTGTTGATGTTCGAAATCCTTTTAATCATAATTTAGTCAGTCGAATTAAATTTGAAAATGTCGATTTACTTTTCTTTTGCACAAAAAATCCTTTACCAATAATTCCTCACTTGAAAACTTTGAAAATCCCAATGCTAATTCACGTTACTTTAACACCATACAAGAAGGATATTGAACCAAATGTGCCAAGTAAAAAAGAGATAATTGAAGGTGTAAAAAGAATATCGTCTATTATTGGAAGTGATAATATTGTTGTTAGATACGATCCAATTTTTATTAGTAAAAAATATTCAGTAATTTATCATCAAAAAGCATTTTTGCAATTATGCTCGTTATTAAAAGGATATGTTCATAAAATTATTATATCATTTATTGACAACTATAAAAATGTCGAAAATAACATGCAATATTTAAAAGTTTTACCATTTACAGAAGAAATATATTATCAAATTGGTACTTCTTTTAGTATGATAGCTAAAAAATATGACATTACAGTTCAAACTTGTTTTGAGAATAAAAATTTAGTTGAATATGGGTTTGTTAAAGGAGATTGTTTATCTAAAGAATTAGCTTTAAAATTAACTGGAAAAAATTATCCTAAACAAAGTGTTCGTAAAGGTAATAAATGTGAATGTGTAAAAATGGTAGATATTGGAGCTTATAATACTTGCAAACATTTATGTAAATATTGTTATGCTAATTATCAAGAAAATATAGTTGAAAATAACTATTTAATGCATAATCCAAAATCTTCTATGCTTATTGGTAATTTACAAAAAAATGACGTTGTTAAAGAAAGATTAAAGTAATTGCTTTTTGTATAATTAATTTTTTTTGTTTAACAATATAATTAGTGATTTAAATGTTAAAAAAATTAGTTGAATATAATAAAAAAAGAAATTTTACGAAAACTAGTGAACCTAGAGGGAAGCAAGAGAAAAGCAATAAAAGACTTAGATTTGTAGTACAGCATCACTTAGCACGAAAGGATCATTATGATTTAAGATTGGAGTGGAATGGTGTTTTAAAAAGTTGGGCGGTTCCCAAAGGACCATCTTATAATCCCAAAGATAAAAGGCTTGCGGTAATGGTGGAGGATCATCCACTTAGTTATAGAAATTTTGAAGGAACAATACCTAAAGGAGAATATGGTGCAGGTACAGTGATGCTCTGGGATTATGGAACTTGGAAAGTTGTGGGAGGAACCCAACCAAATTTTAACAATGGTCTAATTAAATTTAAGTTAAATGGAAAAAGACTAAAAGGGTTATGGACGTTAGTCTTAATGAATGGAAATAATTGGTTACTAATAAAAGATAAGGATGAATATCATTTATACGATGATATTTTAGAATTTGATACGAGCATTAAAACCGGCAAAACAATGGCTGAAATTTCAGAAAATAAGGCAACAATAGAATTAACTAATCCGGATAAGGTGATATTTAAAAATCCTAAAGTTACTAAAAAAGATATTTTTAATTATTATGAAAAAGTGACTGAAAGAATGCTTCCTTTTATAGAAAATAGACTTATTAGCACGATAAGACTTCCAGATGGAGCTGGTGGTATACCTTTTTATAAAAAACATTTTGAAAATTTAGAAGGCTATCTTGGAGTTAAAAAGTTAAGAAGTAGTGGGGATAATAGAACCGATTATTATTATATAAAAGATATAAATGGGGTAATGCAAGAAGTACAGATGAATAGCTATGAGTTTCACATTTGGGGAAGCAAAGTTGATGATGTCAATCATGCTGATATGCTGGTGTTTGATCTCGATCCAGATGAGAATTTAAGTTTAAGTAAACTGCGCGAAGGAGTTAAAGATTTAAAGAAAATTCTTGATGGCTATAATTTAGAATCTTTTTTAAAAACTAGTGGAGGGAAAGGATATCATATAGTTGTTCCTCTAAGAAGTAAAACTACTTGGAAAAATGCTCGAAGCATTGCTCGTAATTTGGCCAAATTGATGGAAGCAACTTGGCCAGACAAGTATACTAGTAATATGAAAAAAAGTAAAAGAAAGGGAAAAATTTTTATTGATTGGGTTAGAAATATTAAAGGAGCTACGAGTGTTGCTCCATATTCCTTGAGATTAAGAAAAAAGGCAACTGTTTCGATGCCCATTAAATGGAGTGAACTGGATAAAGTTAAACCTGATGAAATAACTATTGATAAAGCCATAAGAAGATTAAAAAATTGTGACCCATGGAAAAATTTTCGCTGAAAAAGCCAATGCATTTTTTGCACTGGCTTTTAAAATTAAATTATTTAACTTCGATAAATTTTTTATTTTTATCTTCATCGATTTTGTCAACAGTAATAGTTAGAATACCGTCTTTAAATGAGGCAGTAATTGAATCTTCATCAATATCTTCCAAATGAAAACTTCTTTCAATTTTACCATACATTTTTCTTTCGCGGTGAAGATATTTTTTGTTTTCTTCTTCTTTTTGTTCTTTTTCAGCTCGAATTACAATATTACCTTTATTGCATTCTACTTTAATATCTGATTTTTCATAACCTGGAACGTCCATTTCTATGAAAACTTTATTATCCTTTTCATAAATATCACATTTCATCTTATTTTCAATTGTTAAATCACTTAACATATCATCAAAAAACATTCTGCTTGGTAACATAAATAATCATCTTCCTTTCTTAATTATTATTTTCCAAATATTCATGTTTATACTTGAAAATGTTTTTTATCAATATTTCCTATTGACAATATTAATATATCACTACATTTAGCACTTGTCAACATTAAGTGCTAAGTTCACAAAAATTTCATTTTAAAAGAAAATTATATTTATGGTACTAATCAACTCTTAAAGCTTCAACAGGATCTTTTTTGCTGGCCATACGAGATGGAATAAGCCCAGCGATTGTTGTAAGTATGATACTTATTATTATTAGAATTATTGCTCCACCAATTGGCAATATTGCAACATTAGAAATGCCTGCTAGATTTTTAATTATTATATTGATTGGAATAGTTAATATCAGGGTAATAAGAATTCCCATAACTCCAGCTATCAGTCCTTCAATAAATGTTTCAGCATTAAATACACGGGAAATATCTTTTTTTGAAGCTCCGATTGCTCGAAGTATACCAATTTCTTTTGTTCTTTCCAATACAGAAATATAAGTAATAATACCAATCATTATTGAGGAAACAATAAGAGAAATACTGACAAAAGCCATTAAAACATAACTTATAACATCGATAATGGTAGAAATACCACTCATCATAACTCCAACAAGGTCACTAAAGTTTATAACATTTTCATCACGACCTGCTTCTTGCTCTTGTTCATTATAATTGTTGATAATATTTACAATTTCTTCTTTAGAATCGAAGTCCTTTGGATAAATATTAATAGATGATGGTTTATCTAAATCGATTACACCGATTTGATTTAAGACATCATCATAAGTTGCTCCGGCTTGTTGCTCATAATTTTCAATTACTGCAGCCATTTCTGTAGGGCTTAAACTTTGTAAGTAGGCAAGTTGCTCTGGTGTTAATGAATCAATACTAAATTCTTCATTGCTAAATTCTCTTCCTGTGAAAACATTAATATTTGGGTTTTCAGTTTGTTCTATAGCAATATCGGATTCATTTATTCTATTTATTACATATTCTTTTAAATCTTTTAAGTAAAGTATTCCCCCAGCAGTAGATGCTACAACTGATTCTTCATTTGGTTTGATTATACCTGTTATTACTAGTTCTTCAGAATTTTCAAGAAGTTCTTCCATGTATTCTTCATCACTTCTTTTATCAACCCATATGCCATTTTCTTTAACGTAATAATCAGAGTTTAAAATAAATTTGAAACGAAGGTTTAGTAAATCGTCGATTTCATATGAAGTTTGTTCTACTTCAAATGGAGTGCCATTTACGATATTTTGATACATCTCAGATAATTTGTTTGAGTCTTTTAGCCCCAGAGCATATAAAGTAAAATCACTAATTTCATTATTTTCATCTACTACTAGAACAACTTCATTATAATTTTCTGGCCAAGAACCTGCCACTAAATCATACATCTGTTCATTCATTTCCTCAGAATCAAACATTTCAGTAAAAACATTGGTAGAAACAAATGAAGATTGCATTTCGTTCATCGACATACCAAGTTCATCTAAAACTGTATTAGGATTTACTTGGGTAATGTTTTCAGTATCATTTTTATAGATTTGTAAATTTAAGTTGTAAGAATAACTAATAGCGGTAGTGTAGTCTTTGATATTGGTTTTATCACTTTCAATGTATTCTTTAAATGCTTTTAAATTATTGCTTTTAACTTTAGCAGCCATAGTGCTCATCATTCCACTCATAACATCATTAGAATATATTTTTCCATCATCATGGATTTCTTTATCAGGATCTGGCTGCATTGATTCTAAAAAATCCGATATTTGAACTGATTCTTCTTGAATTGTTAAAGGATAACTAGTTAAAGTTTCTTCTTCAACATTAGTAATATACTGTTGAACACCATTAGATAAAGAAAGAATTAAGGCAATACCTATAATACCTATAGACCCAGCAAATGCTGTCAGAATTGTTCTTCCTTTTTTGGTCATTAAATTATTTAAACTTAGGTTCATTGCCGTTAAAAAAGACATCGATGTTTTCTTTGATTTTTTGTTTTCTTCCTTTTTTCTTTCCTTTTCTTCTTTTTTTGAATTATATGGTTTAGAATCACTAGTTATTTCGCCATCTAGTAAATTGATAATTCTAGTTGAATATTTTTGGGCTAAATCTGGGTTGTGTGTAACCATAATTATTAAACGATCTTTAGAAATTTCTTTTAGTATTTCCATAATTTGAACACTAGTTTTAGTATCGAGTGCTCCAGTTGGTTCGTCTGCCAGTAAAATGTCGGGATCATTTACTAATGCTCTAGCAATGGCCACTCTTTGCATTTGGCCCCCAGACATTTGATTTGGCTTTTTGTACATTTGATCTTTTAGACCAACTTTTTCTAAAACTTCAATGGCTTTTTTTCTTCTAGTTTGCTTATCAACACCAGACAGGGTTAAAGCCAGTTCTACGTTAGATAAAACGGTTTGATGTGTAATCAAATTGTAGTTTTGAAAAACAAAACCAATGCGGTGATTACGATAAGTATCCCAATCCCGATCTTTATATTTTTTAGTACTAATTCCATCAATAATTAAGTCTCCAGAAGTGTAGTGATCAAGTCCACCAATAATATTAAGTAGGGTAGTTTTACCACAACCAGATGGTCCTAAAATAGATACAAACTCATTTTTGCGAAATTCGATATTTATTCCTTTTAAAGCTTTAACTGTTTCATTCCCGGTCTCATAATTTTTCTTTATATTATTTAATTTTAACAAATTTATGCATCTCCTTTATTATTTGATAATATATTAAAATTAATTGTTTTTATATTTAAGTTTGCCAGATAGATTTTTTCTTTTATACTATTTTCTATTTTTATTAACTCACTCATAGAAAGATTATCATTAACTCCAATTTCGATGTTAATATAATATTGTTTATTAATATTTATAAGAAAAGTTTCAGAATAGGTAATGGTACTATAATCATCAATTATTTTTTTTATTTTATTAACTAATCTTTGATTGTTAGCATTTTCCCCTTTTATAAAAATAACATTTTCATAAATGATTTTCATTCCTTTGTAAAAAATTATTGTGGCCATTATTATACAGCCTAGAAAGTCAAAAAATGAAATCCATATATTTAAAATTATCAATATTGATGTAAATAATAGAATAATTGATTCAAAATAATTACTATGACTTGATTCTATCAACATTTGACTTCGGCAACTTTTGCCAACTTGAAATTTGTAATTGGTATTTAAAACTTGAAATAAGAAAACTGTCAAAATTATAAAAATTACAGTAGGGTTTGTTTGATAATAGTTAAGTGTGAAAGCTTTTAATAATATAAAAATAGCTATTCCGATAAATAATATTCCCAAACCTATCTGAATTTTACATTCAGTACTACCAAATCCAAAAGGCTGTCTTCTATTTGCTCGTCGATGCTTAAATAGGCTACCAACCAAAGCTAAAATGTCTTCTGTTAAATTACATAATGTGTAATAACCATTAGTGATTAATATATAACTATTAAAAAGTAAACCTCCACTTATTTTAATAATTGCTATTATTATATTAATTATTATACTTACTACAAGACCAAAACGTTCTTTTTTCATTTTTTACCTCATATTAAAAATTATATCATAAAAAAGTATAAAAAAAGAACTTAATTTGTTCTTTTAATCATAAATTATATAGTTTTCTTTACGAGGAGCTGCCTGAGGCAAAGGACAATCACGATAACCTAAGACTATATTGCCAATACCTTCATAATCATCATTTAATCCCCATTTTTGCATTAATTTTTTTCCTTCTTCAGTAGTAAACGTTTCTTTGGCTCGATGAATCCAACAAGAATCAACTCCTAAACTATATGCGGCATTTAGCATATTCATAATAACTGCAGAACCATCTTGAACATACGTTGCTATGTTTTTATCAGCAAATACTACTAAAAGTGTTGGAGCTTCATAAAAGGGATTTAAACCTGGTTTGTTTACAAAACTGCCATTTATTTTAGCTATTTTTTCAATTGTATCACGATTTTGAATAACCACTATTATAGCACTTTGCTTGCTTTTGCCACTGGGAGCATATGTGCCACATTTTAAAATTTCTGCTAAAGTTTCTTTGGGAATTTGTTTGTTTTTAAATTTTCTAATACTTCTTCTTTCACATAAAACTTTTGTAACTTCATTCATAACATCACCATCCATTATTAATATATCATAAATTAAAGTATTAAGTATTGATTTTTAGTATTTTTTTTGATATTCTATTAACAGTTATGGCGGAATTGGTGAAGTGGTTAACACGGTAGATTGTGGCTCTATTATGCAAGGGTTCGATTCCCTTATTTCGCCCCATTATGGTAAATTAAATCGATTCTCAGGAATCGGTTTTTTTTGTAAACAGTGATCATTCAAGTGGAAAACATATAAATAATTGCCATTTTGTTCTTTTTAATGTAGTCAATAATATACTTTTTTGCTAAAATAATTTTGTGATTATTATGGATGAATTAAGAAAGTTTGGTAAAAATATTTTAATTAATGAAAATGAGGCAAATATACTTTTAAAATACAATATTGATGTTACTAAATGTAATTCAATTGATGAAGTACTACTTTTAGTTGATAGAGTAGATGACGATTTAACTGATGAAGAATATGATGAAATAGATTATGTAGCTAACAATTTAGCTGAACGAAAATATTATATGGAGATGAACAAATGAAAAGATGCTTTTGGGTAAATATGAATAATCCTTTGTATATTGATTATCATGATTTTGAATGGGGGATTCCTAAGTATGATGATCATGAATTATATGAGTTATTAATACTTGAAATGTTTCAAGCAGGTCTTTCTTGGGAAACTATACTAAATAAGAGAAAAAATTTTAGGAAAGCTTTTGACAACTTTGACTGGAATAAAATAGTAAACTATAACGAAGATAAAATAAATGAACTTATGCAAGACAAAGGAATAATTCGTAATAGAAAGAAGATTGAAGCAACTATTAATAATACAAAGATATTTTTAGGTATTCAAAAAGAATATGAAACATTTTCAAACTTTATATGGAGTTTTACTAATAATAAAGTAATAAATTTAGATATCAATATTACTCATAATGAATTATCTGATAATATTTCAAAAACTTTAAAGAAAATGGGAATGAAATTTGTAGGGACAACGATAATATTTTCTTATTTACAAGCTATCGGGGTTATCAATAGTCACAATAATGATTGTTTTATGGCAATTCATAATAAATAAATTTGAGTATTAAACATTGTTTTAAGAGGGAAAATCTCTTATAATTGTAGTGAGGTAAAATAAAATGAATGAAGAAATAATTAGTAAAGTTAGTAAAAAAATAAATTTAAAAGAATATCAAATAAAAAATGTAATTAATTTGTTAAGTGAAGGAGCAACAATACCTTTTATTGCAAGATATAGAAAAGAAGTAACTGGTAATTTAAATGAGGAAGAATTGAGGCTTATTGAAACTGAATATAATTATGCAGTCAATTTACAAAACCGTAAAGATGATGTAAAGAGATTGATTGATGAAAAAGGAATGCTTTCATCAGAACTAATTAAAGCAATAGATGAAGCAACAAAGTTAAGTGAAGTTGAAGATATTTATACACCATTTAAGGAAAAAAGAAAAACTAAAGGTACAGAAGCAATCAAAATGGGTCTTGAACCTTTAGCGAAAATTATTATGTCACTTCCTAATAAAACACGTGATGAAGTTGCTAAAGACTATTTAAATGATCAAGTTAAAACAATTGATGATGCAATGATGCATGCTGGATATATTATTGCAGATTGGATTAGTGATAAACCTAAATATCGAAAGTATCTTAGAAATTATTATTGGTATAATGGGGTAGTAAAGGGAAAGCTTAAGAAAAATGCCGAAGATCCTAACAAGGTTTATGAAATATATTATGATTTTGAACAAAAGATAACTAATATGAAACCACATCAAACACTAGCTATTGCTAGAGCTGAAAAAGAAAAAGTGGTAACATATAGTTTAAGTGTCGATAGTAAAAAGATACTTGAATATTTACATAATGAAGTAATTGGTAATAAGAAAAGTCCATTAGTACCTGATATGGAAAGTTATATTGAAGATGCATGGAAGAGGCTTTTAGAGCCTAGCTTAGAAAGAGATATTAAAGCAGAACTGTATGATAAAGCAAGTGAATTTGGCATCAATGAATTTGGTAACAATTTAGAAAATTTACTTTTGACTCCACCGATTAAAGGAAGTGTGGTAATGGGCTTTGATCCAGCATTTAGAACTGGATGTAAACTTGCCGTATTATCACCAACTGGAGAAGTATTAGAAATTGGAGTAATATATCCACACGAACCTAAAAAAGAAGTTGATATGGCCGAAAAAATTATGCTTGCTTTAATGCAAAAACATGGAGTTAAGATTATTGCGATCGGTAATGGAACGGCGTCAAGAGAAAGTGAAGCATTTGTTGCTAACTTGATTAAAAAATATAATTTGAATGTCAAATATGTAATAGTTAGTGAAGCGGGTGCTAGTGTTTATTCGGCATCACCTTTGGCTAAAAAAGAATTCCCAGATTATTCAGTTGAACAAAGAAGTGCCGTAAGTATTGGTAGAAGACTACAAGATGCTTTATCAGAACTGGTGAAAATTGATCCTAAAAGTATTGGTGTAGGACTTTATCAACATGATTTAAAACAAAAAGAACTTGATGAGGAACTCGGATTTGTTGTAAGTAAAGTAGTTAATCAAGTTGGTGTCAATTTAAATAATGCTAGTGAAAGTATACTAAATTATGTATCTGGCCTTAGCAAAAGTATTATCAAAAAAATTTTGGATTATCGAAAGAAAAAAGGAATTATTAAATCTCGCGAAGAATTAAGAAAAGTGGAAGATAATGATAAAGCTTTTGAACAATCTGCCGGATTTTTAAGGATATTTAATGGTGATAATTCACTAGATAAAACTAATATTCATCCAGAAGATTACGAATTAGTTAATAAAATTTTGCAAGAAAATAATATCGATGTTTCCAAAGTGGGAACTGATTATATGAGGGAAAAGATTGCTGCTTTAAATTCCAACGAAGTTATGAATAAATATAATATCTCTGAAGAAAAATGGGATTTAATTAAAAACAACTTAGTTGATGGGGTAATTGATCCACGGGATGAAATCAAGCAAATGACTTTAAGAAGTGATATTTTAACAATTGACGATTTAGAATTAGGTATGTCTTTAGAAGGAACAGTCAGAAATGTAACTGCTTTTGGAGCTTTTGTTGACATTGGTTTACATGATGATGCTTTAGTTCATATATCTAAAATGAGCAAAGATTTTATAAAACATCCCAGTGAAATTTTAAAAGTTGGAGATATAATTAAAGTTTACATTTGTGGAATCGACAAGGAAAAGGGACGTGTCAATTTATCATTAATGGCTGAATAGTATTTCTAAATTGATCGAAATAAGTTATAATGTAAATGGAGATGATTTATTATGAAATCACTTAATATTAAAGATATAAAAAAATTAATTGTATTTACAATTATAATTTTATTTGCTTTCATTTATATTAAAGAAATTTTTAGCATAATTGTCTATATAATAAATTTATTTATGCCATTTATTGTAGGATTAGGTATTGCTTTTGTTTTAAATGTATTAGTAAATGTAATAGAGAAAAAATGGTTTAAAAATTGGCATACTACACTGCTTACAAAAAGAACAGTAAGTTTAGTTTTAGCTTTGGCAATTGTAATTGGCTTTTTAGCTTTTCTATTATTTTTGATTATTCCTAATTTACAAAATACGATTGCCATTTTTGCAGATAGTATACCTACATATAACGAACATATTCAAGATTTTTTAGGTACATTAGGAATCGATGCTAATATTATAACTGAGATTGAAGAAGCTCTAAAGGCTTTAGGTGATAGTGCCAGTGCTTATATTAAAGAAAATAGCAATCAAGTGTTAGAAACTACATTAGGTATCGCCACAAATGTAGTAACTGGTTTTATAAATGTTACGATTGGTGTAGTATTTGCTATATACTTTTTAGCTCAAAAAGAAAAACTTTCTAGTCAAATACATAAATTAATGACTGCTTATTTACCAGAAAAATTTAACAAAAAAATACAAGATATAGCATCTTTATCTAACAAAATATTTTCTAATTTTGTTGGAGGCCAATGTATTGAAGCAATAATTATTGGAGTCTTATGTTTTATTGGTATGGCTATATTAGGTCTACCTTATGCATCTACGATATCTGTTTTAGTTGGTTTTACTGCTTTAATTCCTGTGTTTGGAGCATTTATTGGTACAATCATTGGAGCATTTTTGATATTTATGATAAACCCATTAGAAGCACTGATATTCATCATCTTTATTTTAGTTTTACAACAATTAGAAGGCAATTTAATTTATCCAAAAGTAGTAGGTAAATCTGTAGGTCTACCTGGTATTTGGGTTTTAGTAGCAGTTACTGTTGGAGCTAGTATTAATGGAGTTTTGGGCATGCTTTTAAGTGTTCCAATATGTTCTATAATATATAGTACTTTAGCTACAAATGTAAAATATCGATTGTATGAAAAGCAAGAAAAAACACAAGATAATTAATGCTTGTGTTTTTTAGTAAAGCAACATCAAGACAAAGAAAAACTCTTTAGTAAAAATATGAAAAAATGAATGTGCTTTACACTTTTATTATAAGCAGAAATTTATTCTAAGTCAATTCATTTTTTTGATTTTGTCAAAATAAAAAAATTATGTTAAAATAATACAAGTTTTAATTGGACAAGGCCATTGCTATATTTCGTTATGAATTATCAGAATAAAATAATAATAAAGAAAGAAGGTGGATTAATGAATAGAGAAGATTTTCCAATGCTAAAACAAGATATAATATATTTTGATAATGGTGCAACTAGTTTAAAACCTCAAGCAGTTATAGATAAAATGACTGAATATTATGAAAAATATAGTGCCAATGCTCATCGCGGAGATTATGATATTTCTTACAAAGTAGACATGGAATATGAAAATGCTCGTGACGAAGTAGTTTCTTTTATTAATGCAAAGGATAAAGAAGAAATTATTTTTACAAGTGGGGCAACTGAAGCATTAAATATGATTGCAACTGGTTTTTTTGCTAATATTGTTGAAGCAGGAGATGAAATACTCATTACCACTAGTGAGCATGCATCAAACGTTTTACCTTGGTTTAGATTAGCAAAGGATTATGGATGTATTATTAATTATATTCCTTTAGATGATAATTTACATGTAACAATTGATAATGTAAAAAAAAGTATATCACCTCGAACGAAAATAATTGCATTAGCACACATTACTAATGTAGTTGGTGATGTTCGACCAATAAAAGAAATTACCAAATTAGCACATGAAAATAATATTTTTGTGGTTGTCGATGGAGCTCAAAGTGTACCACATTTAAGTGTTGATGTACAGGATTTAGACATCGATTTTTTAGCTTTTTCAGCTCATAAAATGCTAGGACCGACAGGAACAGGTGTGCTTTATGGTAAAAAAGAATTATTAGAAAGTTTAGAACCAATAAATTTAGGTGGAGGAATGAATGAATCATTTGATTCACCAAATGAAGTATATTTAAAAGAATTACCTACCAGACTAGAGGCAGGAACTCCAAATATTGCTGGAGTAATTGGTTTAGGTGAAGCTATAAGATATTTAAAAAAAATAGGTATAGAAAAAATTAGGGAAAGAGAAATACATTTAAGAGAATATTTAATTGAAAAATTAGTGAAGTTGCCCCATGTAGACATAATTAATTTAGAAGCTGATAGTGGTATAGTAACATTTAATATTGATGGAATTTTTTCTCAAGATGTTGCTTATTTTTTAAACAAATATAATATATGTGTTAGAGCAGGCAATCATTGTGCAAAAATACTTAAAAATGCAACTGGAGTTACTAATTCTTTACGGATAAGTTTATATTTTTATAATACTGAAACTGAAATAGATGAGTTAATCGAATTATTAAAAAATAAAGATAAAATTATGGAAGAGATGATTTAAGTGGATAAACGTACAATAATAATGGATCATTATAACAATCCTCGTAACATGAAAAAAATATCTGACAAAAATTATTTAAATGAAAATACAAGTAATGCATCTTGTATTGATAATTTAGATATATATATTAAGATTGAAAATGATGTAATAATGGATATGGCATTTTCTGGAGAAGCTTGTGCAATAAGTGTATCATCAGCTTCTATAATGACTTGTAATTTAATAGGAAAAACAATTAATGAAGCTCTAGAATTTTTAAATAATATGGAAGCAATGTTAAATAATCAACCATTTAATAAAGATATATTAAATGAAGCAGTAGTATATGAAGATACAAAACATACTAGTAGAAAGACTTGTGCTTGGTTACCATATGCTGGATTAAAAAAAATATTAAATAATATTAATGTTTCTAATAATTGAAGTTAAGATATTTGCATTATTTTATTTTTATGTTATATTATATACATAGGCGAAGATAAAGGATAAGTAATTATATTGATATTAATAGAGATTTAGTGGTTGGTGGAAACTAAAATTAGAAATATAATGAATCTACCTTTGGAGCTAGATTTAATAAATCTCGGAGAAATACCGTTATAATAATTGAGTAGTTAAAGGATGGTACCGTGCTTATTTGCACTCCTTGGTATTATTCTTTTTTATTTTAGGAGAGTATTTATGATTGATATGCACTATGATTTATTATCTATTTTATATTATTGTTATTTACGTAATGATTTTAGTTATATAAATGATTTGCAAAAGTATTTTAACAATAATAATGTCACGGGATTAATAGCTAATCTTTATTTTATGAGTGAAGAAGAAATGCAAACAGAAATGCCTAATACTACAATAGATGTTGTCAAAATGTTTCAAATTTCTACTGAATTATTTAAAAAATTTTTCCCAAATATAGATGTTGTTTTTAGTATTGAAGGCTGTGATTACATAAAAGATGTAAGTGAGTTAAAAAAATTAAAAGATTTAGGATTAGGAAGTATCTTATTAGTTTGGAATAATAAAAATAAATATGGTAGTGGATCTAAAGCAAATGGGGGATTAACTAAAGAAGGTCAAAATTTTATTTATGAAGCTATTAAATTAGGCTTAACTATTGATTTGTCCCATATGAATAAAGAAACATTTATGGATACAATTGCAATTTTAAAAAGTGCTAAAAAGAATGAGTTAAATCCTAAGGTGATAGTTAGTCATTCGTGTGTTTACGATTTGTTTAATCATCCTCGAAATATTACTAAAAGCCAAATAGAAAATTTACAAGAATTGGGGGCAATTATGGGGCTTGTTAGTTACTCTTATTTTTTAACTGACAAGAAAGAAGATATTACAATTTTAAAAAATAAATATTTAGAACATATTAAGTATGTTGTAAATATTCTAGGTATTGATGCTATTGGTGTATCAACCGATAATATGGAATATGATAAAGCACTATTTAATAAAGATACTGAGGAAATAATATTTCCTTATATAAATTTAAAAAAAGAACTAGAAACTTTATTACTAAATGTTTATAATGAAGAGGAAGTAAAAAAAATATTAGAATTAAATGTAAAAAACAAAATATTTAAGGAGGAAATTTAGATGATTGATATTAAATTGATTAGAGAGAATTCAGAATTAGTAAAGGAAAATATTAGAAAAAAATTTCAAGATGAAAAATTAGGTTTAGTTGATGAAGTTTATGAATATGATAAAACTTATCGGGAATATAAATTAGAAGGAGATAATTTAAGAGCAAAAAGAAATGAATTAAGTAATCAAATTGGTAAGTTAATGCGCGAAGGTAAAAAAGATGAAGCTGAAAAAATAAAAAAAGAAGTAAGTTCTATAAATGAACAAATAGATCAATTGGAAATAAGTGAAGAAAACTTAGAACATGAAATAAATTCTAGAATGATGGTTATACCAAATATAATTGATCCTAGTGTACCTATTGGTAAAGATGATAGTGAAAATGTGGAAAATGAAAAATTTGGTGAACCTATTGTACCTGATTATGAAATCCCTTATCATGCCGAGATTATGGAAAGTTTTAATGGTTGGGATAAAGAATCTGCTGGTAGGACTAGTGGCAATGGATTTTATTATTTAATTGGTGATATGGCTCGTCTTCATAGTGCAATGCTTTCTTATGCTAGAGACTTTATGATTGATAAAGGTTTTACTTATTGTATTCCCCCATTTATGATACGTAGTGATGTTGTGACTGGTGTCATGTCTTTTGCGGAAATGGATGCCATGATGTATAAAATTGAAGGAGAAGATTTATATTTAATTGGAACTAGTGAGCATTCAATGATAGGTAGATACAAAGATCAAATTATCAAAGAAGATAATTTACCAATTACAATGACTTCTTATTCACCTTGTTTTAGAAAAGAAGTTGGAGCTCATGGTATAGAAGAACGAGGAATATATCGGGTTCATCAATTTGAAAAGCAAGAAATGATTGTGTTATGTAAGCCTTGTGATTCAATGGAATGGTATGAAAAAATGTGGAAATATACGGTAGAATTATTTAGAAATTTAGATATACCAGTTAGAACCCTTGAATGTTGTAGTGGTGATCTAGCTGACTTGAAAGTAAAATCTTGTGATGTAGAAGCTTGGAGTCCAAGACAAAAGAAATATTTTGAAGTAGGATCTTGTTCCAATTTAGGAGATGCTCAAGCAAGGCGCTTAGGTATTAGGACTAAAGGAGAAAACGGAACTTATTATTTACATACTTTGAACAATACTGTTCTGGCATCAAGTAGGGCAATAATAGCATTACTTGAAAACAATTACCAAAGTGATGGCAGTGTAAAAATACCGAAAGTTTTACAACCTTACATGGGTGGAAAAACTGTACTCAAGCCAAATAATAAATAATATTGAGGAGATTTTCTCCTTTTTTTGTCGAATTTTTAGATGTTTTTTCTTCTTTTGTCGAATTGCTTGCAATATTAAAATATTATAGTAAAATGTTTGTTGAAAGCGGGTTTTGGTTACTAACAATCAATTAATATAGCTTTATTGATAAAAAATAAATCATTTTTTATCTTTTGTATAAATCCATCGAACATAACCTTTCTACTTAACTTTATTTCACACTTATCTAAAAATCCGCTTTCACTATTTTTAGAGTTGTGATAAAATAGGTTAGCAAGGAGGCTTATATGAATAAACCGGATTTATGTATAGCTAAAGATAGAAAAAAGGTTGCTATTCAGTATATCAACTTGGATTTAGATATAAAACCTGTTTTTAAAGGTAAAAAATATTTTCTTAGAACTTATGGTTGTCAAATGAACGTTCATGATTCGGAAGAAATTAGATATTATTTGGAACAACTAGGATATAGCTATTCAGATACTTTAGAAGATGCTGATATTGTGGTTTTAAACACTTGTGCTATAAGAGAAAATGCTAAAGATAAAGTTTTTGGCTACTTAGGAAGATGTAAGCATTTAAAAAAAATAAAAAAAGATTTAATAATATGTTTGTGTGGATGTTTAACTCAACAACCTAGTGAGATAGATGAAATTATTAAAAATCATCAATATATTGATGTTATTATTGGTACTCATAACTTATCTCAGTTACCCAAATTAATAACAGACACTTATGATAAAAAACAAAAAATAGAAGTTTTTTCTAATAGTGATAAAGTATTTGAAAACGTTAAATATAGTCGTGATTCTAAGATTAGTGCTTGGATTAATATCATTTACGGATGTGATAAATTCTGTACTTATTGCATTGTTCCATTTACCAGAGGACGAGAAAGAAGTCGGAAGATGGAAGAAATTTTAAAAGAAGTAAGAAAATTAAAAGAACAAGGTTACATGGAAATTACTTTACTAGGTCAAAATGTTAATGCTTATGGTAAAGATTTAAATTTAGGATATGATTTTGCCACTCTTTTAGAAGAAGTGGCTAAAATTGGTATACCACGAATTAGATTTGTTACATCCCATCCTTGGAATTTTACAGATAAAATGATTGATATTATAGCTAAGTATGATAATATAATGCCATATATTCACTTACCAATCCAATCGGGTAGTGATGAAATTCTAAAAAGAATGAATCGTAAATATACTATAGAAGAATATAAAAAGTTGTTTGATACTATAAAAGAAAAAATACCTAATGTAAGTATTACTACGGATATAATTGTAGGTTTTCCTAATGAAACTGAGGAAGATTTTCAAAAAACTTTAGATATTGTAAATTATTGTAAATTTGATGGTGCTTTTACCTTTATTTTTTCACCACGAGTTGGAACTGCTGCTGCATTAATGGAAGATAAAGTAACTATGGTAGAAAAAGAAAAGAGATTACATACTTTAAATGAATTAGTAAATAGATATTCTTTAGATAGTAACAAAAAATATTTAAACAAAGAAGTCGAAGTATTAGTAACTGGGCCAAGTGAAAAAGGCTGCGATAAAGTATGTGGTTATACGGACACGATGAAACTTGTTAATATAGAAGGATCACAAAACTTGATAGGAAAAATAATTAAAGTAAAAATTACTGATGTTAAAAGTTTTAGTTTAGATGGTATAGCTTTAATTTATCAAAAATAGGAGTTATCCTATTTTTTTAATGTATACATATAGTGAATGATATTATCATTTAAGTCTAATATTTGCATTAATTGCCATCCAAATTTTTCATATAAATTTTTATGTCTCGTATGAAGAAATATATTATCAATATTTAGTTTAGACATATATTTTGGTATTGTCTTAATCAGTTTTTTCCCATATCCTTGTTTACGATATTCTTCTTTTATAAATACATTAGCAATCCAAGGCAAGTAATCTGTATTATCATTATCATGTAAAACAATTTGATAAAATCCAATAAGAGTATTATCTAAAGATAAAGTAATGGTATAAGGATAAGTCTTATGTTTAATACCGTTTTTAATTTCTTCTATTTTATCAATATTTATCCATCTTTTTAAAATATTTGCAATTTCATCAATAAAAGGATTATTTAAATTAGTAATCAATTCAGTTTGTAGCATATTATCACCAACTTAATTATATAATAAATTTTATTATATATAAACTTATTTCTATAATAATTAAGTATAAAAAAACTAGGCTTTAAACCTAGTAATAAACATAATGGTACGGACAATTAGTATATCCGAAACCTTAGGAATAGTTGATAAACAACTAATCACTAAATACATTTTACCAAATAATAGAAAAAGTCGCAATATTTTTTCGCTACTTTAATATATTAATCAGCTTTTTTCAAAGATTTCACAAATGGCTTTCCTTTAGAATTACTAATTTCTACACCAGATAATTTGATTTCTAGGAAAGATTCTATTCTACCTAATTCACTTATTGAAAGTGAATCAACTAAATCAAATTTAATTAACCCTATTAATTGATTATAATATGCATCAATACTTTGTTGATTTTTATTTAGTTCTTTTGCTTTTAATAAATCTTCTAGTTCTTTTAGTTTTTCTTTCTTTTTCGTAATATCTTCAGGGGCAACTTTACTAAATTCTTGATTTGCTAAATTAATTCTATCATCTATAGATGATTTAGTAGAAATATCGTAATTTAATATTTCATCTATGGCTTTTGAATTGCCATTTAAAAGTTGATTTATTAATTTAACTAAATATGGTGGTTTATATTCATCATAACTATATCGATAAATATCTCTTGTTTCTTCAAAATATTCTTTTTCTTTTCCAGTAGGAGTATAAGTGAAATTTCTAATAATTTCATCAGTAAATCTTGGTGAATAATCACTTTCATACTCTTCGTGTTGTATAAAACTACAATTATTTATAATTTCCTTTTTTAATTTTTCAATTTCTTCTTTATCAAAATCAACTTGATATTTTTCAATTACTTCGTCATTTTTTCTAAAATAAATCATATTCAAACCCTCCATTAATAACTATTATATCATAATTATTTGCTTTTGTGTTTATTATAGTTTAATTTATCTCTCAACCGGAGTTTGACACTTGTTACTTTTGCTAATGTGGATTCAGCCCTTTTACAATAAGGCTTTTTTTATGTCAAGTTTT
>CALVUS010000002.1 GCA_944363665.1 uncultured Bacilli bacterium | reverse complement strand
GAAAAATTTCCTTATGTAAAGCCAAAAGAAAAGAGACTGTCAAATAATTAATTACTTAATTATTCAACAGCCCCTTTGTTTATAAATATTATTCCAATTTATTCCTTATTTTATCATTATGATATATATAATCCTTTTACAGAATATACATCTTCTTTAGACTTTTATTGGAAAAGCGAAACTTTTTTAACCAGTGTTTTTACATATGCATTTTGGACTATAATTTCTATATTATTTTTAATTTCGATATTCTATATAATAAAAGATAAAAAAACAAGAATTGAATACTATAGTTTTCTTTTTATTGGATTGTCACCAAATATGGCAATGTTATTAAGTCCAACTTGGGGATTTAGAACAACTTATTTTACAAATATTATGCTTAGTGCGTTAACCATTGGCTTAATACTAAATATATTATTAACAGAAAAATATTCAGGAAAAGATTTAAAGATTATAGTAAATAGTGTTTTTACAATTTTAATAGTATATTTAATTTCTATATTTATTATAGTAAGACATTTTGATGTGGTTAGATTTGAAAATATTCAAAGACAGTTTGAAGAAGGAAAGACAGAAATTTTAATTAAAACATGCCCTATAAGATATATTTGGAATTATAACCCATATATGGAATTTCATGCAATAGCATACAAGAGTTATTTGTTAGATAAAGGAATAATCGATAATGTTGATGTTGAATTTCATTTTGAAGCTTTAGATGGTAGAAGATATGTAATAAGAGGATGGTAAAATGCAAAAAGAAACAAACGATATTGATATTTCAATAATAATTCCGTGTTATAATGAAGAACAAAACATTCCATTGTTATTTGAAGAATGTCAAAAAACATTTGATAAACAAAATATTAATATTGAATATATTTTTATAAATGATGGAAGTAAAGATCACACTTTTGATGCTATAAAAAACATAGTTTTAAAAAATAATAATGTTATAGGTTTGAATTTTTCAAAAAACTTTGGTAAAGAATCAGCAATTTACGCAGGCTTAAATAAAAGTTTAGGAAAATATATAGCAATAATGGATGCTGATTTACAACAACATCCTAAATACGTTTTAAAAATGTTTAATTATATTATAGATAACCCTGAATATGATATCATTACTTGCTATCAAGCAATAAGAAAAGAAGGCAAAGTTATATCGTTTTTTAAAAAGTTATTTTATAAATTAATAAACAAAATATCAGAAATTGAATTTTATGAAAATGCCTCAGATTTTAGGCTATTTAGTAGACAAGTAGCTAACTCATTGTTAGAACTTAAGGAATATTACAGATTTTCTAAAGGCTTCTTTTCGTGGATAGGATACAATAACTATTATATGCCATATGAAGTTGAAGAGAGAAAGTTTGGTAAATCATCGTGGTCTTTTATTTCATTAATAAAATATGCCTTAGATGGCATTATAGGTTTTTCAATATCCCCTCTAAAAATATCTACATATATAGGCTTTATTGCATTTGTTATTTCAATAATATATATGATTATAGTATTAATACAAAAAATATTTATTGGAATAGATGTAGATGGCTATGCTACTATTGTTTGTCTTATTCTCATGTTTGGAAGTTTGCAAATGATTTTCATAGGAATAATAGGTGAATATTTAGGAAGAGTATATATAGAAACAAAAAAAAGACCAATTTATATAATAAAAGAAGAGGTAAAAAGATAATTAATTATGAAATTTATTAAAAAAAAATATTTACAATATAAAGAAATTATTAATTATATTATTGTTGGAGGACTTACAACAGTAGTAAGTTTAGTCTCAAAATACATTTTATTATTCACTTTATTAGATGCTAGTAATGCTTTAGAATTACAAATAGCCGTTATCATTTCTTGGATATGTGCTGTATCATTTTCTTATTTTTTAAATAGAATATTTGTATTTAACTCTCGATCAAAAAACTATTTTTATGAACTATCAACATTTTTTGGTGGAAGGGTTTTAACTTTATTAATGGAGATGGTCATAATGTGGTTCTTTGTTAATTTATTAAAACTAAATACAGATATATGGATAATAATTATTACGATTATCTGTCAAGTTCTTATAATGGTTGGAAATTATATAATAAGTAAATTTTTTGTGTTTAACAGAAAATAAAATCAGGAGGAAATATATGGATAAAATAAAAAGATTAATTAATGTAGTAATTCCTATAACGGTATGCAATTTTAAATGTCATTACTGTTATTTGGCTCAAACAAATGCTTTTGACCAAAATATTCCAAAATTGCAATATGATCTAGATACAATTCAAAAAGCAATCACCAAAGATAGATTGGGAGGAACTTGCCTAGTTAATTATTGTGCTGTCGGTGAAACACTTTTAGCACCATATTTATTTGAATTAGTTAATAGAACTTTAGATAATGGTCATTATGTGGCTATCGTAACTAATGGATCGATTACCAATAAAATAAAAGAATATTGTGAGTTAAATGAAGATAAGAAAAAAAGATTATTTTTTAAATTTTCTTATCAATTCTTAGAATTAAAAAGACAAAATCTATTAGATACATTTTTTGAAAATGTGAAAATGGTACGTGATTCAGGTATATCATATACTGTAGAATTAACGGCTAATGATGAGTCTATTCCTTATATTGATGAAATAACTAAAAAGTGCATTGATAATTGTGGAGCTAAACCTCATATAATCGAATCTAGAGATAATAATGATGGTTATAAAAAATTAACTAAACTATCCAATAAAGAACACATGAAAAACTGGAATAAGTTTGATACTCCAGTTATTAAATTTCAAGATACAGTATGGGGCAAAAAAAGATGTGAATTTTGCTATGCAGGGGATTGGGAATTAAATCTATATTTAGAAAGTGGTAATTTAACCCCTTGTTTTGCTGGTGGGCCAGTCATTCAAAACATTTTTGAAGATGTCAATGAACCGATTCATTTTTTAGCAATAGGAAATAAATGTCCATGGGAACATTGTTTTGCTTCCCATGTATTACTTACTTATGGAACAATTCCGGGATTTAAAGCTCCTAAATATTCAGAAATAAGAAACAGAAAGACTAAAGATGGCAAAGAATGGCTTCAACCTGAAATGAAATATTTTATGGAATCCAGGTTCAATGAAAGTAACAAAGAATACGCTAGTGATCGAAAAGAGATAATAAATTGGTATCGTGATATAGAATTTAATAACAAATATGGTAATAGTGCTAAATTTTCAGAAGCACTAGAAAATATTTTTAAAAAGGAAGAAATCAAAAGCATAGCAATTTACGAAAATGCAAAATATCAAGAAAGTTTAGTTGATGGATTGTTACACACATCCATCAAGGTGAAATGTATCATTTCACCTAACTATACAGAAACTAATCCTAATATAAAAACGTCTATCGTTCATAAATGTAAATATTTAGGTAAAAAAATATTACGAAGACATGAAATACCAGTTTTAAATTTGTATGATAGTATTCCCAACGTTGATGCTGTTTTAGTTGCAGATATTTTAAATTTTGGAAAAATAAAAAGACAAATTAATAAAAAATTGAAAACAAAAGTAATATTAGTAACTGAACTAGGAAAATAATGGCTAAAATGCCATTTTTTTGACATAATAATAAAAAAATTGTTATAATTAAAATGTAAAAAGTTAGAGAAATTGGAGTAAATTATGAAAAAGAAAAAAAATGCAATAATGATAGCTGATACCAGACCGGCTTTGATTGGCAATTTGCTAGTACAATTAAAAGAAACTAATAAAGGATTATTTGATGAAGCAATCATCTATTATGAAAAAATAAATGAAAAAGACAAAAAAATAATGGAAAATTTAATGCCTTGTAGATTTATTAAATTTGATTATGAATTACCAGATAATATTAAGTCTTTGCCAGCATTTGAAAAATTTTCGCCACTTATGTTTGCGAGATATTATATGTTTGATTTATTAAATGAATATGAAACAATCACATGGCTAGATACAGATGTTTTAATATGTGGCAAACTAGATTCAATAATTGATAAAGCCAAAGAAAATGGTATGTCAGCTAATTTTGAAGATCCAGAAAACAAGTCCTATAAAGTAACTGATACTGTTAAAACAAGTTTTAAAATGCCTTTATCTAATTATGATATGAATAAGTATAACATGAGTTCTGGCTTAATAACAGTAGCAGATACTTTAAAGAATTACGACAAAATGACTAAATGGTGTTTTGATAAAACTATTGAATATGCCGATTATTTAGTTTTGCCAGACCAAGGAATCTTAAATATTTTAATCCAAGAATTTAATGTTGCTGTTGCTAGTGTGGGTGAAAATGGTGCATATTGCTTTTATCCAAGTTATAAAAGAGATTCTAGTAATGCTAAAATTGTTCATGCTTGGGGTGCCCGCAAATTTTGGAAAAGTTGGTATTTGTTTAAAACTTATCCTAAATGGTATGAATATTATAAAGAATGGTTAAATCTTGGAGGAAGTGATTGTTTCGGTAAAATAAAGCCGGATGTATCAGTTGTTATTCCAATGTATAAACCTAATATTGAATATTTTGCTCAAGTTCTTAATGATCTACTTGTAAAACAAGAACAAGAATATGGCTTTCAATATGATAATTTTGAAATAATTTTAGTAGTTGATGGTAAAGACAATGATGAACTTATAAAATTGTTAAAAAAATATGATGATGCACGTATTAATTTAATTATTAATGAAGAAAGGGCTGGAATAGCTAAAAGTTTAAATATAGGCATAAAAAATGCTCAAGCTGATTATATTGCACGTATTGATGATGATGATCGGGTTGCTAAAACTCGTCTTTACAAACAGGTTAAATATTTAAATGAACATAAAGGTATCGATTTAGTAACTTCTAATTTTGAATATTTTGGAGATATGAATGAAGAAAGAATATCTTTTGAAGGAGAAATGTCTCATGCTTGGAGTATATTCACTTGTCCATTTAATCATCCGACAATAATGTTTCGTAAAAAATTTTTTGAAGCCAATAATTTATGGTATGATGAAACTAGAAGTCATGTTGAAGACTGGGAACTTTGGTTAAGATGCTTTGATAAAGGTATGAAAGTAGGTAGTATTCCAGAAGTTTTATATTACCACCGTTGGCATGCAGGTTCTGCTGGTCAAAATCAAAAAACTATTGATATGATGCGCGAATTAGTAAAGAAAAATTTTGCCAGATTGGACGTTGCACTAACTGAAGAAGATTTAAATATAGTTGCTCCTTGGAATGGTAAAGTAAGTAGTGAAGAATTGGTTAGATTGAATAACATATTTAACGAAGCATTAAAAAACAATGATAAGAAAAAAATCTATGATAGCAGATGTCTAGAAAAAGTCTTTGATTTACGTCTTTTTGAAGCTGAAAATGGCTACATGAAAGATATAGTAATAAAAAAATCAACAGTCGGAAATTTAGATAGAGGTAAAGATAAATCTTTAAAGCAAAAAATATTGGGCCCAGTTTATCGTCCATTCAAAAGAGTTTTTTACAATATTATGGCGGAGGCAGTAAATGATAATTTAGTAAATCAAAAGCTATTTAATGAAAAAAAGAATGAAAATCAACAAATATTAAATGAAGTTAATATAAATTTTAATAAAGCACATGAAAAATTTGACGATTTAAATAATCAAATCAGATTATTACATGACCAACATGAAAAAAAGAATGAAAATCAAAAAATATTAAATGAAGTTAATATAAATTTTAATAAAGCACATGAAAAATTTGACGATTTAAATAATCAAATCAGATTATTACATGACCAACTTTATGATTTAGAGAAAAAGTATGACTTTATAAGAGATGAAACTTTATCTAATTTGTATTTTGCAAAGAAAATCATTTTAATTGGCACCAGTGAACATAGCAATATTGGTGATGCTGCTATCACTTTTGGGGAATATGAGTTTATTAGAAAATATTTTAGTGATTACAAATTAATCGAAGTATCTACTTACGAATTTAATGATATATTACCTTATTTAGAAAATATTATAAATAGTGATGATTTAATATTTTTACAGGGGGGAGGTAATTTAGGCAATAAATTTAAAACAGAAGAAAATGTCAGAAGAACTATAATTGAAAATTTTCCTAATAATAAGATTGTAATATTACCTCAAACAATTTACTTTACTGATGATGCTGAATTAGAAATTAGTAAAAGAATTTATAATAATCATTCCAATCTCACAATATTTACTCGTGGACATATCAGTTTAGAATTTGCTAAAAAGAATTTTCCAAATGCTAAGTGTTATGAATCATTAGATTCAGCCCTTAATTTAAACTTTAATTTTGGTTATAGTCGTGATGGTATATTGTGCTGTTTAAGAGATTTAAATGATGAAAGTGGTTTAGATAAAAAAACTTATGAAGAAATATTTAAAATAATTAAATCTTTTGATAAAGACTACAGCTTTACTAACAATCTTTGGGCAACAGATATTAAAAAAGATCAAAGAAATTATGTTGTTTATGAACAACTTAAAAGTTTTGCCAAACATAAATTAGTTGTTACTGATCGTTTACACGGTTTAATATTTTCTTTAATAACTAATACTCCATGTATAGTTATCAGTGCTTATAATTATAAATTAAAAGAATTTACTGATATGTTAAAAAATAATAATAGTATCATATTTATTGACAAAGATATTGATAAATTAAGTGAGAATATTAATAAATTTTTAAGTAAAGAAACTAAGATTCAAAATAATTTTACTAAGAATTTTATAAACAATGCTAAAATAATAATAGCAGATAGTAAATGAGGAGATAATGGCAAAGTTTAGTATAATAATACCTGTTTATAATGTTGAAAAGTATTTACATAAATGTTTAGATAGTGTAATAAATCAGACATATAAAAACTATGAAGTAATAATTGTTTGTGATAAGTGTAGTGATAATAGCGAATCAATTGTTGATGAATATGTAAAAAAACACAAGAAATTTAACAAAATTTATGCAGAAAAAACTGGTCTTAGTAAGGCTCGTAATCTCGGCGTTGAAGCATCAAGTGGTGAATACATTCTTTTCTTAGATGGTGATGACTTTTTTGAAGAAATCCTATTAGAAACATTAAATACTAAATTAAAAGATAAACCAGATTTAATTCGCTTTCAAATTCAAGACGTTATTGATGGCAAAATAATTAAACATCCAGAAGTTGGCTTTGCTACTACTGATGGAGTAAGTGCTTTTAATAAAATATTTAAATATCATTATATTGAAAATGCTTGGAGTTATTGCTATAATGCCAAATATTATAAAAAAAATAATTATAAGTTTATGGAAGGTTGTATAGCTGAAGATTATGGTTTGATTCCTCTAGTTATAGCTAAAGCTCAAAAGGTTAAATCGTTAAATTATATTGGCTATAATTATGTTCAAAGAGAAAATAGCTTAATGACTAATCCAGATTATTCAAAAAAAATAAAGAAAATGAATGATATGTTAGTGCAATCGGCATTTTTAAAAAGTAGATTAAAAGATATTCCAAATAAAGAATTGATAATTGCATTTCTCAATAATTCACTGATTTATTATTCTACTAGATTAGAATATAAAGATTATAAAAAATATTATAAAGTATTAAAAGAAAATAAGTGTTTTAGTCATTTGCATGGAGGAAGTATCAAAACTAGAATTAGAAATTTACTAATTAAGAAAAATGCTTATTTCTTTTATCATTGTATAGCGAGGTAGTAATGAATAAAGTAAGTATTATCGTACCCGTATATAATACCAGTAAATATTTAAATGGGTGTATTAAATCACTATTACATCAAACTTTAGAAGATATAGAAATTATTTTAATAAATGATGGCTCAACAGATGAGTCTGAAAGTATAATCAAAAAATATAAAGATAAGAGAATCAAATATATTTCTAAGAAAAATGAAGGGATAGGGAAGACTCGTAATTTAGGAATTGATACTGCTACTGGTGAGTATCTATCATTTATCGATTCTGATGATTATGTTGAACCAAATTTTTGTGAAGTAATGTATGAAAAAGCTCTAAAAGATAAATGTGATATCGTTATCTGTGATTATTATGAAGACCGCTTTGAAGGTTTAAAAGAAATAAGATTTCCTACATTTAAAGATGCATCATTAAAAGAAAATCCAGATATTTTAACATTAGTTAATTTGGGTCCATGTAACAAAATATACAAACGTAGTTTATTTAAAAATAAAGAAAATAGATTTGTGGAAAATTTAAAATATGAGGATGCACCTTTAGTAGTAAAACTATTATTGAATGCTAAAAAAATAGGAAAAATTGATGAATGCTTAGCACATTATGTTATTCATGAAAATAGTGAAACTACAACTAGAGATGAAAAAATATTTGATATTTTAAAAATAACTGATATTATGGTAAATGATTTAAAAAAATATGACTATTTACATGATGCGATGGTTAATACTATCGTAATGGTTTTAACTGATTATACAATTCAACAAAGATATATAAATGATACGGAATTAAGGAATAAATTCATTGATATAGCATTTAATTATTTAGATGAATTAGATGCAAATTGGAAGCAATGTAATTATTTAAAAAAGTTTTCATGGTTGAAAAGAAAGGTAAAATCTAGTAAAATATTAACAAAAGTTTATTGTTCAATTTATAATAAAAAAGAAAGGAGAAAAATAAAATGAAAAAATTAATTTATTTTATATTTCTCCTTTTGCCATTTATAGATCTTACTAGTGCAATTACAACTAGATTTACTGATGTATCTATATCAATTGGAGCTATATTAAAAGGATTATTACTAATATTTTTAGTAATATATACTTTATTTTTTTCTAAGTCTAAATATAGGAAAGTTAGTGTTATATTTATAATATTAAGTATTATATTTAGTATTTGTTATTTAGTTACTAAACCAATGTTTTGGAGTTTGGAAGTTGTTTTTAATGAAACAAATTACTTAGTTAAATTTTTATTTTTTCCAATTAGTTTTTTTGCATTCTTATGTATCTTTGATGATATAGGTTTTGACAAAAATAGTATTGAAAAATTAATGCTTTATACAATAATTACTTATTCAGCCTTATTGATACTACCAATTTTAACAGGAACTAGTTTTAATACTTATGAAAATGGGTTATATGGTATGGTAGGTTGGTTTTATGCCGCAAATGAAATATCTACGATATTAGTATTATTATTTCCATTTTCTTATTTACTTATTAGTAATAAAAGAAAATATTTATTCCTAGGAATATTACCAATTTTATTAGTTATAAGTTATGTAGGTACTAAAGTAACTTTATTTGGTTTAATTATCAGCGGTTTTATTGTATTAGTTATATCCTATTTACATAATAAAAAGATTTTAAGAAATCCATTTATATCTTGTTTATTAATATTTATTGTTATTTTAATAATAAATTTTGGAAGTTATACTATAAAAAATTTCTTTACAGTTTTAGATACACCAAGTGAAACGGAAGAAATTTATGAATGTGTTGGTTGTGAAGAATTACCTGGAGATTCACTACTTACTAAGATAAAAAAATATGGTTTACGTTTACTTAGTCAACGAAATTATTTTTTACAAAATACTAATGAAATTTATTTGAATAATTTTAATACTGAAACGTTATTATTTGGCATAGGGTTTAATGATAATGAAGAAATAAATAATATAAATGTTACAAAGTTAATTGAAATGGATATTTTAGATATTTTTTATCATTTTGGAGTAATTGCTGTCATTTTGTTTTTTGTACCATTCTTATTTTTAACATATTTGCTCATTAAAAATAAATTTAAATTGACTAAAGAACGTGTATTTTATATTTTAATGATTCTTATGAGTTTAGGTATATCAACTGTTGCAGGTCATGTTTATATGGCTCCAGCAGTATCTATTTATGTAGTAATATACTGTATGTTCTTAGCAAATGAATTAAATGCTTTTAATAGAAAAAAAATAGATAATAAAAAAATAGCCATATTAGCATTACACATGGGTTATGGTGGAGTAGAAAATGCTATTGCAACACGTGCTTCAATGTTATCGCAAAATTATAATGTAGAAATAATATCTTTATATAAACAAGAATATAAAATACCATTTAAATTAGATAGTAAAGTTAAAGTAACTTATTTATTAAATGCAGTTTCTAATAGGCAGGAATTTATTGATAACTTAAAACATTTTCGTTTAATAAAAACTTTAAAAGAAGGATTCAAATCAATTTATATTTTATTAAATAAAAACAGTAAAATTATTAAGTATTTAATAACTAGCGATGCAAAAACAATTATTTCAACAAGATATGAATTTAGTAAGTTATTAAATAAATATGGTAGAAAAGATACACTAAAAATTAGTGAACAACATGTATATGATATAAGTGATAAATATATAGAAAAATTAAATAAACTTAAAAATATTGATTATTTAATGCCTGTAAGTAAAAATTTATTGAATAATTATAAGGATAGAGTAAATATTAAAATGTATTATATACCTCTTGCTTTAAATTATTATCCTAAAGATGATGAATTATCAAAAGTTAATACTAAAAATTTGATTGCTATAGGTCGCTTTGATAAAATCAAAGGATTTGCTGATTTAGTTACTATTATGGCTAATCTAGTTAAAAAAGATTCTGAAATAAAACTTAATGTTTTTGGTGATGGCCCAGAGAAAGAAAATCTACAATTATTAATTAAAGAAAATCACTTAGAAAAAAATATTAAACTTTGGGGTTTTAAAAAATATACATTTATTAAAGATTATTTAGAGTCTAGTTCCCTATATTTAATGACATCTTTTGAAGAATCATTTGGACTTGTTGTAATTGAAGCTATGAGTTATGGTATTCCTTGTATTGCTTTTGATAGTGCCAAAGGCATATTAGATGTTATAGATAATAGTAATGGCTATTTAATTAGTAATAGGAATTTAAAAGAATATTCTAATACTATATTAAAATATTTAAATATAACTAATAAAGAAAAGAAAGTATTATCTAAAAATGCTAGAGCTACAGCTAATAAGTATAGTTTTAATAATGTAAAAAAAGAATATTTGCAATTTATTACTAAAGAGTTAAAAGAAAAAAATAAAAATACAAAAATTGCTAAAAATAGAATATTATAATATAGTTTAGATATGATGCGATGTAATATTGATAAGTACTTAAAAAGGTAGGGGATAGTGATATCTATGAAAGAATATTTAAAAAAATTATATACAAAAGATAAAAATACTTATTTTAAATTATTATCTAATGATTTAAAAAATAATCATAAAAGATTTATTATTACTGTTAATCCTGAAACATTAATGCTGAGTGAAAATGATAAAGAATTAAAAAAAATTTTGGATGGTAATTATAGTTTTGTTCCAGATGGGATTGCAGTTGTTAAGGCTGCAAGAAAAGTTGGAACTAATGTTGCTGAGCGAATTACTGGAATAGATATTGCTGAATATTTGTTAAAATTAGCAAATGAAAATAAGTATTCAATCTATTTATTTGGTGCTAAAGCAGAGGTAATAGAAAAACTAGTAAATAGAATAAAAGTAGAATATCCTAATATTAACATTTTAGGATATTCTAATGGATATGTAAAAGACCGTGATAAGATAATGAAAGATATTATAAAAAAGACTCCTGATATATGTATGGTTGCTTTAGGCATACCTTATCAAGAAAAAATAATTGCTAAATATTTTGACAAAGCAAGTAAAGGAATATATATTGGAGTGGGTGGCTCATTTGATGTAATGAGTGGTACTAAAAAACGTGCTCCCAAATTATTTATCAAATTGAATTTAGAATGGCTTTATCGTATAATTATAGAACCATCACGCTTAAAAAGATTTTGGAATAGTAATGTTAAGTTTATGTTTAAAATAAAGAGGTAGTAACAAATATGAAAAAGGTATTAGAAATTATAAAAAACAATTGGCTATTCGCAATACTGTTAATAATATTTATAATCTTTAATTTTATAACATTCATTTATCTGGGTTATGATTATTCAATTAATAGTGACGATTTAAGTTATATTAATAGTGGCATAAATTTTTATGAAACCGGTAAAATTACGATGCATGGGGTAGTATCTGCGCAAATTATGCCTGGGTTAACATTTCTAATAGCTTTTTTTTGTTTAATTTTTGGAACTGGTAGTGTTTTATTAGTAGCCTTAAAGTTATTTTATATGTTAATGACTATTTTAACTATGATAGTTTTATATAAAACTGCTCGTATTTTTGCTAATAAATATATTTCTACATTTGTTTGTTTATTTTTATTGGCTCCTGATTATTTATGGATGAGTAATTTGATTCTAACGGAAACACCCTTTATGTTGTTATTACTTTTACTTATTTATTACTCAATAAAATTTATTAAAGAAAATAAAAATAGAGATTATATTTTCATAATCATTTACTATATTATTTGTTTATTTATAAGACCAACAATAGTTTTTTTCCCAGTTGCTTTAATAATATGCTTGATTATAAAAAAATATAATTTTAAAGATTTAATGAAAAAAGTAGTAGTTTTAGCACTTGCAGTTTTGACCTGTTTAACTCCTTGGATTATAAGAAATTATCAAATATTTGAAAAGTTTATTCCTTTAACTTATGGAGTGGGTAATCCTTTACTTCTTGGAACTTATCAAGGGATTGGCTATCCAAATGATGCTGAATTAGACTATGAAACTAATGTCGATGATTTACTGAGTATAGAAATGCAAAAAGTTTTAAGTAGTGATTATCCACGGGATGAATATAAAGTATACTATTCTTTAGAATATGATCGATTGAAAGCTTTTTATCGTATGCAATATTGGTGGGATAATGATAAAGCTTCAATGTTAAAATCTTATTTATTATATAAACCAAAAATAATGTTATATTCTAGTTTTTATTGGAACGAAATATTTAATATTGATATTAAGGTAAACTTAGTCTTTCGAATTATTGATATTTTGTTATTTGGAATATCTTCAATAGTGATTTTTATAAAGAGAAAACATTTACTTGAGTATTTATTTTTAGTTATTTTATATGGATATCATATAATTATGTATAGCTATGCTTTTGCTTATGAAAGATATGCTATAGTATTATTTCCAATTAGATTTATAGTTATTGCTATAGGACTTCAGTTAATATTTAGTAGTATTTATAAAACTGCATCAAAAATGTGAAAAATGTATATGTTGACATTTTAATATTTTTAAAAATAATATTTTATAATTAAACAAGTGGAAATTTAAGAACATATTATATGTCGTAGATTAAAGTTAAATAGCAAAATGCTAGGGATATTGAAACAAACTTAATAAAAATATTGTAATAAATGTATTAATTATGCTAATTCTAAAGAAATAGTTAGTTGTAAAATTAACTATATAAAATTTTAATTACTTATTATTAAAAGAGTATTATAGGTGTCAAAAAGAAAATAAGATTACCGCAAAGCGAATTGTTACATAACAAAAGAAGAATTAATGACCTCTGACAATTAGTTGTTTTTTCTTAACTAAAAATTACTTGATTATTTAACCATTTACAATTATAATTGAATTATAGATATAAATAAATATTACTATTTAATATATATTATATATTCTATAAGAGATGGAGGATTTTTAAAATGGATAATATTTTATTTTCCATTTTAACTCTTGCTATTGGAATTTTATTTGGAGCTGTAATTGTTTGGATAATATTTAGTATTAGAGCATCCAGAGCATTGAGCAAAGCTAATAAATTTATTGAAGATGCAAAGAAGGAAGCAGAAAAAAATAAACGAGATACATTACTTGAAATAAAACAAGAATCATTTCGAATAAAGCAAGAAACTGAAGCAGAAATAAAAGAAAAAAAGGCTGAACTTTTGCAAAGCGAAGATCGTCTTTTAACAAGAGAAAACAATCTTGATAAAAGAGAAGAAATTTTACAAAATAGAGATAACTTATTACAAGAAAAAGAAAATGATTTATTAGCTAAACAAAAAAAATTGCAAGATAAAGAGGAAAAAATGGATGAACTACTCAAGGAAGAAGTAGTTAAGTTAGAGCAAATTAGTAAATACAGTAAAGAAAAAGCACGTCAAGCAATTATGGAACGAGTTGAAAGTGATATGGAATTAGAAATAACTAATTATATCAAAGATGCTGAAGCTCGTGCTAAATTAGAAGCACACGATGTTGCTAAACAGTTAATTGTAAGTAGTATGGAAAGATATGCAGATGATGTTGTAGGTCTGCAAACAGTTAGTACAATTGAATTGCCTAATGATGATATGAAAGGAAGACTTATTGGTAGAGAAGGAAGAAATATTCGAACAATTGAATCAGTTACGGGTGTCGACTTAATAATTGACGATACACCAGAAGCTATAGTAATTTCTTCTTTTGATCCTTTGAGAAGAGAAATAGCAAAAATAACCATTGAATCTTTAATAAAGGATGGACGAATTCACCCAGGAAGAATAGAAGAAATTTATGACAAAACAGTTAAAGACGTCAATACAAGAATAATTCAAATTGGTAATCAAACTATTAATGACTTGGGAATTGCCAAAATGGATCCAGAACTTGTTACTTTAGTTGGTAAGTTGAATTTCCGGACTAGTTATGGGCAAAATGCTCTAAAGCATTCAATTGAAGTAGCTAATTTAACAGGCTTAATGGCAGCTGAATTAGGTGAAAATGTCACTCTTGCTAAAAGAGCAGGACTACTTCATGATATTGGAAAAGCTATCGATTTTGAAATTGAAGGAAGTCATGTAGAAATTGGTCTTGATTTTGCCAAAAAACATCATGAACCAGAGGTAGTTCTTGATGCAATTGCATCACATCATGGAGATGTAGAAGCTAAATCGACGATTGCGGTTTTAGTGGCAGTTGCTGATACTTTATCAGCGGCACGTCCAGGGGCTCGTAATGATACTTTGGAAAATTATATTAAGAGATTAGAACAACTTGAAGAGATTGGTAATTCTTATGAAGGTGTAGAAAAAACATTTGCTATGCAAGCTGGAAGAGAACTACGAGTTATTGTTAAACCAACAGAAGTTGATGATGCCAAAAGCTATAAAATTGCTAGAGATATAAAAAACAAAATAGAGCAAGAAATGCAATATCCTGGAACCATAAAAATTACAGTAATTAGAGAAACGAGGGTTCAAGAAGAAGCTAAATAAAACATTAGAAAATGCTCTAATGTTTTTTCTTTGTCAATAAAAGAATAATTATAAGAATTGTTAAAATGCCAGTTCCAATAAAATATAAATAATTATAATTGTGTCCGTTTTCCTTATCGTGTACCTCTTTAATTTCTTCCGTTACACTATCAATGCTTTCATCTTCAATTACTTCTTCTTTTATTTCTTCTGGTATATTGTAAAACATATCTCCATCATTGTTTTCATATCCTACTTTTGAATAATATAATCCAAATTCTAAAGGACTATAAGTTTTTATCTGAGTAGCAGTAGTAAAATTGTCATTTTTTCCAAGTAACCAATCAGTAAACCAAGTATAATGTTGACTAACATGTTCGGCATATCCCAGTTTTGATACTTCATAGGCACTCATTCCATTATAATATTCTAAAGGTATATCATAATTCATTACAATAGGATTTTCTTTGTATAAATGTAAATAAACCTTATATGGTTTTTCTTCCTCACTTAACAAATTCAATGCTTCTTTTAATGCCTCGGTATTAAGGATGTGTTGTCCATGACCATACTCGCCATTTTCATCGTGATTAACTACGATACTTGGTTTAAATCTTTTTATTATATCTAATTCAAATTCAACAACGTCATCAAAAGTATAACTTTGATAAATTAAATTATTTGTTGCTCCCTTAAGTGAAGTGGAGTAGGCATCCGGAAAAGTTCCTAGCACAGGATAATTCCTAACTCCCACTGCCCAAAGACCATTCAATTGCTCATCTAGTCTTTTAGGATTATCATTATGATTAGTTAAATAGACTACTTGGATTTTCTTGCCGTTTGCAATCATCGTTGGAATTAGCCCCGCAAAAAAGAGATGCTCATCATCACTATGTGTAGAAAACAAAACTACATCAGCCTTTTCATAAGGTAACTCCCAAGTTTGAACCCAATTAGGAAGGGGGTCATTAAATAAAAAAATCTCTTTTATAGCAACACTCTCATCATAAATTAATATAACTTCATTAGTTTTAGATTCTAATTTTACACATTCATGTAAAAAATTGTTTTCTCCAACATTTTTTGCAGTATCATTGTAATGGATAATTCCTTTTTTTGCTTCTATATAATAAATTATATAAACATAGTTGAATTCTTGTTGACTATTTATTTTTATCTCATCATTTGCATCCATTCTTAAATATGTATTGTAATTATTATCACTAAGTTTACTAACATTAGTATCATTAACAGTAATAGTAATTTGATCAATATAACCATCTCGAACTTCCGCTTTAACAATCAAAAAAGGAACAAATAACAACAATATAAATAACTTTTTCATGACCATCACTACCTAAATTATACCATGGCAACATTAATTATACCATGGCAACATTTTCTTGCAAATATACTTTATTAAATTACTATATTATGATATGATATCTATAGATTTTAAAAAGTGGTAGGGATTATTATGAATGTAGTAAAATTAATCGGCAAAATATTTTCTTTTATTGGTATAACTTTGGGAGTTGTTATCTTGACTTTGGTTACCACAATCTTTTTAATTTGTCATGGCCCATCAACTAGTGCTCGTAATTTATTTGTAACGACGATTCTAGAAACTGGCCAATTAAAATTTTTAGCCTCTATTTTCTTAAGCGATGCCGAAATAAACGAAATAGTCAATGCTAATTCTTTAGCAACCATGCAAGAAGAAGTGGATACTGAATTGATAACAGTTGATGATAATATTGAAAAAGAACTTATTGAAATACATAAGGTATCTGGTAATAACTTCGAAGGAACAATGATGATCATAAGTGACCCATCTAAGATAAGTTTAGCTACAACCTATCCATGGGGTGAATATGGTAAAGAATTAGATAAATTAGTTAATGAAAATAATGCCCTTGCTGGTATAAATGGTGGCCTTTACTATAGTGATGCTAATAAAGGGGGGCATCCTTTAGGAGTTACCGTTAGTAATGGCGAAATACAGGATATGAGTATGGGAGCAACAGGACTCCATTTAATTGGGTTTGATGAAAATAATATTCTTCGTATAATTGACATAAGTTCAATGAATAAAAGTGAAATAGAAAACTTGATTGTTACTGAAAAAATTCGCGATGCGGTATCATTTCAAGAAGAATCTAGTGATAAAAATAACCACTTTGTAAAATTAATAATTAATGGTGAAAAAAGAGAATTAAATGGAATGGGAAGTGGAGCTAACCCTAGGACTGCCATCGGGCAAAGAGAAGATGGTACTGTTCTATTCTTAGTTACTGATGGCCGTGGCAAAAATGGACATCTTGGAGCAACTGCTGCTGACTTAATCGAAGTAATGAGTGAATATGGTGCCGTTAATGCTGCAAATATTGATGGAGGAAGCTCTTCGACAATGTATTATAACGGCGAATATTTAATGGATAGTGTAACATTTTACTATTCAAATTCTTCATGGCGATTACCAACAGCATTTATTGTAAAGGAATAGATTATGAAAAGTAGTAAGAAAAAAGAAAAGAGATATAAAAAAAGTTTGCTCATTTATAGTATTATTCTAGGGATACTTGCAATAATATTTTTAATATATATTTTTTGGACATTAAAAACCTATGAAAATGCTCAAGTCGATAATTATTTAATAGGTATCATTCATGATTTAAGCGAATCAGATTTGAAAAATTATTTAAAAGAAAATAATTTATCTACTGATTTATTAGATGAATATAAAAATATAACTCAATCTAAGAATTTAACAGTAAAAGAAATAGCTGATGAAAAATATGAAATTTATAATCATGATCGAAAAATTTTTACTATAGATACAAAAATTTTAGCTAATAAAACTAAATTAGGACTATTTAATTATCAAGTAAGAGATGTAATTAAAATAATGCCCAATTTAAATAGAGGTCTATTTTATTATGATGTTATTGTTCCTAGTAATTTTGAAGTATTTGTAGATGGAGAAAAGTTGGAAAATTATAGTAAAGAGAAAAATTTTTCTAATTTGGATTTTATGTATTATAATACAGCAATGCCAAAGTTGGTAACTTATGAAATTAATAACTTAGATTCTGAAAAAGAAATTGTAATTAAAGACTATAATGCTAATACTGTTGAAGTTTCTGAAAAAGACTTTATATATCAAATGGATGATTATTTTTATAAAGTAAAGACATTAGAAGATGCTAATAATTATATAAATATTGATTTTGATATAATGAAAATAGCTCAAGATTGGCATTTGTTTTTAACTAAAGATTTGCAAGGAAATAGATATGGTTTTTCTACAATTTCTGAATATTTAATTGAAGGAACGGATCTTTATCAAATGGCTTATAACTGGGCACATAGTGTTGATATTACATTTACTAGCAAACATACTTTAGGAAATCCTATTTGGCCAGTAGAAAGATTAGAAAATTTTGAAATTTACGGTCCGGATGCTTTTTCCTGTACAGTATATTTAGAAAAAGACATGATTGTAGCTGGTAAACATCAAATAGATATAATGCATGATAAATTATATTTTATTAAGGTTGATGATGTATGGAAGCTAATTAATATTCAAGCAATAGAAAAAAACTAATTTTGCAAAAAACAAAATTAGTTTTTATTTATGATCCGTTTGGTTAACTTCCATAATTACCGGTAATATTATTGGTTTTCTACCAGTTAAATTATTAATAAATGGCAGTAATTCTAAAATTATTTGATTTTTTAAATCAGTGTATGTGTATGGAACTTTTGCTAAAAAGTTATTAACTATTTCGGCAATTTTTCTTTCAATTTTTTGCATTAATTCTTGATTTTCATTTACTAATACAAATCCTCTTGCAGTAACATTAGGTTTTAATAATAATTTTCTAGATAAGGTATTAATATTTAAAATAGTTACTAAAATGCCATCTTGGCTCATCAGTTTACGATCTTTTATTACAACACTACCAATGTCACCAATTCTAGAACCATCGACATATACATCTCCAGCTTGAACAGTTCCATTTTTTCGGACAATTCCATCTATCAATTCAATTACATCACCATTAGAACAAATAAATGTATTATTAGAATCAATTCCGCATTTGGCAGCTATTTCAGTATGCTTTTTAAGCATGCGATATTCCCCATGCATCGGCATAAAATATTTGGGTTTGATAATTCTAAGCATCCATTTTAACTCTTCTTCTTTAGCATGACCTGAAGTATGTACATCGGTAAATTCTGAATTTGTAAATACTCTTACACCTTTTAAATATAATTTATTAATTATTTTATTAATACTTTGAGCATTACCAGGAATAGGACTAGAAGAAAATATTACTAAATCATCTCCTAAAAGAGAAATTTGCTTATGTTGACCATTAGCAATTCGTGATAATGCTGCTAGTGGTTCTCCTTGCGATCCTGTGCATAAAATACAGATTTCATTTCTTTTTAAAGATTTAGAATCATTGACATCTATAAAAAGTGATCTATCAGTAATTAGTCCATTATTTAAAGCAAGTTCAACACTATTTTCCATACTTCTACCAAAAACTATAATTTTTCGATTGTATTTTTTGCATGTTTCAGCTATATGCTTAATTCGATATATATTAGATGCAAATGTAGCAACAATAACTCTTCCATGATGACGACTTATCATATCATTTAACATTCCATCAACAGCACTTTCACTTTTGGAGTATCCAGCAGATAAAGCATTGGTAGAATCACTTAAAAGTAGAGTAACTCCCTCAGCTCCTGCTTTAGCCATTTTGTGAATATCAGCCATTGGTCCAACTGGAGTTAAATCAAATTTAAAATCTCCCGTTTCAAATATTGTTCCATTTGGAGTCTTAATAATTAAAGCAAATGAATCTGGAATAGAGTGAGTAGTATTGACAAAAGAAACATTAAAATATTTAGTTTTAACATTAAAATCTGGATTAATTATTTCATAATTTTCAAATTTAATATTTCTTTCTACTAATTTTTTTTCAATTAAATCTTTAGCAATTTTAGGAGTATATATTACAGGTATTTTAACTGCTTGTAATAAAAATGGAATACCTCCGATATGATCTTCATGACCATGAGTGATAAATAAGCCTTTGATTTTATTTTCATTTTTCTTTAAATAAGTAACGTCTTGAATAACATAATCAACACCTAATAAGCCATCTTCAGGAAACATTACTCCAGCATCAATTATCAATATTTCATCGTTATGTTCAACGATATACATGTTTTTTCCAACTTCACCTAAACCACCTAAAGCAATTACTTTAGTTGGTAACTTTTTATTTTCCATAAAAAAAATTCCTTCTTTCTTAAATTACAATAAAGTTTTTGACTAAATAAATTATAGCAAAAAATTTTGGTTTTGTCTATAAATATGTTATTATATTGTTATACGGAGGAAAAATATGGGATTATTTAATAAATTAAAAAATATATTTAAAAATAAAGAACAAGAAGAAAAAATAAATGAAGAAGTAAAAATTTATGATAAAGGTTTAGAAAAATCACGTAATGAATTTGTTTCTAAACTAAATCTTTTAGGTATTAAGTATACTAAAGTTAATGAAGAATATTTTGAAGAATTAGAAGATTTATTAATTAGTGCTGATATAGGTGTTAAAACAGTTATGGATTTTATTGATCGTTTACGTAAAAGAGTAAGAAGTGAAAATATTACAGATTCTAAATACTTAAATGAAGTAATAGTCGATGAGTTATTTATAATTTATGTTAATAATGAATCTATTACAGATAAAATAAATATGAATGAAGCAGGACCAACAGTTATATTAATGGTTGGTGTAAACGGTGTTGGTAAAACTACAACAATAGCAAAATTAGCTAATAAATATAAACAAGATGGCAAGAAAGTTATGATGATTGCTGGAGATACATTTAGAGCTGGGGCTGTTGAACAATTAAAGATATGGGCTGATCGAACAGAATCTGCATTTTATGGCCGTGAAAATACTGATCCTGCTGGAGTTATATTTGATGGGTTAGTTAAAGCTAAAGAAGAAAATATTGATATTGTTTTAATTGATACAGCAGGTAGGTTGCATAATAAAATAAATTTAATGAAAGAATTAGAAAAAATTAATAAAGTAATTGGTATGCAAATACAAGGTGCTCCGCATGAAACTTTATTGGTAATAGATGCTACAACTGGTCAAAATGGTATTATGCAAGCAAAAGCATTTAAGGAAATTACCAATATTACGGGAATAGTGTTAACAAAATTGGATGGAACTGCTAAAGGAGGAATAGTTTTAGCTATTAAAGAAGAAGTTAACATACCTGTCAAATTTGTAGGCTTAGGTGAAAAAATGACCGATTTAATAACTTTTGATATAGAAAATTATATATATGGATTGTTTAAGGATATGATTTAATGGAAAAATTTGTTTATTATAATTTACTATTTGATTTATATGGTAGTTTATTAACCGATAAAGAACGAAATTATTTTGCATTATATTATGAAGAAAATTTAACTTTGCAAGAAATTGCTGACAATTATAAAGTATCAAAAAGTTATATTGGTAATATGATAAAAAAAATTGAAATTAAATTAGTAGGTTTAGAATCTAAATTACATATTTTAGAAAAAAAGCAAGATTTGGAAAATTTACTTTTAATAGATGATATTAATCAGATATATAAGCAAATTAAAAAGATAATTAATTACTAAGTAATAATATTAAAAAAGAGTCATAATAATTAGTAGGTGAAGTGAGTTTGAAAAGATGTTTACTAATTATTATGGCTTTTTGTTTATTTATAAGTAATGCTAAAGCTGCAGAAGATTATGCACCAGGAGCTAAAAGTGCTATATTAATTGATAATGCTACTGGCAAAGTTTTGTTTGAAAAAAATGTAGATGAAAAATTAGCTCCTGCATCGATGACTAAAATAGGAAGTATGCTTTTGATTATGGAAGCAATTGATAATGGAAATTTGAGTTTAGATGATCAAGTAACGATAAGTGAAGAAGCAGCAAATATGGGAGGTAGTCAAGTATTTTTAAAAGCTGGAGAAGTTTACACAGTTGATGCACTATTAAAAAGTGTTGCTGTTGCTAGTGGAAATGATGCTGTTGTAGCATTGGCAGAAAAAATTGCAGGATCACAAGATGAATTTGTGGAAATGATGAATAAACGTTTTAAAGAGCTAGGGGCAAGTAATACTAATTTTGTCAATGCGCATGGTTTAGATGCTGAGGGACATTATTCAACTGCAAGAGATATGGCAATTATAGCTATGGAGCTTTTAAAACATGAAAAGATATTAGAATATACAAGTATATATGAAGAATATTTAGAAAAAAATGACGGAACAAAAACTTGGTTGGTTAATACAAATAAATTGGTTAGATTCTATGATGGAGTAGATGGCCTTAAAACTGGATATACAACAACTGCTGGATATTGTCTTACAGCAACAGCAAAAAAAGATAATTTTCGACTTATATCAGTAGTAATGGGTGAGGAATCAACTGAATCTAGAAGTAGTGATACTGTAAAAATGTTAAATTATGGTTTTAATACTTATAAAATAAATACTATTAAAACTAAAGATGAAGTATTAGGGAAAGTAAGAGTGGAACAAGGCAAAGAAGATTTTGTAGAAATTGTACTTTTAGAGGATGCAACAGAGCTATTAAAAAACACTCAAGAATTAGAAACTTATAAATTTAATTTAAAAGTAAATAAAATAAAAGCACCTGTAAAACCCGGAGATATCGTAGGAAGTGCGGAAATAATTGATGCTGAAGGAAATATAATAGATGAAGTAAATGTTACAGTAAAAAAAGAAATAAAAAAGGCAAATTTACTTGATTATTTAATTAGAAATATCAAAATAATTGGTGCAGGTAAAACAATTCTTAAACAATAATAAATTTTTTGGTATAATAGTATTAGAGGTTGTTATGAAGAAAAAAGTTTTAATTATAATAATATTTATTTTGCTAGTGATAATGGGAGTACTTTTAATTAAAATATTTAAAATAAATAATGAAATTGAAAGATTAAAATTATATAATACTACAGGGTATTATGAATATGATTTAGGAAATGCTCCCGATGGAAATGCTAAAAATACTTTGATAAAAATTCCAGCTGATTTAATTTATGTAGAAACATGTTGTGCATACGGAACTACTTTTGCATCATTTAAGGATGTTGATGTATTAAAAGAAGAAGTTGAAGAAATATTGAATACTTATTATAAAAAAATTAAAGAAGATGATAAAACTATATATTTTGACGAAGAAAATAATTTTGCAATTACTGATTATAGTATTACTGAAGGAAGTATAGTTAATTATGTAACTTATGGTTATGAATAAAAGGAACAAACAGTTCTTTTTTTTGTTATAATATATGTGGTGATTATATGAAATTTAATAGTTTAATTCCTGAACTTAGTGTTACTGATATAGAAATTAGTAAAAGTTTTTATTTAAAACTAGGTTTTATAGTTAGATATGAAAGAAAAGAAGATAAGTTTTGCTTTTTAGAATTAGAAAATAATCAAATAATGATAGAGCAAATAAATGATAATTGGTATGTAGGACAATTAGAATACCCTTTTGGTAGAGGTATAAATATAAGTATGCAAATTTCAAATATTGATAAATTTTATGATGAGTTAATAAATAATAATGTTAAAATTTATAGAAAATTACAAATTGATAAGTATAGAGTTAATGATAAAATTTATGAAGACAAAGAATTTTTAATTCAAGATCCAGACGGATATTTATTAAGATTTAATAATTAAATAAATGATGATATAATTATTTTAGAGGTGTGGTTTATGGAAAGTCTTACTCTTTTACCTGCTGATAGATATGTAGTTTTAAATAAAAGTATTTTAACAGATTTTGATAAAAAAATATTAATTACTTTTTATGAACCGATAATAGGTCATTTGGCAATAAGCCTTTATTTAATATTTTGGAACGATTTAGAAGAAAGTAAACAAATATCTCGTGAATTTAATCATCATCATTTATTAAGTATTTTAAAGTGTCCTTTAAGTGCAATTAAAGAAGCACGTGAATCTTTAGAAGCAACTGGATTATTAAAATCATTTGTTAAAACTGGTGATGTCAATAATTATATTTATGAGATTTATTCACCTTTGTCACCTAGTGAATTTTTTGCGCATCCTATATTAAATATAGTTCTTTATAATAATATTGGAGTAACTGAATATGAATACTTAAAAAAGATTTATCAAAAATTAAAGATTGATACTAAGGATTATACAGAAATTACTAAAAAGATTGATGAAGTATATGAACCAATTAGTAATATTCCAGTTATGGAAAGCATTGAAAGAAGTGTAAATGGAATAGAGTGTCAAGATCAAGTTGATTTCGATTTAATTATTTCTTCAATTCCTAAAGGAATAATTAATGAAAAGGCATTTAATAAAAAAACTAAAGATTTAATTAATCAATTAGCTTTTGTATATAAAATAGATTCAATAAAGATGATGGAACTTATTCGTAGTGTATTAAATGAATATGGTATGATTGATAAAAATAATTTGAGAATTGCAGCTCGTAAAATGTATCAATTTAATAATGGTGCTTTACCAACTCTTATTTATCGCAGTCAGCCAGAATATTTAAAAACACCTGCTGGTGATAATTCTAGGCGCGGAAAAATTATTCAAGTTTTTGAAAATATTAATCCCGTTGATTTTTTAAGAAATAAATATCGCGGTGTAAAGCCAACAAATAGAGATATAAAAATAATAGAATCATTAATTGTTGATTTAGAGATGCCTCCAGCAGTTGTAAATGTTTTACTGGACTATGTTTTAAGAAAAAATAATAATCGGCTTTCGACAGCTTATATTGAAGCTATCGCTGGACAGTGGAAAAGAGCTGGTTTAAAAACTGCTAGTGAAGCTATGGATTTTGCAGAAAAAGAAAATCAAAAATTTAATAAAAAGGTTATAACTTCCAAGAAAAAAGAAAATCCAGAACCAGTTTGGTTTAATAAAATAAGTGAAAAAGAAGAACTAACTAAGGAAGAAAAAGAAGAATTAGAAAGTTTATTTAAGGAGTTTAAGTAATGGAAAAAATAGTGTTAAATAAAGATGAAAATTTAGATCATGATTTAGAAAAAGCTTTACAAGAATCGTTGCAGAATAAAGATTTTTGTACTTTAGTAAAAAGATTAAAAATAAAAAAAGATTTAGCAAAAAAAAACAATACTAAATTGATGGATACTTGTGAAGAATTAGACAATTGTAAAAAATGTCAAGGCCTTTTTATGTGTAAAAATAAAGTAACTGGTCATGTATTATATCCTAAAGTTGATAGTGATAGCATTAAATTTATTTATACTCCATGTAAGTATCAAAGAGATTTAGATAAAATGACAAAAGAAAAAGAAAATAGTATTAATGAATTAGAGAATGCCAGAATGAAAGATATTGATATAACGGATAAGAAAAGACTAAAAGTTATTAAATGGCTTAAAGAATATTATGATAAATATGAAAAAGTTAATACTTTAAAGGGTCTTTATTTACATGGATCTTTTGGAAGTGGCAAAACATATTTAATTGCGGCTTTATTAAATGAATTAAAAATTAAGAAAAATGCTCAAATAGAAATTGTCTATTTTCCAGAATTATTAAGAAATATGAAAGAAGACTTTAGTTTAGTAGCAGATAAATTGAATTATTTACAAAATGTGGATTTATTATTGATAGATGATATTGGAGCAGAAAGTGTAACTGTCTGGGGAAGAGATGAAATTTTAGGAACTATATTACAATATCGCATGAATAATAAATTGACAACATTTTTCACTTCCAATTTAAACATTGAAGAATTAGAAACTCATTTATCTTTAACCAAAGATAGTGAAGATAAAGTTAAAAGCCGAAGAATTATTGAAAGAATTAAGCAATTGACAGATGACATTGAACTTGTAAGTATTAATAGAAGAAATAATGTCGAATAGATAAAAAAACCTTTTTAAAAAAATAAAAATGTGTTATTATCTTTATAGTAGAGGGTGTGATTATGTGGCTTTAGAACCTTTGTTAAAAGATGAAGAAGAAAAGATTGTTTTTAGAAATACTAAAAACAATAAAAAAAGAAGTTTTAAGTTTAATAAAAGTATCATATTTACTATATTAGTAACAATTTTAGTATTGTATATATTTGGAAATACTTTTTATGGATTTTATTTAGGTTTTAAATATTATGGTGTAAATAATGAAAGTGATCCTATTGTAGAAGTTATAGAAGAAGAAAATATTGTAATAGATGATAATATAAATAGTATTTATAATAAAATTCGTTTAAGTAATTGCACTAATAGTATCAGTTTACTTAAAAGGTTTTATAGTAAATCTCTTACAGCAGTTGAATTAACTACTAATGAAAAAATAACTTTAGTTTTGGATAGCTTTATAAAAAATAATTGTGTAACTGATATGCTAATTACTAAAGAAAATTTTAATAATGCAGCAATTTCTTTACTTAATGATGCTAATTTAGTTAATGAAGTGACAAATACTGAGACAAATTACAATAATTTTTTAGTTAGATATGATTCTTTAAATGATTCATTTATTATTACTCAAGATAATTGTGATTGTGGACAAGATTTTGTAATTCAAGAGTTAATACGAGCATCATCTAAAGGTGATGAAATATATATTTATGAAAGATATGGTTATTTTTCACATAATGTAGATAATACTTATAATTTATATGGTGATTTAATGAATTTAGAATTATTGGCTAGTAATTTAAATATAACTAGTAGTGCTAATTTTACAGATAAAAATTTATTGAAAACTTATAAGTGGACATTTAAAAAAGGAACTGATGATAACTATTATTTTATTTCAGTAACTCAAGTCAATTCCTAGTATTTGTTTAAATAGTAACGTTTTGTCATCAAGATAGATAATTTTATATATATTGTCTATCTTTTTTATTTTACTTTTTATTTTTAATAAAAATCCATTTTGATAATAAGTAATTGTAATTGTATTTTGACAATAGTATGCTTCAATAATTTTTTCTTCTAATGTTTTTTGCTCTTCATCGGATATAATTGGCTTACTTATTTTAGCTTTTTCTTTTAAAATGCTATTTACTATGTATTTGCCATTTATTAAAGAATTAAAAGGTTGCCATTTAATCATTCCCCGATCTAATTTATTCATGATGACCTCCGATTTTAGTATTTCTTTCTATTGCTGTTGAATCTGGTAATAAACTTGATGCTTTAATTAAACTATTTTTACCATATTTATTTTTTATCCCATCAATAGTTTCATTTATTTTAGCTTCTTCTTGAATATTACTATATTCATCAAATAAATTTAATTGAATACCTTTTTTAGTTGTTAATCCACCACAACAAATACTTACTTTTCTTATTGGTAAATCATTATAGTATCTATCAAATATAATATTACACACTTTATTGATCTCTTTATTAGAATCAGTTGCAGCATCTAGTTTTAACGTATGATAAAATCCACTTTGAATTTCTTTAGAATAGCTTATTCCTAAGCCAATAATTGTTGTTTGTTTATTATTAGTTCTTAATCTTATAGTTAGTAAATCGACCATTTCAGATATGATAAGCCGAATATTTTCACCATTATAGTCTTTGAATAATACTTGCGAATGACTATAAGACTTATCTTTAGCTTGCATTTTATAATCACTTATTTTACTTAAATCTATGCCATTAGCATGATTCCATAGTTCTAGTCCCATTACTCCAAATTTATCTTTTAATTTATTTTTATCATAATTAGCTAAATCTCCTATAGTATAGATGTTTAAAATGTTTAAATTTTTTTCCATTCTTTTGCCAATACCCCACATTTTAGAAAGCGGACTAATATGCCACAATTTTGTTTTAATGTCTTCATAAGTCCATTTAGCAATTCCGTTTTTATATTTTTTTGCTTCAATATCCATAGCTACTTTGGCTAAAAGAAGATTGGGGCCAATGCCACAAGTAGCAGTTAACCCAGTTTTTTGATATATTTTGGTTAATATTTCTTCTGCTAATTCATAGTCGGTTTTTTTATATAATTTTAAATAATTTGTTACATCTAGAAAGCATTCATCTATTGAGTAAGCATGTAAATCATCAGCAGATACATAATCTAAATAAATACCAATCACTTCTTTGCTTTTGGCAATATATAATTTCATCCTTGGAGGAACAATTGTATATTTTATATGTTCGGGAATGTTGTAAAGTCTAGTTCTTGAAGGAACACCTTGAGCTTTCAAATAAGGTGTAACTGCTAAAGTAATTGCGCCATTTCCTTGTTTTCTATTAGCAACAACTAATGGCACTTTAAAAGGATCTAAGCCTCTATCAACACATTCACATGAGGCAAAAAAGCTTTTTAAATCTATACACATAATGTTTCTATTTATATATAAATTATCATTCATAAATAACCTCCGAACGTTTGTTCAATTACATTATATTTTATTTTTTACTTTTTAACAACGGTTATTTTTACCAATTACTAATTAAATTAATTTTACCATATATTATAATCTAAATAAAGAACGCGATTATTTTATTCTAAAACCTTGACTTTTTTTTTTTTTTTTTTTTTTTTTTTTTTGATAGTATGGGGAAAAATAGAGGTGTAGTGATGAATAAAAAAATAAAAGTAATAATCATACTATCAATAATAACTGGATTATTAATATTTAATATAACTAATAAAAAAGAAAATGCTATAAAGGAAACAACAGAGCAAATAAATAATACCAATATTTTAACAATGATGCTGGAAACAGAAGCTGGCACTGGTAGTTATGAAGAAATAACTCAAAGTGAGTGGCCGCAGGATGGTTATGTTTTTAATGAATCATTAAGTAGATGTGAAAATGGCGGGACACTTTCCTGGGATGATGATGCTAAAAAAGTAATAATGAAGTCTAATAGTTCTGATAAGTGCTATGTGTATTTTGATATATATGTGGAACCAACAATAGGCCAAAAAATATGTAATAATAACGGAGCCAATTCCTTAGCTTGCTATGTAGCTAATAGTATTTATACTGAAGATGGAGCAAATGGTTTATATTATCATGATGGAGTAGGAACATATACAAATGCTAGCCAAGAAGCCGGGGATAATTCATATAGGTATAGTGGTGCAAATCCTAATAATTATGTGTGTTTTGGCTCAGATGCAGCAGCATGTCCAAATGATAACTTATACCGAATCATAGGCTTATTTGATGATGATAAAGATGAAACATATAATGTTAAATTAATAAAATATGATTATACAACAAGTGAAATGTTAGGAACAGATGGAAGAGACTATGCGGGAACTTATTCAAGTCAAACTAGTTATTATAAGGGTAACATGAATGCTAGTAACATAGCAGCATATAGGTGGAATTATGATACGAGTGTGAGTAACCGTGGTTCAAGTAATTGGACAACAAGTGAGCTAAATAAAATAAATTTAAATACAAATTATATAAATTATTTAAGTAATATAAATATTAAATGGGCAAATATGGTATCACCAACAACATGGCATTTAGGTGGCATGGATGATATGGTTTATACAGCTAAAGAATTTTATGAAGGAGAAAGAAATAATGCTGGCTACGGATCTAATCCAATAACATATACAGATGAAATAGGATTAATGTATCCCAGTGATTATGGTTATGCCGCAAGTCCTGAAAATTGGATGACTCATCTAATAGATTATGATAATAGTTTAAATCGTAACAATAATTGGATGTATATGGGACTTTTTGAATGGACAATTACTACTCGTTCGTCGAGCAGTTATGCCATGTTTTATGTGGGCGTCAACGGCAGCTTGGACGTCAACATTGCGAGCAGCGGTAATGCCGCCAGGCCTGTCTTTTATTTAGATTCTAATGTGAGCATTACTGGTGGAACAGGAACTTCGAGTGATCCATATCGCCTATCAGTGAATTAATATTATCAGTGATCCCAGATAATATCGCTTAAATCTAAATTAAAGTAGTAATAGTTTTAATTTAAATACTTTACAGCAAATTGTAAAGTATTTATTTTTTTTGTTAAAGATTCATCTAATTTTCAAAAAAAGATGATAAGATAAAAATTCATTTTGAAAGGAAAATAATATGATTGAATTAAATATAATAGTAAATATGTTAAGGGAGATGACTGGTATAAATAATAAGTATATTATATTAGTAATAATTTCTATAATGATATTTATGGTAATCAAATTTATTAATAAAATTGTAAATAAATTATATAAAATTAAAGATCATAGTAGTAAAGAAAAATTTAAATTTACTCAAAGATGTAATTTAATAGCAAATATTATAATTATTTTTACTATTTTTATTATTTGGGAAAATCATTTAAATAACATAGTTACAATAATTAGTTTTATATCTGCGGGTGCAACAATTGCTTTAAGGGAAGTAATACTAAACTTAGTAGCAGGAATTTATATTAAAGCCGCCAAACCATTTGTTGTAGAAGATCGCATTGAAGTTGGATCAACCAAAGGAGATGTAGTTTTAATTAGCTCGATGAGTTTTAAAGTTTTGGAAGTCAAAGAACGAGTAAATGGTGAACAAAGTAGTGGAATTATAATAAATGTTCCTAATTCTGCAGTGTTTTCTAACCATTTAAAAAACTATACTACTGCTTTTAAATATATTTGGTCTGAAATGAATGTTGGAATAAATTTAGAGGCCGATATAAATAAAAGTAAAAAAATATTATATACAATAGTAAATAAAAATGAGATAATAAAAAGCATTCCTAAAAAGATGGATAAAGCAATAGAAGAAGCAAGTTCTAATTACCGAATTTATTATAATAACTTAAAACCCATTATATATACTGAATATGTAGATAATCATATAGAATTTACAATTAGGTTTTTAGTTCATCCAAAAAAGGAACGAATGGTAATAGATAGTTTATGGATAGAAATAATTAAAGAAGCTCAAAAAGGCAATATTGAGTTGTATAAAAAATAAATGTAAAACAATGTAACTTTTACTGCTTAAAAATCTTTTTTTTGCTATAATTTAAGTGGAGATTATAAATGAATAAATTAATTAAAAGTGTTTTAACAAAATTAGAAGAAAACGGCTATAAATCATATTTAGTTGGAGGATATGTAAGAGATTATTTATTAGGAATAAAGTCATATGACGTTGATATATGCACTGAGGCATTACCAAAAGAAATTCATTTTCTTTTTAATATATGCACAAATAATTATGGCGGAGCTAATTTAAAGATAGATAAATATAATATAGATATAACAACATTTAGAAGTGAAAGTAATTATAAAAATAGAAAACCAACTGAAGTAAAATATATAGGTAGTTTAAAACAAGATTTATTGAGAAGAGATTTTACAATAAATTCCATATGTATGGATAAAGAAGGAAATATAATTGATTTATTAAATGGAATAGAGGACTTAAATAAGTGTCATATTAAAATGATTGGAGATCCCTATATTAAATTAAAAGAAGATCCATTAAGAATTCTTCGAGCTATCAGGTTTGCAACAGTACTTGATTTTGATTTGGATAATGAATTATTAGATGCAATTAAATGTAATTATAAATTAGTGGGGGAATTATCAAAAGAAAGAATTAAGGCAGAATTAGATAGAATATTAATTAATAAAAATTTTCAAAAAGGATTAAATTTATTAAAGAAATTTAAATTAACTGAAGTGATTGGTTTAGATTATCAAGATATTAATTATACTAAGGATTTAATTGGTATGTGGGCTCAAATAAAAGCTAACGATATACCATTTACAAATAACGAAAAAAGCAATATAATTAATATTACTGAGGTAATTAATAAAAAAGTGATTGATTATAAAACTTTATATAAATATGGATTATATATCAATCTAATTGCTGGAATGATTTTAAACATAAATCCTAAAAAGATAAATCGATTATATAAGAAAATGCCAATTAAAGATCGAAAAGATATAGATATAAAAGGCAATGATATAATTAATTTATTAAATATTGAACCTAGTAAATTGATTAATACAATTTATGAAGATTTGGAAAATAAGATATTGAGTGGTAAATTAAAAAATGAAAAAGAAAAAATAAAGGAATATTTATTACAAAGGAAGTGAGTATAATGTTTAAAGATAATAAGAAATTTGTTGCAGAAAGTATATTTATAAAAGAAGCACTAAAAAAAAATTTATCTTTAAATGAATTTTTGCTATTACTTTATTTTGACAATTCTTTTGATTTAGTATTCGATATAAAAGTTATTTCTAAAGCTTTAAATATGAGTGAAGAACAAATACTAGAAGCTTATAGTAGTTTAATGAGCAAAAAAATAATCAAGGTAAAAGCTGAAAAAGATGGATATGGTAAAATAATTGAAAAAGTAAATTTAGATAATTTTTATAATGAAATAAAAAGTGATCATCAAAAAGAAGAAAAAGAAAATAGCAAGGAGGATATATTTAGTATATTTGAAAACGACTTTGGTAGAACTTTATCTAGCATGGATTATGAAATAATTAATGCTTGGATTGAAAAAGGATTTCCCGAAGACGTTATAATTGCAGCTTTAAAAGAGTCAGTTTATAATGGAACTCCATCTTTAAGATATATTGATAAAGTTTTATACGAGTGGAATAGACAAGGCTATAAAACTATAGAAGATGTAAATAATCGCTATAAACAACAAGAAAAAGAAGAAAAGCTATTTGAAACAAGTATATTAAATTTTGATTGGTTAAATGAAAAATAGTAAAGAATTATTAAAAAAATTAGATGAATTATTTCCTGATGCAAAATGTGAATTGAATTATACCAAAGATTATGAATTATTGATTGCTACTATTTTATCAGCTCAATCAACTGATAAAAGGGTTAATTCTGTAACTCCAATACTATTTAGTAAATATGATATATTTAGTTTAAAAAATACGGATATTAAAGATATTGAAAATATTATTTATCCTGTTGGAACATTTAAAAGAAAAGCTCAGTATATTAAGATAGTAGCTACAGAATTAGTTGAAAAGTACGAGGGAAAAGTTCCTAATAATCGTGAATTTTTAGAAAGTTTACCAGGTGTTGGTAGAAAAACTTGTAATGTCGTTTTATCGAATATCTATAATGTGCCCACAATAGCAGTTGATACTCATGTTAAAAGGGTTGCAAATAGACTAGGAATAGTCGATAGTGATGATGTTTTAGAAATCGAAAATAAATTAATGAAATTTTTTCCTAAAGATAAATGGAGTAGGATTCATCATCAATTAGTATTATTTGGTAGATATATTTGTAAAAGTAAGAATCCCGATTGTGACAAATGCCCATTTTATAAATGTAAATATCTAATCAATAAAAAACTATAAAGTGCTTGAAAACTTTATAGTTTTTTTGTTAATCTAATTTGGTATCAGAATTTTGATTATTATTGTTATTATTATTTGAATTATCGCTATTATTTTCCTCTTCATCTATCATATCATCAATATTAGAATCTATTCTTAAATTAACTTTTATTTCCAAACCATCGCTCATATTAGCAGTGAATATTGAATAAGCAGATTTTATTACATAAGTAACAGTACCAGAATCTGATGCACTAGGAGTAATAGTATAATTAGTATCGTTTGTTCTACCAATATAAGTTAATGTTCCATTAGCTTCTTTTTTATATATTTGATATCCCAATGTACCAATATAAGAATTATTATAGTTTAATCGTTGTTCATAATATTTACTTGCATAATTGTCATAATAAGTATTAAAGTAGTTTTGCAAGAAAGATGAATTAATAGCATCAGGAGTATCTATTCCTTTCCAGCTTAACTTAACTGTTGCTCCATCATAAGTATAATCGCCATTGGTTGGATTTTCTAATTTGGAAAATCTAGTTGATACATCAGTTGGCTCAGTACCTTCTTTAAATATTTCTATAGTTCGTAAATTATCTGGAGTAAATTCACTTGCTAATTGAGTTGGGAAAGTTTCTTTTTCAATTTCTACGGAGACTACTCCGCTTGGAACATCAAATGTTTGATTTTTAGAGTATACTTTAGATCCTACAGCTTTCATTACTCCGGAGCGGACTCTATTACCAACAGATACAGTCAAATAATTATCTGCTGTTGTTTTATCATATCCAACCCAAAGCGCTATAGCATATTCTGGAGAGTAAGTTACGTTCCAAGCATCTCTAGTTGCTGATGTAGGAACACCATTGTTTTCTGCCCAAGTTCGGTCAACATTACTGGTACCAGATTTAGCAGCTATAGTAGTTCCACTTACAGATACACCACCAACACCATTTTCAGCTGCAGATACTAAAATATCAGTAATTAAATAAGCTGTTTCTTCACTCATAACTCGTTCTTTTTCATATTTATATTCAATTACTTCGCCTGTTTCAGTAATGGTTATTTTAGTATAAGAATATGGCTCAATATAATAACCTCCACGACCAAATGTAGCATAAGCAGCACTCATTTGAACGGGATTAATTCCTTCAAAGCCACCAATAGCAGCCGATTCATAAAGTTCTTCGCCATAATCGATGCCTAGACTATGAACAAAATCACTTATGTAATCAGGATCTTCTGCATATACTTCTTGAAAAGCTTTTAGAGCAGGTATATTTCGTGATTCGATTAAAGCGGTTCGCATTGTTATAAGTCCCATATATTTGCCATCAGAGTTTTTAATTGATGTACCATTACTGTAAGTAGTTTCTTCATCTAGGAATAAAGAAGAAGGGGCACCATTTAAATATTCGATATAAGGTCCGTAATCAAAAATAGGTTTTGCAGTTGAACCTGGTTGACGTTTTACTGTTGCTCTATTTGTTCCTAAAGCTTGATAATTTCTTCCTCCTGATAAAGCTACAATAGAACCATTTTCAGTACTAGTTATAACCATAGCTTCTTGAATAGTTTCATTTGGAAATTCATAAAGTTCACCGTTTTCCAACTGATTCAAAACGTTTTGCACATCTTTATCAATAGTTGTAACAATATGCATAGATACATTTTTAGGATTTAATCCAGTTTTATTTTCTACTTCATCAACGATATAATCAATTACAGCTTGATTTGAACCGTTGCTAGATTCTCTAGTTGTAACTAATGATTCAATTGGAATGTCTAAAACAGCTTCTTTTTCACTTTCAGTTATATATCCATGATTGACCATCAAAGTTAAAACTGTTTTTTGACGATCTCTTACACCGTCTGGGTTAGTATATGGGTTTAAAGTTCTAGGATTTTGAAACATTCCTGCAATAATACTAGCTTCTGCTAAAGTTAAATCAGAAACTGATTTTCCAAAATAATATTGACAGGCTTGTTCAACACCATAAATTCCTGTTGTATTAATACTTGATGCTCCAGCAAACCACATAGTGTTGACGTAAAATTCAATAATTTCTTCTTTGGTATAATTACTTTCAACTTTAAATACTGCCATATAAATATCCGTAAACTTACGTATGATTCCTTCAATACCTTGACTTTCTGAGTTGGTATAAACTTGTTTTACTAGTTGCATAGTAATTGTTGATGCACCACCAGCACTACTATTACCTAAAAGTTGACCAAATGCTGCTTTTATAAATCTAGCAACATCCATACCTTTATGTTGAAAAAATCGAGAATCTTCTGTTGCTACAATAGCATCTACTAAAACTTGTGGTAATTCATCATAAGTAACTAAAACTCTATCTTCTGCTCCAAGACGAGCCATTTCAGTAACTCCATCATTATAATAAAGAACTGTTGATTCTTTAGAATATAATTTATCTTTATCAAAATCAGGAGATGAAATAATAATATATAAAGCAAATACTAATACTAAGGAAATTGCAATTATACCTCCACCTAATAATATGGCTAAAATAACTGCTTTAATATTTTTTTTGCTAGATTTTTTTTCTTTTGTTTCATTATCCCTTTTTTTTATTTTTAATTTACCAATTTTAATTTTTTTCATTTAATTTCCTCCAATCAATTTATCTATAACTTTTAAATAATCTAATCCTTTTAGACTTAAACTTACAGGATAAGCATTTTCTTCTAAAAAACTATAAGGAATACTTTTTCTTTCTTTTTTTTCAATAAAATCTAAAAGAGTACTTCCCATTAATAAAAAATATTTATCATTTATCATAATTATTAAAAAAACTATTCCACCATGATTATTAATATTTTTTATATGCTTTATTTGATGATCATGAATATTACTTAAAGGAAATGCTGTTTGATTTTGGGTTTCTTTAGCATCAAATTCAATATAATATCCTTTGTATAAGCCGTTAAAATCGAGTGTTGATGGCATTTTATAAAAACCATCTTGTATTCTTTTTCCTTTACTATTATATGAAACTTTAACAACTCCAATTGGAGTGGGTTTTTTATATATATATGCTATATCGTTTTCAATATAATATTCGTTCATTTTTTCAATCAAATATTCTAAATCCATACCGCGATTACTATAATTGGTAATTTTAGAATATTGTTTTTTAATATTATTTGGATATAACAAAATAAATCACCTTTAATAATTATAGCATAATTATATATTATTAGTAAAATTATGGATAACTTGACAGTTAAATTGGTGACAAATAAAAATTTAAAACTTATGTATTATTATGTCGAATTTGATGAATTAAAAATATACTTTTAGTAAAATGTAATGGGTGATGAGAATGCGACCAGAATACTTTATAAATGAAATGCTAAGAAAAATTGATTGGGCAATACTTAATACTTATTGCATAAAAAAAGTTAGAAAGCGAAAAAATAATAAAAATAAATAGCTGCTTGATTAGGTAAATTATGGATATGAGGAAGAGTTGACAAATAACGACATAATATTATATAATCATTTTGTTAGAAGGTGAATATTTTGTATAGTGATAGATTATATTTAACTCCAGAAGAAATAGTAGAAAAGGACTTTAAGATTGATGCTCGAGGATATCGTCCTCAAGAAGTTGATAATTTTTTAGATATGGTCATAAGAGATTATACAGAATATTCCAATATAATAAGAAAATTGGAAAAGGATATTAAAAATTTAACTGAAGATAATATTAAATTAAAACAAGAAATTCGACGTTTAAATAGTGAATTGGATTCTAATAGTGGAAATCATGATACACTACATCGAAATGCAAATAATGTCGATTTATTAAAAAGAATTAGTCAGTTAGAAAAAGTTGTTTATGGAAATAATGAATAATTTCTGGGCAAATGCTGCATTATTTGGTATGTAGAGGAAAGTCCATGCTCACACAAACTGTGATTGTTTGTAGTGTTCGTGCTTGAGGAAAAAATAACTCAAGGTAGCTTAGGCTAACGGCATCGAGAAAACCTTAAATGGTTTTAGTAGATATAAAAGTGCCATAGAGACGAGTCACTTTGGAAACGAAGTTGAGTGGAACGAGGTAAACCCCACGAGTGAGAAACCCAAATTTTGGTAGGGGAGCTTTTAATTTAGGAATCAAACTAAATAAAGGTCGTTATATGCGAAGATAAATATTTGCCACTTTCTTTAGAAAGTACAGAACATGGCTTATAAGAAATTATTTTTTATTTTTATAAAAGGAGTGAAATGTTTTGAACAATATCGGAGAAACACTGAAATTAACTCGGGAGTCTTCGGGTGTTAGTTTGAATGAAGCTAGTAAAGATTTAGACATAAAAGTTGAAATTTTGCAAAATATTGAAGAGGGAAAAACTGGAGCTTTTAAAGATATTTTTGAATTAAAAGAATATATTGCTAATTATGCAAAGTATTTAGGGCTAAATTCTGATGAATTAATTGATGAATTTAATGAATATATGTTTGAATATACTTCAAAAATACCTATTAAAGAAATTGAGAAAACTATTGAGTTAAAAATTAAGGAAGAAAAAAAAGATAATGAAATAGCATCTCCATATACTAAAGAATCGAAAAAATATAATAGTTGGGTCTATATAGTTATATATATAGTAATATTTATGATGATTATAGCAGCAATATTTTGGTCAGTAAAACAAGTAACAATTAATAAAAATGTAACAGATATTATAAGTTATGGAAGGTAGTGTATTAAATGAATTTACCCAATAAAATAACAATAGTTAGAATATTGTTATCAGCAATAATATTGATTATATTATTAGTGCCATGGTATTCTTTGGGATTTTCTTGGCCTGAATATTTAGTAGGAAACGTAACTGTAAATATTAAATACGTAGTTGTTGGAGTATTATTTTTAGTAGCATCTTTATCTGATTTTCTGGATGGTTATATTGCTAGAAAAAATAATTTGGTTACAGATTTTGGAAAAGTTGCTGATGCTATTGCTGATAAAATTTTAGTAAATGGATTACTTATTATTCTGGCTTATGAAAGAATTATATCAATAATTATTCCGGTTGTTATTATTACTAGAGATATAGTAGTTGATTCTTGTAAAATGTTATCAGGTAGTAAAGGAAAAGTTGTTGCGGCATCCATTTTAGGAAAAATTAAAACTATTTGTATGATGTGTGGATTAACTTTGGTTTTATTTTATAATTTGCCTTTTGAATTAATAAATCTTCCTATTGCAGATATATTGTTGATTGCAGCAACTATATTATCAATAATATCAGGTTGTCAATATTATTATAATGTCAGAGAATTTTTATTTCCCAAAAATACCAAAGTAGCTAAAAAATAGTTGCTTTTTTTTGTGCATATTCCTAGACATATATTTTATTTATACATAAAATACACTAGAAAGGAATGAAGAATTATGAATTATTTTAATGAATCAAAAACTTATGAAGATGTAAACAAGCAAAGTTTTGACAAAACTAATGCTCAAATGGGAATGGATAAAAATAACTACTATTCAGGAATGATGGATATGCCTGCATGTGGTTGTGGAATGATGCCGATATATGAATGTCCTCAAGAAAGGGTATGTCACAGATATATTTGTTATGATGTACCACAAGAGTGATAATTTATGATATATCAAAATATCTGAGAGAAAATAAGTACAAACTAAAGGCATTTTGATAA
>CALVUS010000001.1 GCA_944363665.1 uncultured Bacilli bacterium | reverse complement strand
TATGCAATAAAAAATCATATTCATCCTAAGGAAGCAGTAAAAGAAAATATTAAGACTTTTAAAAGACAAATGCAAACTTTAGGTTTTTCATTTGATTGGGATAGAGAATTTTCCACAACTGATCCAGAATATTACAAATGGACACAATGGCAATTTCTACAGTTTTATAAACATGGCATGGCATATAAGGCAACTGCTCCAGTTAATTGGTGCCCAAATTGCAAAACTGTTTTATCTAATGAAGATGCTGCTGGTGGAGTATGTGAGCGATGTGGAACTCAAGTTGTTCAAAAAGAGCAAAGTCAATGGATGCTTAGAATGAGTGATTATTCTGAAGATTTGTTGAAGGGATTAGATGATACTAATTTTGCCGAAAAAGTAAAATTAGGCCAAATAAATTGGATTGGTAAGTCTATAGGTGCAGAAGTTATATTTAAAGTAGCTAATAGTGATTATGAATTTACTGTATTTACAACGAGATGTGATACTTTATTTGGAGCAACATATTGTGTTTTAGCACCAGAACAAGAGTTAGTTAATAAAATTACAACTAAAGATAAAAAAGAAGAAGTAGAAGCATATAAAAAGGCTTGTACATTAAAAAATGAAATGGAAAGAACGGAACTTAATAAGGAAAAAACTGGTGTATTTACGGGAGCTTATGCCATAAATCCAGTAAATGGAGAAAAAATTCCAATCTATATAAGCGATTATGTTCTTGCTAGTTATGGAACTGGTGCTATTATGGCTGTTCCAGCCCATGATGAGAGAGACTACGAATTTGCAATTAAATACAATATTCCAATCATTCAAGTATTATATTCTGATTCTAGTGATATTTCTAAAGAAGCATATACCGGTGATGGCATTCATATTAATTCGGGATTTTTAGATGGTTTAAATAAAGAAGATGCCATAAATAAAATGCTAGAATTTTTAGAAAAGCATAAATGTGGTAAGAAAAAAATAAATTATAAAATGCGAGATTGGATTTTTTCAAGACAAAGATTTTGGGGAGAACCTATTCCAATGATTTATTGTGAAAAATGTGGCTGGCAACCGATGAATGAAGCAGATTTGCCTTTGCTTTTACCTGATGTTGCCGAATATGAACCAACTGAGAATGGTGAAAGTCCACTTGCTAAAATTACGGATTGGGTTAATACAACTTGTCCTAAATGTGGAGGACCTGCAAAACGTGAAACTGATACTATGCCAAATTGGGCTGGGTCAAGTTGGTATTTTTTAAGATTTATGGATCCACACAATAATAAAGAATTTGCATCAATGGATGCTATGAAGTATTGGCGAAGAGTCGATTGGTATAATGGTGGAATGGAACATACGGCTAGACACTTACTTTATGCGAGATTTTGGGTACAATTTTTATATAATATCGGTTTAGTACCACATAAAGAAATGATTTGGACGAGAGTTAGTCACGGAATGGTTTTAGGTTCAGATAATCAAAAAATGAGTAAATCAAAAGGAAATGTTATAAATCCTGATGATATTGTGAAAGAATATGGTGCTGATACATTAAGAACTTATGAATTATTTATGGGGGATTATCAAATGGATTGTCCATGGAGTACAGATTCATTAAAGGGATGTAAAAGATTTATTGATAAAGTAATACGATTAAAAAATAAAGTAATTGCTGGTGAAGAATATTCTCCTAAATTAGAAAGTATTATTAATAAAAGTATCAAAAAAGTAGATCATGATTTACAAAATATTTCCTATAATACAGCCATTTCAACACTTATGATTTTAGCTAATTCATATGATGATCAAAAAAATATAACTAAAAAAGATTATCAACTGTTGTTAACCCTTCTTAATCCAATAGCTCCTCATATCACAGAAGAGTTAAATGAAGAATTAGGTTATAAGCCAATCTGTGAATCGATGTGGCCAAGTTATGATGAAAGTAAAATAATTGCAGAAATTTGTGAAATAGTAGTTCAAGTAAATGGTAAAATAAGAGGTAAAATTCCGACAAATGGTGAAATTTCTGAAGAAGAAATAAAACAAAAGGCATTGACTTTAGAAAACGTAAAAAATTATACTGATGGAAAAAATATAGTTAAGACTATTGTTGTACCAAATAAATTAATAAATATTGTAGTTAAATAGCTCTATAAATCAATTTTTATAGAGTTTTTTGATGTGGAAAAGGGATTGTCACATTAATAAATTAATGATATAATTTACGTGTGAAATTGCACAAATAGTAAAGATGGGAGTGATTATAATGGCAATTTTTAAAAATAAATTTTTGCTAAGTGTTATAATACTTTTATCTTTTTTTACTTTTTCTAATACAGTAAGTGCATCAGTATTTGAAAATTATACAATAAATGAATCTAAAAATTATGTAGAAAAAGTTGTTGATTCAGATATTACCGAATATGAAAGTCTTGATTGTGAAGGAATACTTGGAGATCCAAGGAATGATCAACAACCGGCTTATTGGATCCAATTTGTATTAGATATAATGAAATATATTGCTATTGCAGCACTATTAGTTTTAAGCACAATTGAATTTTTGAAGGCTATAGTATCTAATGACAAAGATGCATTAAAAAAAGCTGGTAAGACAACTGGATTGAGATTTGTATATTGCATTATACTATTTTTCTTGCCAATATTAGTAAATTTTATTATGAGTTTGCTTGGTGTATATGGTACATGTGGAATTGGTTAGGTGAGTTAAAATGGACATAGTAGGGACACTTATTACAGGAGTGTATACACTTTTATTAATTTTAGATGGAATTGTTTACAATTTAGTCAACTATTTTTATGAAATATTTCTTTTTTTAGCAAAAATTAATATTTTTAGCAATAATGATTATGAAGAAATTGTGCAAAGCATATATATTGTTTTAGGAGTAATAATGCTATTTATTTTAGCTTATTCTTTACTAAAAGCTATAATAAATCCTGACAGTTTTGCTAAAGGAGAAAGCTCATTTCCAAATTTAGTGAAAAACATTTTAACCTCTTTAATTATCATTATTTTACTACCTACAGTATTTAGTGTAGCTTTTAATATACAAAATGTATTTTTAAATAATAATACAATTTTTAAAATAATTTTAGGTGATAATAGTAGTACTGATACAATTGAAAAATCAGGTGGACAAATGTCTTATTATACGTTTCGAGCCTTTTTTCATGAAAGCGAGGAGTGGTGTACTAGTGATGGAAATAATTATTCAGTAGGCACTTTAAGAACGGATGGATCACTTTCTGATGATTGTAAGAATTTTATTACAAATAGTGATGGGGAAGATTTAATGACTGTTGATAATCAGGTTTATAGTGGAACAAGATCATTTTCAGCTTATTCATCTTTTGCATCGGCAGTTAATGAAGGACAGATAGATTATATGTTTATTATTTCTACATTAGCTGGATTGTTTTTAGCTTATGTGCTTTTATCATTTTGCTTTGATTTGGCTGTTAGGGTTGTTAAACTTGCTTTTTATCAAATAATTGCTCCAATACCAGTTGTATGTCGAATTTTACCTGGTGGAAAATTAAAAGATACCTTTTCAAAATGGACTAAACAAGTAATAAGTTTATTTTTAGAAGTATTTATTCGCATTGGTGTAATGTGCATTGGTGTATTATTATTAACTAAAATAATTGATAATTTTTCAACTATTGATTTTGATCTACTAGGTGGATTTGCTCAAGAACAAATAGTTCAAGCATTACTTATAATGGGAGTAGTTATATTTATAAGACAATGTCCAAAATTAATTGGAGAATTATTTGGTCTTGATACTGGCGGTATGAAGCTTGGTATTATGGATAAGCTTACCATGGGTGGTGGATTAATTGCTGGAGCCGCGGCTGGAGGTCTAGTAACTGCTGGAATTAGAAATTATAATGCTACTAGAGCAGCTGGTGGCGGATTATTCTCTTCAATAAAGAGTGCTATTGGTGGAGCTGGCTCTGCTGCTGTGAGATCAGGTTATACTGCTCGAGGTGCAAAGAAATTTGGCGATGTTCGTAGTGCAGCTAGTAAAGGTGCCGCAGCAGCTGGAGCGGCTAAGGCTAAAAGAGCAGCTTATAAAGCTAGTCATCAAAATCAAACGGTTTTTGGACATAATGTTGGTAAAATTCCATTCGTTGGTGGAGCGATTAGTGTTGGTGCTGGCCATGTTGATGACTTGAAATATGGTATAAGCCAATGGGCTGGTAAAAATACTAGTCTTGAACATTTACAAGCTGAACAAGCTATTTATCAAGAAGGTATGGGATTTAAAAAAGATTTGTTTGATTTGGTTTCAGATAATGAAAGTGTAATGGCTTATCAAGGTTTAAAAAAATCTGCTCAAGAGAGAGATTTATCAGAATATACTAATTTCTATAAATTAAATGCTAATGGTGAAGTTTATGATAAACGTAATGGAGCTATTTTGAAAGATAAGGATGGTAATGTCTTTAAAAATGCCGAGGCAGCTGCAATATTTACAAAAACACAAGAAATTGAAAAATATGATACTGCTGTGAAGTTGGCTTCAATGCGTGCTATACACGAAAAATTGCAAAGTGGAGATGGAAGATTCACAGCACAATTTGAAAAATTTGAAACATATAAGAGACAACATGCTGATAATGAATTAGTTAATTCTTTATCAATGAAAGATATTGATCAAACTCAATTGGATTTAATTAATCAAGCTTTAAGTACAAATAATTTTAGTGATATTGAAGCTGCTAAGAAAACTCTTGAAAGTTCTGTGGGTGGAATTCTATATAATGATAAACAATTTAAGAATAAGAATGGTGATGTAACTACGGAAATTGCTAAGTTAGTGCAAGAAAAGAAACAAAAAGAAGGAAATAAATAAAAGAAAGGATAAAAAGGAATGAATAATTATATAATACCTGCAAATTCTAAAAAATCGCAATTAATACTAGGATTTTTTACACCAGTCGATTTAATATTATTTGGTTCTGGTTGTGGTATTACATTGCTATTATTAATACTTGTTAATCAGGCATCGGCAGTAGAAATGGTTCTCATTTTGCTTCCTGCATTAATAACTGGTTTCTTAGTAACACCTGTTATGTATTACCATAATGTTTTACAATTTATCATAAATGTAATAACGTTTATACTTAGTCCTAGAAAATATTATTGGAGAGGTTGGTGTGTGAAATATGACTCAGAAGTTGAATAGTGCAGTTGATAATAGTAAAAATTATACAGAGGATTGGCTTCCTATAAGACAAATAATAAATGGAATGATTCAATTACAAGATGGATCTTATGTTACTGGTGTTAAAATAACACCAAGAAATATATTCATTTTAGATGCTGGAACTCAAAATAATGTTATTTATAATTTAAGAAATTTTTATAATAGTATTGATTTTGAGTTTTGGTTACTTATTGCAGATCGTCCTGTTGATATTGATGTTTATGTATCACAATTGCAGCTTATGTATAATAATTCTCAAAATAATGCAATTAAAAAATTAATTATGCAAGATATAAATAAAGCAAATTTATTTACAAGTGTTGAATACAATGTTGTTGATACTGAATACTATATATTATTTAAAGAAAAAAGATTAGAGCTTGTTCAGAAAAAAATTCATAATTTAATCAGTGGTCTTGCTAGTGCTGGTTTGCAATCAACACAAGCTTCTAATAACGATTTAAGAGTTATTTTGGATAATTTCTTAAATGGTGGCGAACAAACAAACTTTGGGGCGGTGATGTAAATGAAATTAAAAAGTGAAGTTGCTCCAAAAGGGATGGAGTTTAAACCAACTGAATTTGTTATTGGTGGTAAATATTCTACTATTATGACAGTAATTGCTTTTCCAAGAAGTATACCACCAGGATATTTGTCAGATTTAACAAATATTAATGGTGTAAAAGTTGCAATAAAGCATATTCCGATTCAATTTTCAGTATTACAAAAAATGCTTAACAAGGAAATTGCTGATTTAAAAGTTCGTTATCAAAGCGAAAAAGATCAAACAATGCAAGAAAAAATACGTCAAGATTATGAGTCTTTGGAACAATTTATTCAAATGCTTGCAGCAACACAAGCAAGAATATTTGATTTTCAAATGCATTTAATGATTACAGCTGATAATAAAGAAGAATTAGAGTTACGTAAAATTCAAGTGAGAAGTTATTTAGATGCAATGGGAATGCGAGCAGTATCTTTAATGTTTGAACAAGAAAAGGCATTAAAATCGATACTTCCGATATTTCCTCCGCAAGATATAGAAAATAGAATTGGAACCCCGATTCCCTCAGTTACAATTGCTGCAATGTATCCTTTTATATTTGATAATATTAAAGATCCAGGAAATGCTACACTTTTAGGTGTAGATGCATCTGGGGGAGTTATATTATTTAATCAATTTTTATACCAAATACAAAAAGAAAATAATCGAAATAATGCTAATTTAATATTACTTGGTATGTCAGGTAGTGGTAAATCAACAGCTGCCAAAGTACTTTTAAGAACTCATATTAGAAATGGTTTTAAGATTGTATGTGTCGACCCTGAAGGCGAGCTAGAAGAAATGACAAATTCTTTTGGTGGCGATTTTATCGATTTAGGTAAAGGTGGAGAGTTTGGTATGATTAATCCTCTCGAAATAGTTATCGATGCTGATGAAGATGAAATTGCTCAAGGATTAGGTTACACCGTTTTAACTAGAACAATTCAACAAATAAAAGCATTTATGAAGTATTATTCTCCAAGTATAGAAGATGATGTATTAACAATGTTTAGTGAAGTTGTACAAGATACATATAAAAGATATAAAATAGATTATGATACGGATTTTACTAAACTTACCAGTGCTGATTATCCAACATTTGATGACGTATATGCTACAATTAGAGGAAGACTGTTATCAATGACTGATGCAACCCATGAAAGAGATGTAATGGAAAGACTAGAACTTAAGATTAGACCTTTAGTAAAAGAACTTAGATATTATTTTACTGGGCATACTACATTACATTTTGAAAGTGATTTTATAGTATTTAATATAAAAGAACTAATGAATAGTGATGAAAACATTAAAAATGCATTGTTCTTTAATGTCTTAAAATATGCATGGGGTCTATGTCTAGATAAATCAGTTAATACTGTTATGATGGTTGATGAAGCACATGTTTTATTATCAGGTCACAATGAATTAGGAGCTGAATTTTTGGCTCAAATACAACGTCGTAGTCGAAAATATAATACAGGGACAATTATTATTACTCAACAACCAACAGACTTTGCTGCACCAAATATAATTACACATGGAAAAGCAATATTTGATAATGCTTCTTACTACATAGTTATGGGACTTAGAAAACAAGCTGTAGAAGATTTATCAAAATTAATAGATTTAAATGAAACTGAAAAGCAAGCAATTAAATATTATGAACAAGGACAAGCATTATTTATTTGTGGAAATAAAAGAATGCAAATAAGAGTTTTAATAACTCAAGAAGAATTGGACTCATTTGGCTACGGTGGAGGTTATTAGTTAAGGTGGTTTAATTGAATAGAAAAAGTAGTATAAATAATTCTAATAATAGATTACTTTATGATCCTAATCATGATAAAGAAAGACGATTAGGCACTTTTTCTATGCAAGAAGATCTAGATGAGGAAGAAACTCCAGAAGAAACAGAAAATACAGAGGAAGATTCTATTGAAGAAACACCAGAATCTAATGAAAATATAAAAGATAATGCTGGTCAATCAGAAACTAAGGAAGATACAAATAGTACCCGTAAAGAAGTTGCCAAAACAGCTGTAAAAGAGGGAGCAAAGCAAGCTGGAAAAGCTGCTGGTAAAGCAGCAACAAAAGCTACTGGTGCAGTTGCAGCTAAAATAGGTGCTTTAATAGCAGCAAACCCATGGATTTTAGTAGTTATAGTTATTATTGTTATATTATTAATAATTATTTTAGTAATATTGGGTGGTAGCATAGAAGATAATAATTCATATAGTTCTTCGTATTTAGAAAATTGTTCTGAATTTCCTTTAAACACAACCTCTCTTTCTAAAAGTGATTTTATAAGTTATGTAGAAGATTACTTTACAGGTAGTAATTACTCATATGCTAGTACATTTATAGAAAATGCAGATTCAATTTATGATTTATCAGTTAAAAATAATATAAATCCGGAATTAGTTATTGTTAGAGCAATTAAAGAAGGTGGATCACCAGGAGGACAAACTAACAATTATTGGGGAATAGGATGCTTTAATGGTTCCTCAAGTTGTGATAGTTATCCTAGCTTTGATGAGGGAGTACTCGCATTTATAGAAAATGTTTCTCAATATATTAGTGTAGATGAGATGATGTCACGATATGCTTATATCGGATCTTATTGGTATAATCCAGGTAGTTATAGCCTAGGTGGATGTAAATATTACGAAGTTATAAAAGAATATATGAGTTCATCTAGAGCCAACGAAGTTGCTCAAATATGTTCCAGTAATTCCTACTGTGATGCAGGCGGAGGTACTAATTGTGTAGCTACTACTGATGAAGATCAATTAGCATATGCTAAGTGGCAAGTATCTTCGATGTCCGAAGTTAGATATAATATATTTAATTTAAATCCAGCAGTATGTAATTTTTATTCTAATACTTGCACCTTATATTCTCAAAGTGATCCTAATTGGTCAGGAATTCATTTAGGTAATTCTTCTAGCACAATGGGGGCTGCTGGTTGTGCAGTGACATCACTTGCTATAGCAATATCTTGTTTAGAATTAGATACTAGTATAGAAAATTTTAATGCAGGTACTTTTGTAACCGAATTGAATGAAGGATCTTGTTTTAATGCCGGTGGTAATATAAATTGGAGCTGTTCAAAATTAAAAGAAATAGTACCATCGTTAAACTTTGTTGCATCTGTTGCACTAATGGGAAGCAATGAAAATAAAATTTCAACAGTTCAATCCTATGCTCAAGATTACGAAATTATTTTATTGCATTTTGTAAATTCTGAGCATGTTGCAGGACATTTTGTCGTTTATACCGGAATGGCAGGCAATACTTTTGTTACTAGAGATCCTGCTGGTGGTAAAATTTCTAATATAAATGTTTCAGATGTTGATGGAATAAGATTATTTAATGTGGAGGATATAAATGAATAAAAAGGCAGCTTGTATATTAATTTTAATATTATTATTGGGATATGCTTTAATAGTTGGCATTATATTTATGGTTAAAGAAGAACCAAATGATAATCCCGATAATAACGGGTCGAATATTGATATTGATAATGATCCAGTGGAAATTACATATGATTATTTGGAAATAAACAATATAATTCAATTAAAAAATAATGGTGGAATATGGTCACTAGCTAGTAATGAAGAATTTGATGAAGTCTTATTTGATATTTATGTAAATAAAACATTTTTTGGAAATTATTATTTAAAAAAAGGAGTAAATTGGAATATATTTGATGAAAATAATAATTATATAGATTATGATGGAGATTTAGTTGCAGGAACAAGTGGATTAAAAATGAATGTTAGAAATAATAATATTTCTGTTGTAGATTCTATTGATTTACAAGAAGCTTCCACAATTTTAGAAAATAACATTGATATGATGTCATTGTCAACAAATCAAAAAGTAATGCTTGATTTAGATAGTAACGGAATAATGGATAAAGTAATATCTCTATCAAATATATTTAGTGAGATAGATCAATCTGTATATTTTAATTTATTATATGTAAATTTAAACGGAGAAATAATAGTATTAGAAAAAGAGCTTGTAAATTCAGCAAATATATTAGTGTCTCCAACATATAGGATAGGTTATTTTATAAATTTATTAGATTCTCAATATGATAGTATATTTATACAAAAAGGTTATTTTAGTAATGCTGGTGAAACAACATATTTAATATATGAATATACTGATAATACTTATAGTCTAACATTTGATGGAAATTAGCAATTTTCATAATTAAGAAAATGTTGTATAATATTTGTTAAGAAAGGAAGTAATCCAATGAAATTTAAAATTGAGCCAAAAGATTTTTTATTATTTTGCATTTATTGTGTTTTATTATTATATCTTTGTGCCATTGCAGTATTAAATGTAGCATCTCTTGCAAATGAAGGAACTTTTTATGGTTTGCTTCCTTTTAAAGCTTTTACGGGGATGTATTTACCAGTTACATTGTTTTTATTTATAGCGGCTTTAGTAGCAATTTTTTCTAGTGTTTCTTCATATATTTTTAAAAAAGATAAAGGTGGCCATGGTATTGGTATAAAATTTAAAGAAAAATCCAATGATGGTTATTCTAAGTGGGCTAGTGATAAAGATATTAAAAGTCAAAGTGATGTAGTTAAAGTATTGCCTCAAAGTGAAACTTTAGATGCTGCAGGTATTCCGTTAATTAATAATGGTAAGGAAATATGGGTAGATAATGGAGAATATCATAATTTAGTTATTGGTTCTACTGGTAGTGGTAAAACTCAAACCATAGTTAAACCAATGGTAAATTTACTTGCTAAGAAGGGTGAAAGTATGATAATTACTGACCCTAAAGGAGAAATTTATAAATACAGTGCTTCATATTTAAAAGAAAAGGGATATAAAATAATTGTTTTAAATTTTCGAGAACCTTTACGTGGTAATTCTTGGAATCCTTTAACACTACCTTTAAAATATTATCGTAGTGGTAATCAAGATAAAGCAATAGAATTGTTAGATGATGTAGCTTTAAATATATTGTATGATCCAAATAATAAGTCAGAGTCTGATTTCTGGGAAAAATCTTCAGCAGACTATTTTTCCGGTCTAGCTTTAGGTTTATTTAAAGATGCAAAAGAAAGAGAAGTAAATTTAAATAGTATTAATGTAATGAGTACTGTTGGTGAAGAAAGATATGCAACTAGTAATTACATTAAAGAGTATTTTGGAATGAAGGGCGAAAAGTCTAACGAATACATTTTTGCATCTGCTGTAATAAATGCTCCGAGTGAAACTAAAGGAGGCCAACTATCTACATTTAGACAAAAAATTAGAAAATTTGCAACTGGTGAAGCTTTAAGTGAGATGCTTTCATACAGTGATTTTGACATGAAAGAAATTGGTAATGGTAAAACTGCTGTTTTTATGATTATTCATGATGAAAAGAAAACATATCATAGTTTAATGACTATATTTATTAAACAATGTTATGAAACTTTAATTGATGTTGCTCAGGAAAATGGTGGCAAATTACCATTTAGAACTAATTTCATTTTAGATGAATTTGCAAATATGCCTCCACTTAAAGATGTTGATGCTATGGTATCAGCAGCTAGAAGTAGAGATATACGTTTTACATTTATAATTCAAAACTTTGCTCAATTAAATGATGTTTATGGTGATAACGTAGCTGAAATAATTAAAGGTAACTGTGGTAACTGGGTATATTTAATAAGTACAGAAATGAAAGCCTTAGAAGAAATTAGTAAAATGTGTGGAGAAGTTAAAATTACTGATGAAAAAGATAAGAGTGCAACAAGACCACTTATCACTGTGACTGATTTACAAAAAATGAAGTTATTTGAGGCAATTATCATAAGGCTTAGAACGAATCCATTTAGAACAAAATTAGAACCTGATTTTAAAATGAATTGGGGAATAGAAAGAAAAGAAGAAGCATATCCAACGAGAATGAAACAAGAAGTAGAAATATTTGATTTAAAAAAATTTGTTACTGAAGAAAAAAGTAAAAAGATGGCTGAATTAGGGGATAATCCGTTTAGAAGTCCCAATCCATTTAGGCCTGCATCACCATTTATGGGCTTTAATGAAGTAAATCCATATAGCATGCCTAATCCTGATAATGCCCTTAACACTTTGGATATAGATAAGATGTTAAAAGATTTGGATGAAAAATTTAAAGAATTGGATAAGCAAGAACAAGAAAGTAAAAATCAAATTAATAATTTAAATATAGAATCAGGTAAAAATGTATTATTTGATATTGAAGATCTAAATTTACCAAAAACTAAAGATTCGGTATTAAATAAAGAAACTTTGGAAAAAGGTAATGATAATGATATCATAAAAAATGTTAATGCTAAAAATGATAAACCAAAGATAAACATTGATTCTGATAGTAAAATAATAGATGATAATATTATTTCTGATGATGAATTTTTTGATGATTTTTTTGGAGATGATGATTAATTTGTCATCTTTTATTTTAATTTAAAAACATAAAATATAGTGTGGTATTATGAAAAAAATTAAATTAAGTGAATATAATCCAAGCATGGGTATTCTAATAGATGTTCAGCATCCTTTGGATTATCAAAAAAATCCAACACCAAATAGTATTAATATTTATGCAGATAAACTTCTTATGAGTTATAAATCTTGCTTAGATTATTCTAAAAAATATTACATTATTTGTAATAAAGGCCATTTAAGTCAAAAAGTTGTAGCAATGCTAGAATTTTACGGTTATGATGTTACTCAAGTTGTTCAATGTAAATAGCTAAATTAGTTATAAGAAATTGTAATAGTATTTTTCCTATTTTTGTACTATAATAAGAATAGTGATTTTTATGGGAGAAGTATTTAAAGATTTTTATAATTTTATTATGGATACTATTGACTCATTGGGCTTTTATGGCCCTTTTTTAGGTTGTCTGCTAATTATTTTAGAATCGATAATACCAGCATTACCATTATTTGTATTTATAACAATTAATTTTATAGCTTTTGGACACATTTTAGGATTTATTATTTCGTGGATTTGTACAATAATTGGTTGTCTTATTTCTTATTTTGTTGTAAAAAAATTCTTGAGAAATTGGGTAGTAAAAAAAATTAAAAATATTGAACTTTTAAATAAATGTATGAATTATATAGAAAATTTATCTTTAACTAAAATTACAGTTATTTTATCAATACCATTCACTCCAGCATTTATGATGAATATTGCTGCAGGTTTAGTAAATATGAATTTTAAGAAGTTTTTTATAGCTATTTTAATTAGTAAAATATTTTTAGTGTATTTCTGGGGGGAAGTTGGTACTGGTATAGTAGAAAGTTTTCAAAATCCTAGCAGTATAATAACAGTAATTTTAATGGTAATAATTGCCTATATACTCAGTTTAATCATTAAGAAAATTTTTAAAATTAATTAGTTATATGGTATGTAATAATTTGCGAATTAATAGATTTTCAATGTCTTCATTTTCTTTATTATAATTATATTCTAAATTTAGTTTTGTAATTAATGATTTTATTTGTTCAGATAATTCAGTATTTATAATTGTAGATATTTGATCTGGATTACTTATATTTTTGTTTGATAAGTAATGTATAATATCCTTAATGAAAACATAATATTTGGCATCATCAATTTTGTTTTTTTGTTTTTGAATTTTGATTTCATAATCAGTAAAATGCGAATTGTCAAAAAAATCATATGGGGCAATTTCGATATTTGCCTTTTGATAATATGATATACAATCTAAATTAAATAAAATAAGAGAATTTACAGCAAACAATTTTAGTTTATCAAAATATTTAGAATTAAGTAAATTTCTTATTTTTATAAATATACCATCACAATCTTTACTTAATATTTCAAAGTCTATCCACCCTTTTCCATCATTATAATACTTTATCAAAAAATTTAGGGTATTTTCATTATTAACAATAAATATTTTGGCATTTTCTTTAAGAGTAATAAAAGTTGCAGGAATTTTAAAAGGATCTTTGGTTTGCCTTTTATAAAATAAAATGTATGGTTTGATACTTAAATAATCCACCCATTCGTTAAAAAAAACATTTCTTTCATTTTGATAAGTTGCCCAAAGACCCCCTTTAGGTTTTATATTATCATTTTTAATGGGAAGAAAAAAATCTTTTAATAATAAATCAGAACCTACATTTAAAAACGTAAACATTATAAAACCTCTCTTCTGTAAAATTTTCTTTATTATACTTTGATTTATTTGTAATGTCAAAGTAAAATTGTTATAATTAGATTAGGTGATAAAATTGGATAATTTTTGGGAAAATTACTTAGACAAATTAATAGCAGTTATTGTCATAATTATAATATCATTTGTTGTAAATAAAATACTTGACAGTATAATTAATAGAACTATTAAATTAAAAAGAAAAAAGAATATTACAACTTTATTGATGTTTATAAAAAGGATTAAAAAAGTAGTGATTTGTTCATTAGCCATTCTAGTGTGTCTTACTCAATTTGAAGTGTTTAATTCGTTTTCCGTGACTATATTATCTGGTCTAGGCATTGGTTCAGTTGTTGTAGGTCTTGCTGCTCAAGAAAGTTTAAAAAATTTTTTTGGTAGTATTGCAATTGTTGTGGGTAATCCCTATGAAGTTGGTGACTTTATAGAATGTGTAGATAAAAATGTTAGTGGAACAGTTGAAGACATTACTATGCGTCATACGATAATTAGAACTATTAATAATAGAAGAGTAATAATACCAAATTGTGAGATGAATACATATACTATAGAAAACTTTAACTATAGTGATAATGAAAATGTAAAATTAGTAACATTTAATATATCTTATGAATCTGATGTTGATAAAGCAATAAATATACTCAAAGAAGAAATGAATAAATTATATCATCCAAATTCTAAAGGTAAAAATAGAGATGTTGAATTTCCTAAAGTCCGTGTATCAAAATTAGATGATTCTGGTATTGCTTTAACTGCTTGGGTGTGGGGAGATAATAATAGTGATGTGTTTGAAAATATGTATCAATTAAACTATGTTATTAATAATAGATTTCCTAAAGAGGGAATTGAAATACCATATCCACATGTTGAAATTATTGAAAAAAATAATAAAAATAAAAAATAGCTCATCATTAGAGATGAGCATTTTTAATTATTGAATAATACTTTTTCTGATTTATATTGCTTTATGATATGATGAATAACTAAAATTATTATAATTATAGTTGATATAAACATAAGAGCTAAATATAAAATATTTAAATTCCCGTTAGCTATATCTGTAAATATTATACTAAAATTTATAAATGGTATAATTGATAAAATAGCATTATTGCTTATATTTAATAAAAATACAATCATACCAGGAAAAAATGCAATAAATGTCAGTGGTGTTAGGGCACTTTGTGCTTCTTTAAAAGATGCTGACATACTAGCTATTGCTATACATAATCCACTTATCATTATAGAAAAAGCAATAATAATTATTATAGAGCATATTATAATAGTACTATTTAAAAGTGTAGTACCTTCATAAATACTAAATGCATTACCAACATAGGCGATTGCTATAATAGAAAGTATCAGACTAAGTAAGCCAGTAATTATGGATGATAATGTTACACTTAATAATTTTCCAATAATTATATCTTTGCTTTTAATTGGGAATGTAAGTAATGTTTCTAATGTTCCACGTTCTTTTTCTCCAGCGGTGGCATCTGTTGCTGGATAAGTTGCAGATACTGTTATTGCCATTAATATAAATAAAAAGGCATAATTGACAATGTAATTAGCATAAAAGTTTTGTTGCTCAATACTTTTTGATTCATACGTTAATAAATTATTAAAATTTTCTATATCGACATTATTTAAAGTTAAATAACTTTCTTCTAAAATACTCTTATATGCTTCTAAATAATTTCTAGCCATTTCAGCGGCATAACTACTTTCAATATTTGCTTCATCATAATTTATAATATAATTATTTCCATCTTTTGTAATGTAACTATTAATTTCTTTATTATTAAAATCTTCTTTCAATTCGTCAGTCTCTTTAATGTTATAATCTATATCTAATGATTTTAGTATTTCTATTTCGGTATCACTTAATTCATAATCAAATCCAATTTTATTATATGTTTCGATATCTACATTATTTTGTGATTCAAATAAAGCCGACATACCAATTATAATCAAAGGAATAAATATAGGTATTATTAACATCATTGATAAAGATTTTTTATCTCTAAATAGTTCTCGTAATTCTTTTTTTAATATAAGTAATGTTTTATTATTCATTTGATTCACCTACTAAACTAAAAAAGGCATCTCGGAGATTTGTAGTTTTAGTTTTTTTCTTAATTTCTTCTGGGGTACCGGTAGTTATAATTTTACCTTTGTTAATCATTATTATCATGTCACAAATATTTTCCGCTTCTTCCATATAATGAGTAGAATAAAGAATAGTTTTACCTTTTACCTTTTCATTTTTAATAAAGTTTAAAATAATTTGACTAGTTACAATATCAAGCCCGCTTGTTGCCTCATCTAAAATATAATATTCTGGGTTATGAATTAAGCATCTAGCAATATTTACTCTTTGAGTTTGGCCGGTAGATAATTTTTCAATGCGATTATATAAAAAGTTATCCATGTTTAGTATTTTGCTTATATTTTTAATTTTTTTTTCTATTTCTTCCTTATCTACATCATAAATTTCAGCACACATCTTAAGCAATTCATAAGGAGATATAGTTCCATAAATTTTAGTGTTACCAGATAGATCGGCAATTTTCTTTTTAATATCAATTTCGTTATTTTTATAATCTAAGTTATCTATTGTTATAAAACCACTATCGGGCTGCATAATGCCAGCTATCATGCGAAGTAGTGTTGTTTTCCCAGCTCCATTTGGTCCAAGTATGCCTAAAATTTCTCCTTCATTAACATTAAATGATAAATTGTTTACTGCTATAAATTCTATTTTTTCTTTTTTCTTATTGGTTTTTAAAAATTTTTTTGTTACTTTATCAACTTTTATCATTTTTTCCTCCGCAACAATTATATTATAAGTGACAATATTTTGTAAATATATTTGGATATATTTATAATTAATGCTTGAATTTATGATATAATTTTTATGATAAGGAGGAATACATGAAAGCGGTTGCTATAAAAGATGTAAAAAAATTTGAAATTAAAGAAATTTCTGAACCTGTTGCTGACGGCAAAAAAGTAATTGTTGAAGTTACCAAAACAGGTATTTGTGGATCTGATATCCATTATTGGGTTAATGGTGAACCAAAAGGACTAGTAATGGGGCATGAATTTGTTGGAGTAGTTGTTGATCCCGGAGATAGGTTAGACTTAGTTAAAGGTGATCGTGTTACGGCTTTACCAATCTCACCATGTGGAGAATGTGAAGCATGTCGTAATGGTGATGTTCAATTTTGCCCTAAAACATGGAGTGAAGCAATTGGATTATCAATTGACAATCCTGGCGGTTTGACTAAAAAAATTGCTGTTAGAAGTGACATGGTTTTAAAAGTTCCCGATAATATGAAAGATGAGGAAGCTGCCATGGTTGAGCCTATTTCAGTTGGACTTCATGCGGCTCATTTAGGAAGAATTGCTGTTGGTGATGATGTTTTAGTTATTGGAGCTGGTATAATTGGTCTAGCTTCAGCAGAATTTGCTAAAAAAGAAGGAGCAAGTTATGTAGCTATTACAGAAACCAATGAAGCAAGAGGAAAAAAGGCTGTAGATTTAAAGGTAGCTGATGAATATTATGATGCTACGGATAAAGATTTAGCAGGAAAGTTAATCGATAAAACTAATGGTGGATTTGATGTAGTAATTGAATGTGTGGGAAATAGTGCTGCTGTTAATAGTGCTATATCTATGGTAAAACCTGGGGGCATTGTAGTATTAGTTGGAGTTGCCACTGATGCTGTTCCTACTTATACGGTAATGGCTGTTATGAAAGAATTAGTAGTTCAAGGAGCAATTGCTTATACTTATAATGAATTTAAATCTTGTATCGATTTAATTGCGAATAAAAAAATTGATGTTTTAAAATTTGTTGATGACATTGTACCTTTAGAAAAAGTACAGGATGCATATGAACGTCTTACAAGTGGCAAAGATGCTGCAGTTAAAATTTTAGTAGATCCAAATAAGTAAAAGGTGTGTTTAATAAAAAACATATCCTTTTTGTTATAATTTTTATAAGGAGGAGCTATGAGGAAGAGCATTATTGTTATATGTGTGGTGTTGGTTATATGTATTGTAGGGGTTATAGTGATGTCACAATTAAAAAGTAACGAGGCGGAATTTAATCCGGTGGATAACGTTACTATGGAAATTGTTGAAGGAACACTTACAAATACAGGTGCAGTAATTGTTATTACTGATTTATCCGGAGAAGATAATACTTATGGTGAATGGTATAGAATTGATAAACTAGAAGATGGTAAGTGGTATGAACTTGAAGATATTGTGGAAGGTAATGTCGGCTGGCATGCGATTGGTCATTCTGTTGGAGAGGACAATAAGTTAACTATGGAAGTTGATTGGAAATGGCTTTATGGTTCATTAGAAAACGGAAAGTATAGAATTGTTAAAGATTTTTCAAGTAAAAAAAATCCATATGATAATAGACATGTAGCTGCCGAATTTACAATAGAATAATAGAATTTTATTATATTTTTGTGCTATACTTTTATTAGGGTGAAGAAATGATTGAAGAATTAGAAAATAAATATGTCGATTTATTAATCGATAGATGTTTGTGTTTTAAAAAGAGTAATTCTTTGTTTATTAATTATTATAGTGATAATGATGCTTTTGTAGAAAAACTAGTCAATAAAGCAAAATCAAGAGGAATAGAAGATATTTATTTGGATAGAAATGATAAAGAAGAAAGACATCAAAAATTACTTCAAAGTGTTGAAGAAATAAATAATGATGATTACTTTGATGATGCTATTTGGGATGAATATGCTAAGAAGGATGCAGCATTCTTGATGTTGTCAACAGAATTTCCTGGCTATTTTGCAGATATTCCATCAGAAAATATGACTGCAGCTTCTCTTAAAACAAGGACAAGTAAACCAATTTATAAAGAAAAACAATTAAAAAATGAAATTTCCTGGTGTATTGCAGTTATTCCCAATAAGATATGGGCAAAGGAAAAGTTTCCAGATTTAAGCGAAGATGATGCTTATAATGAATACTTTAAATTGATGTGTCATTGTACAATGGTCGATAGGGAAAATCCGATAGAAGAGTGGAACAAATTTTTGGATAGACAAAGAATGTTAGTAAGTAAATTGAACGAATTGCAAATTACAAAAATGCATTATACAAATTCTTTAGGAACTGATTTGGTTATTGGACTTTCTCCGGATGCCTTATGGCAATGTGCGGGATATGATGGTAGTGATGTCATAGTTAATATGCCAACTTATGAAGCATTTACTTCACCAGATTATAGATTAACAGAGGGAGTAGTTTATGCATCAAAACCTCTTATGTATGGGGGAGCACTTGTCGATAAATTTTGGGTTAAATTTAAAAATGGTAAAGTAGTAGATTATGATGCAGAAGTAGGTAAAGAAATATTAAAAGGTATTATTGAAAGTGATGAATACTCATGTTTCTTAGGAGAATGTGCATTAGTTGATAAGAATACGGCGATAGCCCAAACTAATTTCATTTATGGCGAAACTTGTTTAGATGAAAATGCTTCTTGTCATATAGCACTGGGTGATGCATTTCCAGAATGTTTAAAAGGAGCTGAAGATGAAAATGTTGAGATGCGAAGAAAAAAAGGTCTAAATCACTCCAATAACCATGTTGATTTTATGATTGGGACTGATGATTTAAATATTGTTGCTGAAACTAAAAATGGTAAAATGCTAATATTTAAAAATGGGGAGTTTAATTTATGAATGAATTACCAATAGATATTTTAGTTAATAAAAAAAATTTATTACCACGTAATTATTGTCCTAAAAATTTAGTTGTTACGGATCAAAATGAAAATAATTTTCACAAATATAAGGATCCTAATTTAAAACCTATGGTAAGAGCAGATATTTATCCCTATATTCAACTGATGATAAATGATGCTAAAAGGGATGGTGTTGAATTTATCATTGATAGTGGATATAGATCTTATAATTATCAACAAGTGTTATTAGATAATTTAATTAAAGAAAAAGGAGCTGAAGCTTATACTTTGATAGCACTTCCTGGCTCTAGTGAGCATCAAACGGGCTTAGCAATTGATATTGCTTACTATCATAATGGTGTTTATGATGATAATGTAAAAGGTGAAGATAAAGAAGCTATTTGGTTAGCTAATAATTCATATAAATATGGTTTTATACTTAGATACCCTAAAGATAAAGAAAATATAACAGGATTTCAATATGAACCATGGCATTTTAGATTTGTTGGTTTAAAACTAGCTGAAAAATTATATAAAACAAATATGACATTAGATGAATATTATTCTAAAAAAATAAATAACACTTTAGTATAAATACTTTTTGATTATTTGATATTCCCTTGTTAAATCCCCTAATTTATATGCGGCATTGGCACTAGATGTACTGGGCAAATAAAATATAGGCAAAATCGTTTTATAATTTTTAAGCAAACTTTGATATGCAGTTTTACCCGTGCAAAAAATAACTTGAATATTTGAGGCATTTATAATCATATCGATATCATTTAATTCATAGTTTTTTATGGATGCATCGCTTGATCCATTTATTTCACATGTTTTAAAAACATCCCATAAAGCTATATGATTTTCAAGTAGAAATTGTTGTTTATGATAATTATTTTTAAATTGAACATTGAATAATATTTCAAATATTTCCCAAAAACGATTATTTTTATTAGCATAATAAAATTTTTCTTCTCTAGATTTAACACTTGGCATACTTCCAAGGATTAATATTTGAGAATTTTTATCATAAATTGGTTTTAATTCATGATTGACTAACATTTTATCACCAAAAATATTATAAAATGTAAATTCATTTTTCACAATAAATATTTATTATAGTATTTTTTTTAGGTTTTTTTGTTATAATTTATATGGAGGGATAATTTATGTTTTTAATTTTTTTAATTCCTTTTATAATAATTACAATATTTTTATTATTTATGATTGTATTAGGAATAATAAGAACTAAAGAAAGAAAAACATATGAACATTGTTTAAATAAATAGATTTCAATAAGATTAGTTTAACTTAAGTCTGAATAACGGTTCTTCCGAAAGTTTAAGTATAATGGATGTAAAGGCAGGGTTATTTGAACCCTGTTTTTGTATTAAATAAATATGTTATGATATTGAATATAATGCGAGGCTGATAGTAGCGAAATATATAGAAAAAGTATAAACACAGTGCTTTTTGATAACAATAATTATATTGTTTATGATTATAAAGAGATAAATAATGAAATATTCATTTATTTAAAAAGCAAAAACAAAAAAATGTAAATGTACACAATATTAGCGTAGATTTCCGATAATATCGTTTATCTAGCACATAAATTTAAAATAGAATAACCTATAAAATTATGATAAAATGATATTGGTGAAAAATAATGACTGTAGAAGATATCCCCAAAATAGTTTTGCATTTACATTTGGATGGTTCAATAGATATAAATGATGCTTTCAAATGGGCTTTGGAAGATGGTATCAATTATACTAAAAAAGATCTGCTTAAAGAACTACAAGTTGATGAAAATGTTAAAAGTTTAAATGACTATTTAGAAAAATTTAATTTATCTTGTAAGTTACTACAAACTTGTAGAAGATTGGAACAAACTAGCTATAATCTTTTTATGAAACTTGCCAAACTAAATGTTATATATGCAGAAGTCAGATTTGCTCCGAATAAACATTTAGATAATAATTTAAATTTGGATGATGTGGTAATATCTGTTATTAATGGGTTTAATAAAGCAAATCTTGAAATGGGCATTATGGGTGGAATTATCCTTTGTATGATGCGCGGAGATACAAAAGAAGATAATTTAAATATTATAAATATTGCTAAAAAGTATTTGGGTAAAGGAGTTGTTGGCATAGATTTAGCTGGTGCAGAAGCTATATATCCAACAAGGGATTATGCTAGTTTATTTAAATATGCTAAAAGTGAAGGTATTCCTTACACAATTCATGCTGGTGAGGCAGCAAGTGTTGATAGTATTAATGCTGCTTTAGATGTTGGTACTAAAAGAATAGGGCATGGAATTAGATGTATTGATGATAATGCCACAGAAAAAAGAATAATTGATGAAGAGATACTACTAGAAGTATGTGTAACTAGTAATTATCAAACAGAAGCAATAAGCGGTAAACATCCAATAGAAAAATTATATAAAGATGGGGTAAAAATAAATATTAGTACAGATAATGATACAGTATCTAATATAGATATAAATAAAGAATATGAAAAAATATTAAATGAAACTAATTTAGATATAAATGATTTACTAGAGTGTAATATTGGTTCAATACCATATATATTTGCTAATAATGAAGTAAAAGAAAGATTACAAAGAATTTATAAGGAGATTAGAAAATGATCTTCTTTTTTTAATATTTATTGACAACTGTCATATAGTGTTATATACTGTATAACAAGGAGGCAATATGAAGTTAATTATCAGTAATAGTAGTTCGGTACCTATTTATGAGCAAATAAAAAAAGCTATGATTGAGCAGATAATGAATGGAGAATTAAAAGAAGATGAAGCTTTACCTTCGATTAGAAATTTAGCGCAGGATATTAAAATAAGTGTAATGACAATAAAAAAAGCATACGATGAGCTAGAAAGTGAAGGTTACATAATATCTAGGCAAGGGAAAGGGACTTTTGTAGCTCCGAAAAATACTGAGCTTGCGAAAGAACAAGCAAATAAAGATATTGAAAGACATATTGAAGATGTAGTAGATATAGCTAAACAATTTAAAATAAAAAAAGAAGATCTTAAAGAATTAATTGATATATTTTATGGAGATGATAACAATGAATAAGGTAGTAGAAATAAAAAATTTAGTTAAAAGATATGATGATAACTTTCAATTAGGAGAACTTTCTTTAGATATTCCAGCTGGGGAAATTATCGGTTTAATTGGTGAAAATGGTGCAGGCAAGACAACTTTAATTAAATCTATATTAGATATTTTAATAATTAATAAGGGTGAAATTAAAATATTTGGCAAAAATCTTAAGAATAAAGAAATAAATATAAAAGAAGATATTGGTGTAGTTTTAGATAATTCTTTTTTTCCAGAAGTATTAAATGCCAAAGATATTAATTCAATAATGCAAAGTATTTATAAAACTTGGGATAGTAAACTATATTATGATTATTTGGAAAAATTTAATATACCTATTACAAGTAGTATTAAAAAGTTATCAAAAGGAATGAAAAAGAAGTTAGAAATTGCTACAGCTTTAGCTCATAAACCTAAGTTATTGATACTTGATGAACCAACGAGTGGACTTGATCCTGTAGTTAGAAATGAAGTTTTAGATATATTTTTAAAATTTATTGAAGATGAGGAACATACTATTTTATTTTCAACTCATATAACTAGTGATTTGGAACATATTGCTGATGAAATTGTTTTTATTGATAATGGTAAAGTATTATTAAATAAATCTAAGGATGATATTTTGGATAATTATGGCATACTTAAATGCAGTGAAGAAGAATTTAATAAAATAGATAAAAATGATTGTATTACTTATAAAAAGAATAAATACAATTATGAAATATTAGTAAGTGATAAAGAAAAGGTAGGTAAAAAATATAAAAATATGGTAGTAGATAAAATAACTTTAGAAGAATTGATGGTAATTATGATAAAGGGGGAAAAAACATGTTAGGTTTAGTAAAAAAAGATTTACTCATGATTAAAGGAAATCTTAGAAATGTATTATTATTTTTAGTAGTATTTGTAATCATTGCTTTGCAAGAAAATAACGTTATAGTAATTGTACCAGTATTTGTTTCAATGATGGTATTTATGACAACATTTAGTTATGATGAGTATAACAAGTGGGAAGCTTATGCCATAACTTTGCCAGTTTTAAGAAAAAATATAGTTAAATCCAAATATGTTGCTAGTATAATTTTATGGTTGATTGCACTTTTGGTAACTGTTGTTATCGCAGTGATTATGGGATTTTTTGAACAAAATATTAACTATTCAGAAATGTTTGGAATGATACTAGGATGTGTGTTTGCTATTGTATTATTTGAATCATTGATGTTTCCTTTAATATTTAAATTTGGAGTTGAAAAGGGACGTATTGGAGTATTTGTAGGTGTGTTTGTTATTGTCGCATTGCTTGGTTTCATTTTTACAGGTATCGATTTAGAAAATGCAAGCGGTTTTGTTGAATTTTTTAACAAATATTATTATTTATTATTACCTTTATTATCTATAATCTTATTAGTAATATCTTATTTTGTTTCTAAAAGGATTTATTTAAAAAAAGAGTTTTAATTAAATATATTTAATTATTGAAATATAAAGATTGCTTGTTTTTTAAAAAAAAGGTATTGGCCGGGAGTAACTCCTAAGTGGTATATTTAAATTGTACTAGAAAAAAATAGTATGGAAGGAGAATGTTTATGGAATATGTAAAATTAAATAATGGGGTAGAAATGCCAATACTTGGTTTTGGTGTTTATCAAATACCTGCGAGTGATACTAAAAAATGTGTAATGGATGCAATAAACGTAGGCTTTAGAGCAATTGATACAGCACAAAGTTATTTTAATGAAGCAGAAGTTGGGGATGCTATTAAAGAAAGTAGTATACCAAGAGAAGAATTTTTTATAACTACGAAAGTATGGATTGATAATTATGGTTATGAAAAATGTAAGGCATCTGTTGAAGAATCGCTAAAAAAACTTAAAACTGATTATATCGATTTAGTTTTATTACATCAACCATTTAGTAATTATTATGGAGCATATAGAGCACTAGAAGATTTATATGAGGAAGGAAAAATTAGAGCAATTGGAGTAAGTAATTTTTATCCAGATAGACTTACTGATATGTGTTTATTTGGTAGAAAAGTTGTACCTGCCGTTAATCAAGTGGAAACAAATCCCCTAAATGCTCAATTTAAGGCCCAAGAAAATATGGAAAAATATGGGGTACATATTGAAGCATGGGCACCATTTGGTGAAGGTAAAAACAATATGTTTAGTAATCCGACTTTAGTGGAAATTGGTAAGAAATATAATAAGAGTGCTGCTCAAGTAATACTTCGTTGGTTAATTCAAAGAGGAGTAATTATTGCTTGTAAATCAACACATATTGAAAGAATGGAAGAAAACTTCAATGTATTTGATTTTGAATTATCAAGTGAAGACATGGATGCAATAAAAGCACTTGATACGAGTGATTCATTATTCTTTAACCATCAAGATCCTAACATGGTTGAATGGTTTGATAAAATGGTTTACGAAAGAAGAGATAAATAATTTATAGGCATTAAAAGATTTTGCTTTTAATGCTTTTTAAGTGGAAAAATATATGGTACACTTTAGATAAGTGAGGTAATTATGCATATAAATATAAATAAAGTAAAGATTGTTGTAAATATTCCAGAAGATTATTTAGATGTTGTTAGAAATGCTATTCTTGATGCTGGTGCAGGAATAATTGGTAATTATACTCATTGTTCAAATTCTTCAAAAATTATTGGAACATTTAAACCTAATAAAGATGCTAATCCATTTTTAGGTAATGTGGGAAATGTGGAATATGTTAATGAAGAAAAATTAGAAGTACAATGTAATATTGAAGATGCCAAAGGAATAATTGAAGTAATAAGAGAGGTTCATCCATATGAAGAGCCTGGCATTGATATAATACCATTATTAAGTGAGGAAGATTTATAATGATTGTAAAAAATAACTATAATGAATGTATTACAAATTTAGCTTGTTCAATTAGAAAATATTTTGGGCTAGAATATCAACATAATACATTAGATTATGTTGATAAGTTGTTGAGTGAAAAGAAACCTAAAAATGTAGTAGTAATTTTATTTGATGGAATGGGTTCTAAAATACTTAAAAGAAATTTAGATAAGGATGCATTTTTAGTTAAGCATATGGCTAGGGAAATAACAACTGTTTTTCCAGCAACAACTACGGCAGCAACAATTTCAATGAGAACAGGACTTAATCCGGTAGAACACGGATATTTGGGGTGGTATACATATATTGAACCACTTGATAAAACAATAAAAATGTTTTTTGGAACTAATAAAGATGATGGGGAATATAATAGTGGTTTTGATAGTGTAAAAAAGAAATACTTTAATTATAAAGATATTACGGAAGAAATTAATGATAATGGTGAATATAGTGGAGTTTCATTGTTTCCTTTTGGGGATACTGCTTATAAAAATTTAGATGAAATGTTTAATATTATTGCTAGAGAATGTGCTAATGATGGGAAAAAGTATATCTATGCATATAATGATGAACCGGATTATACGATGCATGATTTTGGACCAGATAGTAATGAAGTAAGAAAGTTAATTAAAGAACGTAATGATAAAGTTGAAAAGTTTTGTAAGAATCTTAATGATACATTAGTTTTTGTAGTAGCTGACCATGGGCATATTGTTGTTGATAATATATTACTTGATGATTATCCCGACTTAATGGCTATGCTAGAAAGAGTTCCATCTCTAGAAGAAAGAGCAGTTTCATTTAAAGTAAAGACTGGAATGCATGATGAGTTTGCTAAATTATTTAAAAAATTATTTGGAGAGTACTTCAGGTTGTATACTAAGGATGAAGTAATTGCTAGTAAGTTATTTGGGGATGGTGAAGAAAATCCATTATTTGAAAGTGCTATTGGGGATTTCATAGCAATTGCAGAGGACTCGAACAAAGCTTTAGTTACTCATGATAGTTCAATGCTTTATTCACATCATGCCGGATATAGTGATGATGAAGTGTATATTCCTTTAATAATTATTGATCGAAAATGATGGTGCTTGTTAGTCATCATTTTTGATGCTTATAAGATTACTATAATACTTAGTTTTACCGTTTAACACATCATTGTAAAATCCTTGTTTCCAATGGATATAATCAATACTTTTTTGAATTTCTTGCATTCTATTTTCTAATTCTTTTAGTTTAATATCTAGTATTACTTGTCTTTCAGGAATGGTTTGTTCGCCATCAAGACAAAGATTTAAATATTTTTTCATTTCTCCAATACTCATGTTGCAGTTTTTTAAACAAGATAAACTTTTTATCCAAGCAATATTATTGTCATCAAAAATGCGATAGTTATGTTTGTCTCTTTTGACGTTTGGAACTAGTCCTTCATTACAGTAAAATTTTAAAGTGTCATAATTTAAACCAGTTTTTTTACAAGTTTCTTTCATTGTATATGGCAAATTTAACATCTCCTTTAAAAAATAGTTGACCGGGAGTAACACCCGTCATGTATATTTAAATTGTAAAAAACAATTGAACTATTGTCAAGTTCAAAGAAAGGAGGAAAAAATAAGTGAATAAAAAAATAGCTGTTGTATTAATTGTATTAGTGGTAATTATTGTTGGAATAGTTTTAATTCTTTTCTTAAATAATAAAGATAATAATGAAAATAATAATAATAGCAATAGTAATGAAAATGTAAATGTTTCTGGTGAAAGAACTTTAGTTGTTTATTTCTCAGCTCAAGGACATACAGAGGCTGTTGCAGAGCAAATTGCTAACAATATTGAAGCAGATATTTTTGAAATAGTGCCTGTAGATGAATATACATCTGATGATTTAGATTGGACAGATGATGACTCTCGAGTTTCTCGTGAACATGAAGATGAATCATTACGTGATGTTGAATTACTCTCAACAGAAGTACCTAATTGGGATGATTATGATACTATAATTATTGGTTACCCAATATGGTGGGGTATTGCTGCTTGGCCAGTAAATACATTTGTTGAAGCTAATGACTTTAGTGGTAAGACAGTTATTCCATTCTGTACATCTTCATCATCTGGCTTAGGACAAAGTGGTGAATTACTAGCGGATGCTGCAGGTACCGGTAATTGGCTTGAAGTTTAAAGTAGACATAATAATTTAGCCAAGTATATTATTAATTTTTAATTAGAGGATTGTAACTCGTGATTTACAGGAGGCAATCCTTTTATTTTGAAGTTTAAATTGTCTATTAGAAAAGATATGGTAATAAAAGATTTTTTTGCTTTGAATAAATTAATAAATACCATTGAAAATTAAATGCATTTATGTTAAACTAAATCATAGGTAGGTGGCAAAATGTATAGATTGAAATATATATTTTTATCACTAGCTGTTTTTGGAATGTTTATTGGTACAGCAAAGGCGGTTGGTACTTGTGATTATACCCAAAGGGCAACTTTAAATAATGAAGCTAGTGAGATAAGAGCAAATTATGAAATTAAAGAAAAAGAATTAGATCCTAATTTATATGGGCCTCCAGATTCTATTTTAGGAACCGAAGAAGAAGAAACTTGGGTTCCAAAGACAGATTATTTGCAAATTAACATTTTAAATTTAACTGAAAATCTTTATATCGAAGTAAGTAGTGATAAATCTAGCGATGTAACAAGATATAATTTTTCAGATACTAATAATGGCACATTGGCTATTGAATGGAATGACGTGTCCGAAGTTGCAAGATTGACAATAACTGTCAAATCAACTGGCAATAATGGATGTCAAGATGACACTATAAGGACAATGACTTTGACATTGCCAAGATATAATAGTTATTCAACTTATGGTATGTGTGAAGTGGCATCTGATTATTATTTATGTCAAGAATATGTTACATTTGGTGATATAGATTTTGCAGATTTTATTGATAATGTTACTGCTGAGGTAGATAGAATCCAAAACGGTGATGCTAATGATGAAGAAGATTTATCTTGGTTGGAGTCTATAGGAAAATTTATATCTGAACATAAAGTTCCTTTTATAGTAGGAGGAATTAGTTTAGTTGTAATAGTGGGGATAGTAGTGGTTGTAATTATAAAAAGACGTAGGAGTAGTGAAATATGAAAAAAAGTGTAAAATTATTAATATTAGGTTTAATGTTTATTGTAGGCTTTAATGAAGTTAAAGCTATTGATTTTAGTGAAGGTGCTAGCTTTTCTATTGTAAAAGATGGGACTGTAACAGCTGATGGTCTTAGATATGGGAATTATACTTATAATGGTGAAATAAAATATCATAGTAGTGTAAATGGTAAAGATTATGTAACATACTGTGAAGATCCACATCTTCAAGGTGGAGGCTCATATACAATAGATCGTATTTTAGGAGCAGATAGCCAACATGATGAAGTAAATTCATATGATCATGGGATATTAGCTATTTTAGCAAATGGATATAATCAATTTAATTCTAGTTTAACTTTAGATAACGGAACTGTTGTTAGTGGCAATGACCTTTATTTAGCTACAAGTATAGCTCAACGGGCATTTACAATGGGACTTTATGGTTGGGGTGGTAATGCAACATTATCTGCCGCATATCGAGCAAAAGGATCATCTTTAATAAATCTAGGTGTTCATTGGGCAACAATTTATAGTGGCATGGGAGCTACAGAAATAGTTCCTGGATTAAATAGCTGTACGACAAATGATCAAGCATGCATCCAAAGATATATCGCTGGAAAGTATGGTAGCTGGTATGATCCTAATATTGTTATGATTTATGGAGCAGAAGGAAGTACTTCTTATAACGTTATCTATGCTGCTCAAAAATTGTTTAGATTAGGAGTTGAAGCAGCATCAGATTATTATAGAAACAAAAATTTAGCTTTTTCTATTGATGCGAGAGTTGGCGATACAGAATCTGTAGAACAAAATGAAACTACAGCAACTGAATATGTTTATATCAATATGGAAGTCAACAATATTGCTGCTGAAGATGGATATATAAATAATGTTCAATTGGATTGTCCACAATGTAATGCTAATGGAATTACAATTGAATCCATTGAATATTCTACCGAAACTACTGACTGGGCTACATTGGATGCTAGTACAGATATTTCTAAGGCTTTGCCAACTGGATCTTTGACTGGTACTCAAGATAAAAGAAGTGGAATAATTAGAATTCGTATTTTAGTTTCTAAAGATTTGACTATTGAAGAATGTACAGCAGCAGATTTTACTTTAAGCTATGATTATCATGATACAAGTGTTGAATATTACGGTGCTTTATTAAGACCTAGTACAACAAATACTCAAAGATTTTTCGTGGTAGCTAAAGCTGATGAAGAAGGTGGAGCTCAAACTGGTGAAGTTAGTGGCAGAATTACATGTGCAGAACAAAGCGAAATTTGTGAAACTGTTATAGAAGTTCCGGTTTGTAGTGATGATGAAGAAGATGCTGTTGCCAATGTTTATACTTCAGAAGAAATCAAAAAATGTATATTAAATAATACTGATGAAGCTCAAAATAGTTATTTACTTTCTGAAGAAAATGGTGGTGTAAATTCAGACAATGAATTTTGTTCAGTTTACTGTAAAGAAGATTATATTAGTTGGACAGATAATGAAGAAGCTTTAGGCGGAATTACATTAGATCCAATTATTTCTGATGTAAACTGTGGTACAAATTTCAAATTAACAGCACGAGTTGAAGGTAAAAAAGATTGTTATACAGCAGGTACAGTAGATGATATGGGAATAGATATAGAAAAATATCTTGATGAAATTGAAAGTGCTCAAAGTAGAATGGTAGATGCCATGAATAGATGGAATGCTGCAAATGCTAGAGTAGAAAGTTGGATTGAAAATACAATAGAAGGGGAATGCGGTTACGGTACTAAACGAGACACTATAGAAATTGAGTGGGATGATTATTTAAGTTATGAATTTTCATTTGTTAATGAAAATGGATATTTTTCTTCAGAAAATATAGATGATTCAGGAACATCATTTACGGATAGTCATAATCATTATTGCTGTGATGTATCACCTGAAGGAGGATGTACAAAGCATTGTTGCGGCGGAATAGATGAATCAGCGAATGAGAAATATGATGACTGGTTAGAAGATTGGCAAGAAAAACGTGATCAAGCAGAAGAAGATTTAGAGGAAGCTTATGAAGATTATCAAAAATTGATTACAGATTTAAATGCATGTACTGGAATGTGGGAAAATGTATATCAATTTAATCAAAAAATTAAATATTTCTATAATGAATTCCGTGGTGAAGATGAACCAATGTTCACAACATATTATGATTTGTTAAAACAATCATCTATAACTGATGCTGATTATTTAATTCCTATTGAAGATGAATTTGAATATGAAAGTGAAATTGAAGTTTGTTATGAAACTGCGGATGATAAATATGTTTGTGAAGGCGCTAGTGATGTATTTGATATGACTGGTGAAACAGATAGTGACGATCCAACAGAAGCTGGAAATATTACTCAAGATATTCAAGATATAGATGAATGGAATTATGCATCTAATGTATCTGGTGCTTATGAAAATCGTGATTATGTTGTTTGTTTTGCTGGTGATGGCTGTGAAACCGATTCTAGAGATATTTCTCAAGCAAGATTTATTAGAAAAACTGTTAAAAAAGCTCAAAGCTATGAAACTCCAACTGTGTTTTATCAAATAGCTGCTAATGGCAAAATAACGATTGTAAATGATTATGCTGGCGATAAATTGCAATTGGAAGCTTTAGAAAATGTATTGCCAGTATCTACTAGTGTTGTTGGTGGAGGAATATATCAATTATTAATTGAAGACCTTGGTGAATTTTATGATGATGGTGAATTAGGTAGATTAATAGATGTTGTAAGATTAGACGTTAATCCAGATGGAACTACTGAAATCGAAATAAATGACGAAAGTGTTGCATATGCTAAAGGTATTGACGAAGAAACTTTTGATGGTAATTATTTATGTTATTATGAAAGTGATTGTCGTTCCCCTGAATGTCCAAATTGTGATTTTGAATGTGATGAAGATGGCTGTGAATGGGTTGACTGTCCAGAATGTGTGTTTGATTGTGTAAACTGCATATTTAATTTAGATGAATTAGACATTAATGTAAAACCAATCATATCAACAGATGTCAATTCTGTAGATAGACAACCTGGATATAACTGGACAACTGCTGAAGATTGGACAAATTGGAATATTACTACTAGTATGGCTCCATTACAACTTTTAGTTGATAAAGCTGAGGCTACGATCGATGAAATAGAAACTGAAAATGAAATGATTTATGATAAAACTGGTGATGATTCATCTTTAGCATTTAGCGTTAGACTTACATCTGATTTAATTAATGAATTGAAAAGCATTAATGCTTCTGCTGAAGGCTCTGGTGGCTATGCTAATGATACGTTAACATGTTATGATGCTACTTTGGAAGATGGTACAGTAGTTCCTGATATATACTGTTATAGTGAAGTAATTGATGAGTTAATTGCTGATTATGGTGATGATATTACTGTATATAATAGAACTCCAGTTGGTAGTAGATCTGATGACAATGATGCTGCTAATGCTGATGGATATTGGACATTATGGAGTACATGGGAAATGCCAACTTTACAAGAAAATTCTGGTGCTCTAACAGTTATTGGTGGTCCATCATGGAAGTAGGGGTGAATAAGTAATGAAAAATGCATTTTGGGGATACTGGCTAATATTACTCGGAATATTTGTGGTAGTTATAATGTTATTAGTACAAAACTTAACTACTTCTAGTACTCAAGATTATTATTTGATAAAAGAAATAACAGAAGCAGCTTTAGTAGATGCGGTAGATTATTCTTATTATCGAAGTTATGGCGAAATTAAAATTAATAAAGAAAAATTTTATGAAAGCTTTTTGAGAAGATTTGCTGAAACTGCTTCTTTATCTACAACATATACTGTAAGTTTTTATGGGGTTTATGAAGCGCCACCAAAGGTCAGTGTTGAGGTTAAAAGTAAATCAAATACCTTTAATGTTGTTGGAGATCCAGAATCGTTTGATATGGTAGAAAGAATTGATGCAATAATTGAAGGTAATGCACTTTAATAAAAATGGAGGAATAAAATGGGAGGTCTAATAGGAACTTTTAAAAGATTTTTTACCAATAAGACAACAGTAACTATTTTAGGATTTGTTGTTGGAGTAGCGGTATTGTTTGGTTTTTATACATATCGAGTTAACAATGCCGTTAATCCAAGACGAGTTCCGGTGGCAAATAAAGATTTATCTGCAACTTCGGAAATTACTCAAGATGATATAGAAATGGTAGAAATTAGCAATCGTTTTTTAAGTGATGCTGATGTTATAACAAATGTCAATGATTTAGTTGGTAAATATGTTAGTACAGGTACATCCATTCCTGAAGGTGGTATGTTTTATACAACTCAAGTAGTTGAAAAGGAAGAGTTGCCAAATTCGATATTTGATGAAATTCCAGATGGATATACTATTTATCAATTGCAAGTTAATAATGTAAGTACTTATGCAAATTCAATATATCCAGGAGATAAAATAGATTTATGGATGCAAACTAGACAAAACGGTTTACTAGTTTTTAGTGAATTTATTTCGGGAATTGAAGTATTGGCAGTAAGAGATTCTTCTGGCCAAAATGTATTTGATGTAACAAGTGGAAGAACACCTGCTTGGTTGTTATTTGCGGTTCCTACTGATATGTACCGTTATTTAAAAATTGCAGAATTTATATCAGACATTAGTATAACTCCAGTCCCAAGAAATAAATTGTATAATACTGAAAGTGGGGCAACGGAAATATCTAATGAGCAACTTTTACAGATAATTAAAGATAAAACTATGGATATGGGTGCTGATTACTCAAACGGAGGATAAAAATGGGAAATATTATTAATAATTTGCGAAAATTTTTATTAAATCGTAATACAGTGACAATTTTAGCAGTTCTAGCAGGAGTAATAGTGCTATGGTTTTTCTATAATATGACAGTAAGTAATGCTGTAAATCCACAACGAGTACCAGTTGCTACTCGAGATATAACAGCTACAGAGGAAATTACTTCAGAAGATTTTGAATTTGTAGAAGTAAATAGTGAATTTTTAAAAAATGCTAGTGTTATTACTTCTACATCGCAATTAGTTGGTAGATATGTCAAGAATGAAACATCGATTAAGGAAGGTGCTATGTTTTATACTAGTCAAGTAGTAGATCGAGAAGATTTAAAAGAAAGAGAACAAGAAGACTTACCAAATGGGTATACTTTATATTGGTTAAAGGTTGATAATACTAGTACTTATGCAAATTCAATATATCCAGGAGATAAAATAGATTTATGGTTAAGAGCAAGTCTTGACGGTCAAATTGTTTATGATGAATTTATTACTAGTATAGATGTGGTTTCTGTAAAAGATTCTAATGGTCAAAATGTATTTGACGGCAATGAAGTAAGAACACCTGCATGGTTATCTTTTGCAGTACCAACCGAAATGTTTGAGTATCTAAGTTGGATTGAATATTTAAATTGGGATTTATATCCAGTTCCAAGGAATAAATTATATACAATTGAAGGTGCTGAAACTGCTTACTCTAATTTAGCATTAAATCAATTAATTGATAGTATGGTATTAGATATTAATAATTAAAAAGAGGTGACAAGTGTGAATGATGCAATATTTTCACAAATAGATTTTGGACCTTTAAAAGAGTTTTTAGAAGAAGATAATATAACTGACGTTTCATATTCTAATGGTGGTCAAGTTTGGCTAAAAACTCTTAATAAGGGTGTTTATCGTGTTGAAAGACCAGAAATAAATAATGCATTAATGGAAAAATTAGCTTTTCAATGTTCAAATGTTATGGGTAAAACTTTTAATATGGCTCATCCTTTTTTGGATGCCGAATCTGCAGAATTACGTCTTAATTTTGTTCATGATTCAATTGCTACAAATGGAATTGCTTGCTTAATAAGAAAGACGCCTGCCAAAATCCGTCTAAATAAAGAAAAGTTGTTAAATGAACAATATGTTACTGAAAATCTTCATGATTTTTTAATGACTTGTGTAGAAGGACACTGCAATATAATTGTTAGTGGTGAAACTGGGAGTGGGAAAACAGAACTAGTTAAATATTTAGCCAGTCATACTAAAGAAAATGAAAAAATAATTACCATTGAAGATACACTAGAATTACATTTGGATAAAATTTTTCCCCATCGTGATATAGTTGCTATGAAAACTAATAATATTGCTTCATATTCTGATGTTTTAGTTACTTGTATGCGGCAAAATCCAAGATGGATATTGTTATCAGAAGTTCGTTCTGCAGAGGCAGTTACTGCTGTTCGTAACTCTATTTCCTCTGGGCATAATATTATTTCTACTATTCACTCAGATAGAGCTTTAAATATTCCAATGCGGATGTATAGTTTGTTAGAAAGTAGTCAAGATATAGATCAATTTTTAAAATCTATTCATCGTTATGTTCAGATTGGTATTCATGTTAAAGGCTATATGAGTAAAGAATTAGGAAGATTCCAAAGAGAAATAATAGAAGTAGTAGAATTTTATGTTGATGATAATAATGAAGCAAAATCAAATATTTTATTTAAAAAAAGCTTAGATGGCAAATTTTCTTTTAATAATCCTAGTAAGTATTTAATTGCTTATTTAGGTGTTCAAGGAGTAGATATGGATCCTAATTACTTTGTTAAAGAAGAAAATAGTATTGCCAATAATACAGAGGTTATGGGAATAGAAAGTTTATAAGAAAGGAGTAAATATGGGAACACTTTTAGAATTAGTAATATTATTGCTTATAGCGGCTTTTGTTTTAATTTATCGTCGTAATCCTGGTGAAAACGTTTATAAGTTTGTAGCGGGAAATGCAACCAAAATATATGATAAATATGCTCCTTATTCATTCAAAATGGTTCGCGAAAAAGCTATTGAATTAGGTCAAGAATATACCACTAGGCAATATATAACACAAGTATTATTATTTGGTGGTTTTGCAGTTTTAATAGGATACTTTTATTTTTACAGTATCATTATAGCTGCTATATATGCAATTGTTGCTATTTCTTTTATTCCATATTTAGCATATTTACGTTGCCAAAGAATTTATAGTGAATTTTTATTTGAACAAATTCAAACCTATACAACCAATGTTATAATGGAATTTAATACTACTCAAAGTTTTGTAAAAGCTTTAGAAGGAGTAAGAGATTCGGGTATTTTAGAAAATCCAGTTTTAGAAGATGTCAAAAAAATGATTGAAATGTCTTATCAAAATGGAACGATAGATGAATCTATTCAATATTTTAATAATAAGTACCCATATTATATGGTCAAAAATATGCATCAATTATTTTTACAAATAACTAAAGAAGGTGCTCGTGATTCAGGACAAGCTTTAGAAAATATGTCAATGGATATCGATGCTCTTGTTGAAGGTGTTTATCGTGACCAAATGGATCGTAAAAATTTTCATGGCCGTTTTATCAAATTTGGTTTAACATTATATTTATTAGTTGTTGTTTTACGATATATGTTAGGTGAAGAAAACTATATTGAACTTATCGAAATTTGGTACGTTCAGTTAATACTACATGCAGTTGTTCTTATCAATTCTTTTTTCCTTCTTTCTGGAGAAAAGTATTATAATGAAGATGTAGGGGTGGAATAATGCAAGTAGAAATTATTATTATAGCGGTAATTGTTTTTCTTATTATGACAGTTTCAGGACAAATTAATATTAATCAAATGATTAGCGATAATCAAATGCTATTTTTAAGGCTTAAAGAAAGTGATTGGGATTTTTATGTTCGAGCTAAATATGGTACAGCTATGAATCCTGATGTATTATTTAATAAAAGAATTAAAAATGCATTGATTGTTATGGTGTTATTATTTTTATACATGATTCAAGACTTAAATGCTGTAAAGTTACTAATTATTGCTGTTGTGGGAATATTTATATTTAAGCAACCTTATAGTGATATTAAAAAATTCTATACACGTCATATGCATCAAATAGATGCTATGTTACCGCATTATTTAAAGAATTTAGAAATTCTTATTCAACATTATACTGTTCCAGTTGCAATTGGTAAATCAATGGCAGATGCTCCGGAAATATTTAAAGATGGGTTACAAGAAATGATTGATGCTATAAATGCTGGTGATGATACAATTGAACCTTATATGGAATTTGCTCGTAAATATCCTGTTCGTGATTCAATGAGAATGATGCGACTTTTATATCGTTTAAGTTTAGGTCGTCAAGAACGTAAACAAGAACAAATTTTAATGTTTTCAAGATCTATATCTAGTTTGCAACAAAAAGCTAGAGAGACACGTTATAAAAATCGCTTGGAGAAGATGGAAGGCAAAACTATGAGCATGTTAATTGCTACAGGAGCTGGACTGATGGTTTTGCTAATCCTTGCAGTTGTTCAAATGATGAATGTTTAGTTGACATTACATAATAAAAAAAATTGATATTTACTTAAAAATAAGTTATAATAAAAATATGGTAAAAGGAGGAATTTATTTAATATGAAAGAAGCGACTGGTGAATTAAATATGACTGTTGTTACTGTCGTTGCGATAGTTGCTGTAGGAGCATTCTTCTATGCTGTAGTTTGGCCTGGTATTCAAACTAGTTTGGCAAGAAGTACATGTTCTAATATGTGTCCTGGTGGAAAATTAGATTCAACACAAGGATCTGGCGGAGTTGATACTGATCAAAAGATATGTTACTGTGCTGAAGGTGATCCAATTCAATATGATGATGCAGCTGATGATTCTGAATAGATAGTTGGTAAAGAATTATGAAAGAGGCTACAGGAGAAATAAATCTAGCAGTAATTGTTATGATATCAATTGGGGTCTTGATGGCCTTTTTTTTCGGTGTTTTGTGGCCAATGCTAGATTTTAACTTTACAAGTACTGCACAATGTAATAAGGCAGTTTGCAACTGTAGTGAAGAATCTATTAGAGGATTACCTGGTTTGCATGAAGTAGAAGGAATAATGTATTGCACATGTTGGGATGATGAAGAGGAAGACAGATCTAGTGATAATAGCTTTGATTGTCTTTATAGAGGATAGTGAGTTTTAATGAAGGAATCAATAAGTATTACAACTATTTTTCAAATATTTATATTATTTGTATTGCTATTTACAGCAATTATGTGCTTAACAATTAATAATTCAAATGCTTTTGGTGTAAAAAACGAAATTTTAAATATAATTGAAGCTAATAATGGAGTATATGAAGGAGATAATGGCAATTTAAGTGAAGATATAATTGATACAATCAATGAAACATCTTATCGAACTACGGGAACCTGCCCTGATGAATATCAAGGATATCAACGTAATGGATCTCCAGTGACATCTGGCCAAGAAGCATCTGTTTGTATAAGAAAAGTTAATGTTACTTCAGAATTAGATGGTTACCTGGAAGGAGAACTAGGTGCTGGAACAGTAGCTACTGATGATTTTGTTGATGGATCTTATGTTCAAATAGTGGTGTTTTATCAATTAGATATTCCAGTTATTAAACAACTATATAATTTTCAAACAAAAGGTGAAACTAGAATAATATATAAAAATTAAAAGGAGATAAGATTATGCGAGAAGTATCAGGTTCTACTTGGGTTTTTCAAATAATGATTTTATTCATTTTAATTTTTGCATGTTTTTTAACCCTTGTTTTAAACTATTCTAAAGCTTATCGTGTAAAAAATGAAATGCTATCTATTATTGAAAAATATGAGGGTTTAACTTCCCAATCTAGTGATATAATTAATAATTATTTAGTAGGTCAAAGTTATACTACTACGGGAAATTGTCCTCAAGATGATAACGTAAAATGGTACGGAGCAATAGACTTAGAAGGCAATTATGAAGAAGCTGATGGAGCAACAAGATATTATTATTGTTTTTCTCAAGTTAGTCAACCTAGTGATTCACGTGACTATATTTATTACGATATAATTGTATTTTATAGATTTAATTTACCTTTTTTGGGAGATATAGCAACATTTAATGTAAATGGAAGAACTAATTCCTTTGTTGGCAGCAATAATTTGATCGGAGGAATAATATGAATGTAATAATTTCTAATAAATATCAAGCTTTACTGGCTAGTTTAGATATTGATATTATTAAAAGTATAAATGGAGAGTTTTCGGTTGATGAATTAATAGCTCAGTTTTCTAATTTCTATTTTAATAAAATGATTATTGATATAACTGCTATTAAAAATTATCAAGATATAAAAACCATGCAAAATTTGTCAGTTAATTTTGATATGTCCAAAGTAATATTGTTATTAGATGATTCTGAGGTTGTAAATTCACCAATGTATATTTCACAATTAATATCGATGGGGATATATAATTTTACAAATGATATTAATGTTATAAGATATTTGATAGATAACCCAAATTCTTATAAAGATGTAGCAAATTTTCATAATATTAATGGCTACAAAAGACCAGCTTTAAATGAAAATGCGGTTGATACAACAAGAGGTAAAATATCTCAAAAAGTTATTGGTATCAAAAATGTTACGGATCATGCTGGAGCAACAACTTTAACATATTTGATGAAAATTCATTTGGACAAAGTGTATAAAGTAAAAGCAGTAGAAATAGATGCAAATGATTTTGAATATTTTAATGATTCCAGTTTAGATAGCATTTCCAGTATGAATTTTAGTGATTATATTGCTAGCAATTCTAATTGTGATGTTATACTAGTAGATTTAAATAATAGCGATGTTACTAATTATTGTAACGATATTATTTATCTAATAGAACCTGGACGTATTCAATTAAATAAATTAATTAGAAAAGATAACATGATTTTTGAAGAACTTAAAGGCAAAAAAATTGTATTAAATCGGAGTATATTATCGGAAAAAGATGTATCGGAATTTGAAAAAGAAAGTGGAAGTAAAGTATTTTACAATTTACCGTATTTGGATGACAAATTGGATAATCAACCAATTATTAATGCATTTTTATCTGCCTTAGGGTTTAGTAGAATAGATCCTAATGGCTCAGGAATATTTAGTATTTTTAAATAATGGGGGTGTAAAATATGGAATTTTGTTACAAAACAGCAAAGGTTTGGCAAATTGTAGGTTATGCAATTATGATTATTAAAATTATAGTGCCATTAGTTTTGATAATTTTAGGAATGATAGATTTTTTTAAAGCTATAATGGACAGTGATGCTAAAGCTATGTCAAAAACTGCATCATCATTATTAAAGAAATTTATAATTGCTATAGTTATTTTCTTTATTCCCACAATAATAAATGTGTTTTTTAATTTTATAGGTGGCTTTTCTGAAGTACAAGATGATTATTTAAATTGTGTTGATTGCCTTACTTCACCAAATGATAAATGTGATACTAGTCACAATGAAGGCATTTTTACCAATAAAGATTGACTTTAAACGAGTAATAGAGTAAAATATAGTTAGAAAAAGAGAGGAGTGTTAGAATTATGGGGAATGTTGATACTTTTTGCGCAGATACTGCTAATATATGGCGAACAGTTGGATATTTTTTATTAGTATTTAAAATTGTAATTCCTATAATTTTGATTATTTTGGGAATGGTAGACTTAGGAAAGGCTGTAATTTCGAGTGATAATAAAGAAGTATCTAAAGCAGCAAAATCATTATTAATGCGTTGTATTGCTGCTGTAGCAATATTCTTTGTACCGACAATTGTATCATTTGTTATTCGTTTAGTTGATACTTCAACAAGTGATAAATACGAAGTTTGTGCTAGATGTATTTCTAGTCCTGGTGGTGACGTTTGCACAGATGCTTATAACGAAAATTTTGGAGACTAAATAAAATTTAAATAGTAAAGTAGTTCATATCTTTTATATGAACTACTTTTTTGTTTTAAATATTAAATATATATTGTTGTATAATCAAAAACGTCATTATTGCATATAAAAAGAGATGATAAGATATTATGATCATCTCTATCAGATTTGCTTTATTATCTGTATTCGTATTCTCCAGTATAATCCCAACCACTTAGATTTTTATTTGTGCTCCATTTATATGTAGCTGTTCTGTGATACCAAATGCTTTCAGTATCTTTATTTGTTCTATAATATCCTTTATAATCATTTCTATTTTCATAGGTATCTCTAGTACAATCGTCTTCATCAACGTATGTTACAGTAAATTTAAGTGGTACAAAGTATATATAACTGCCAATATTATTTGCATAATAACGACTTACACCATTACTATTTCGATAATTAATTGTTATTAATGTTTTATAACTATTACCATCTTTATATAAACTACTTATTGCATAGTTGAAATTGTTTTCAGTTAATGATGAATTTCTAAATGCAGATGCACTAGAAATATTAATATTATGAGAACTTACATTACCAGTCATATGTAGAGCATTAGTTTGATCCATATATTTTTTATAATCTGTAGTTGAACTTGAAAAATAAGATTTATCCGTTATCGAAATTTCATTATCAACTATATCTCTAGCATCTATATTTTGTAACTCGATTTCATAATTGTAATTTTGGGAACTTTTTGATGCACTTACCCAACTAGTAGTGTAATAGGTTTTATCAGTATATTCACAATAATCATAAGTTGTCACAGTTTCTTTTTTATTTTCTGTATTACTTTTTGATGAATATCCTTCTTCCCAATCAGACCATTTAACTAATTTATAATATTTAGTTTTTTCATCATTTGTTGTATCATCTTTATCAGGATCTTCTGGTGTATCAGGTGTCGGATCTTCAGGTTCGGTTGGTTCACTAGGTTTACTTGGCTCACTTGGCTTACTAGTTGTGCAACCATTTATTGAGCAGCTTATTTTAATATTAACAGTAGTTTTTACTGTAGTAGTTACTTTATTACTTGTATTTGAAGAACTGCCAGTAGTAGTTGTTGAGCTACTGCCACTATTTGTATTGCTGTTATTACTACTATTACTATTGTTGTTGTCATTATTGTTAGTATTGGTATCATTTGTTTTTTCATCATCATTTATTACAACATCAGTATTTGTAGTTTCATTGCAATTTCCATCAATTACACAGGATTGTTCTTCAATAGTGGTTATAATGAAATCTGATTTATCACCACAATCAAGACTAATTTTCAGTGCATAATTGCCATCAGCGGTTTTGGTAGCTTGAATATAACTAGAGTCAATATCACAAGTATCCCCATCATTTGTAAAATCAATTAGTAATTTTTGATTTAGCATTTCAGACAATGTTAGTCGTTCAGTTCCACCAATATTTTCTGGTAACTTGGAAGGTGTAAAGTATTCAAAAGCTGCATCTTTCATTGATGTAATATTAGTAATGTAATCGTTATTACTAATAGCTAAAGTTGAAGTACTATTGGATTTGTTTCCAGTTAATTTGGTAATTATAAAACAAATAATAAATATAATTACTGCTAATATTGCTAATTTAATAGCAAGTGACCCCCAATTGAAATTTATTTTTTTGCTTCCATCTTCGTACATATTAGTACCCCCTTTACATAGCAAAAATATATCTTTTAAATCGCCTATATTTTAGCATAATTATCATTTTTTGTCAAACTGATATTTTGTGCTACATAACTATTTTACGATAAATTTGTCAAAAAAATAATTTTATTGACACAAACTATAGTTTGGTGTAAATTATTTATGTATTTTAATTTTAAAATATGATAGAATATTTAATGCTTAAGGAGGAATACAATGGCAAATATAGATAAAATAATAATTAAGGGAGCAAGAGAAAATAATTTAAAAAATATTGATTTAGAAATTCCTAAAAATAAATTAGTAGTTATGACTGGAGTATCTGGAAGTGGTAAAAGCAGTTTAGCTTTTGATACAATTTATGCCGAAGGTCAAAGAAGATATGTTGAATCATTATCAGCTTATGCTCGGCAGTTTATTGGAGTTAATGAAAAACCTGATGTTGATTCAATTGAAGGATTAAGTCCCTCTATTTCTATAGATCAAAAATCGACGAATAAAAATCCGCGTTCAACAGTAGGTACTATTACAGAAATATATGATTATCTACGATTATTATTTGCTCGTATAGGTATTCCATATTGTCCGAATCATAAAATTCCTATAACTAGTCAAAGTATTGAAGAGATGACTAATAAAGTTATGGAGTATATAGGAAAGACTGTGACAATTTTATCCCCTATTGTCCATGGCGAAAAAGGAACTCATAAAGACTTATTTGATGAACTTAGAAAAGAAGGATATTCTAAAGTTCGTGTTAATGGAAAAATAGTTAGTTTACATGATGAAATAATATTAGAAAAAAATAAAAAAGATAATATTGATATTGTCATGGATAAAATTACCGTTGATGATGCGGAAAGAAGCCGTATATTTGAAGCAATTGAAGCATCCACTAAAAAAGCAGATGGAAAAGTGGTAATTTTAGTAGATGATGAAGAAATTTTAATGAGTGAAAAATATGCATGTGTTAAATGTAATTTTTCAATGCCGGAATTAGAACCACGAATATTTTCATTTAATGCTCCATACGGAGCATGTCCTGAGTGTAAAGGACTTGGTACTAAATTAAAAATAAGTGAAGATTTACTTATTCCCAATTGGGATAAATCAATAATCGATGGTGGGATAACTGCCATAAGTATGGATTCAACCACTTATTTTACACAAATAGAAACTGTGTGTAAACATTATGATATTGACATGAATCTGCCACTAAAAGATATACCGAGAGAAAAGTTGGACTATATATTATATGGAACTGATGAAATAATGGAATTTAATTATGTATCTAAAAATGGTAATACTAGAAATACTAAAAGTAGTTATGAAGGTGTTATACCAGCATTAGAAAGAAGATATATCGAAACTAAAAGTGGTTGGATTAGAGATTGGTTAGCAGGATTCATGGTTGAAACTGAATGCCCAGTTTGTAAAGGTAAAAGATTACAAAAATCCGTTTTATCGGTTTACATTAATGGGAAAAACATTTACGATATGACTGACATGTCAATCGGTGATTTATTAGAATTTGTTAAAAAATTAAAATTAACAAACGAAGAAAAAGAGATTAGTGGTTTAATTTTAAAAGAAATTATTTCTAGATTAGAGTTTTTAAATAATGTAGGTCTTTCTTATTTAACTCTTACTCGTAGTGCTGGTACTTTATCAGGTGGAGAAGCTCAAAGAATTAGACTAGCAACTCAAATTGGTTCACATTTATCAGGTGTTTTATATGTTTTGGATGAACCTAGTATCGGTTTACATCAAAAAGATAATGAAAAGCTTATTAATTCATTAAAAGAAATGCGAGATTTAGGTAATTCTTTAATTGTTGTTGAACATGATACTGATACTATGTTAGCAGCCGATTATTTAATAGATATTGGTCCTGGTGCTGGAGAGTTTGGAGGCCGAGTTATGGCTGCTGGTACTCCAGAAGAAGTTATGCATAATCCTGAAAGCTTAACTGGAAGATATTTAAGTGGAATAGAAAAAATTGCAGTTCCAAAAACTAGAAGAAAGGGAAATGGTTTAAAAATTAGTATTAAGGGTGCTAAAGAAAATAATTTAAAAAATGTTTCAGTAGATATACCATTAAATAAATTTGTATGTATAACTGGTGTATCTGGTTCTGGGAAATCTTCTTTAATAAATGAAGTTTTATATAAAACATTAGCCAATAAATTATATCGAAGTAAAGTTGTACCAGGAAAATGTAAAGAAGTTACGGGGCTTGAAAACATTGATAAAGTAGTGCAAATTACTCAAGATGCTATTGGGAGAACTCCAAGAAGTAATCCTGCAACTTATGTCGGAGTATTTGATGATATAAGAGATTTATATGCTAGCACCAAAGAAGCTAAATTACGTGGATATGATAAAAGTCGGTTTTCTTTCAATGTTAAAGGTGGAAGATGTGAAAATTGTTGGGGCGATGGAGTAAAAAAAATTGAAATGCACTTTTTAGCAGATGTATATGTACCTTGTGATGTTTGTAAAGGAAAAAGATATAATAAAGAAACTTTAGAAATAAAATATAAAGGAAAAAATATTAGTGAAGTTTTAGATATGCGAGTTAGTGAAGCTATTGAGTTTTTTCAAAATGTTCCGAAAATATATAATAAATTAAAAGTTATGATGGATGTCGGCCTTTCCTATATTAAATTAGGTCAATCAGCACCAACATTATCTGGTGGTGAAGCTGGCCGAGTTAAACTAGCTAAAGAATTGCAAAAAAAGGCAACTGGGAAATCCTTATTTATTTTGGATGAACCAACAACGGGATTACATACAGATGATATAAAAAAATTATTGGAAATATTAAATCGAATTGTAGATAATGGGGATACAGTTATAGTTATAGAACATAATTTAGATGTTATAAAAGTTGCCGATTATATTATTGATTTAGGCCCTGATGGTGGCAAAAACGGTGGAAAAATTGTTACAACAGGAACACCAGAAGAAGTGGCAAAATGTACTAAATCTTATACTGGAGAATTCTTAAAAAAGATGCTATAATAATATTATAGGGAGGACGATTAATGGATCGATATATTTTTAGTATAGGTAATGTTAAAATTGAATGGTATTCATTGCTAATAGTAATTGGAGCCATCATTGCGATAATAATGATAATAAGAGAAGCTAAAAGATATAATTATCCTACTGATTTTGCCTTTAATTTGTGTTTTTGGTCGATTATTGTTGGTATAATTGGTGCTAGAATATATTATGTTTTGTTTAATTTAGAATTATATTCAAACTTTTGGGATATATTTAAAATATGGGAAGGTGGATTAGCCATTCATGGAGGCATAATTTTTGGCCTTATTACCTGTATTTTATATTGTAAAAAGTATAAAGTAAGAACTATTCGTTTTTTAGATTTTATTGTTCCAGCATTATTATTAGCACAGGCTATTGGCAGATGGGGAAACTTTTTTAATCAAGAAGCACATGGAGCAGCAACAACTCTGACTCATTTACAAAATCTACATATTCCCAATTTTATAATCGAAGGTATGAATATTGGCGGAATATATTATGAACCGACATTTTTATATGAATCATTATTATGTTTAGTAGGATTAATAATTATATTAATTGTACGTCGTCTTAAAATAACTAAAGTTGGCCAACCAACAGCAATTTATTTAATGTGGTATGGTTTAATTCGTTTCTTTATTGAATCGATGCGGACTGATTCTTTAATGCTTGGTGGGTTTAAAGTCGCTCAAATAGTTTCAGTTATAATGATTGTAATTGGGGTAATAATAATAATGATTACCAGTCGTAAAGGTCGTTATGAAGATTTGTATAATCAAGATGAAAATCAAACTGTCAGATTTTAAGGAGGCTATTTATGTATGATATAATAATTGTTGGCATGGGCATTAGCGGTATTACAGCAGCTATTTATGCCAAAAGGAGCAATAAGAAAGTATTATTAATTGATAAAGGAATGCCAGGAGGCTTACTTAATAATATAGATTTAATCAGTAATTATCCAGGATTGAAGGATATAACTGGTCCTGATTTTGCCCAAAAATTATTGGAACAAGTCGAATCTATGGAAATACCTTATATTTTAGAAGAGGTTATATCTCTTGATTTACAAAGTAAAGTAAAGACAATTAAAACAATTAATAATGAATATAAAACTCAAAAAGTGATTCTAGCTATGGGTAGAAAACCAAAATTTTTAGGTTTAGATAATGAAGATGATTTATTAGGAAGAGGATTATCTACTTGTGCCATGTGTGATGCATTTTTTTATAAAGATAAAGATATAGCTGTAGTTGGAACTGGTAATAGTGCTTTACAAGAAACTATGTATTTATCTAACATCGCAAAAAAGATTTATCTCATAAATAGAAGAGATGGCTTTAGAGGAGAGGAATTATTAGTTGAACAAATTAAAAATAATCCTAAAGTAGAAATAATATATAATGCCAATATAAAAAAATATAATACTAAAGATGAAAAGCTAGAATCTATAACTTTAGATAATGGAAAAAATTTAAATGTTGCAGGAGTATTTATATATATTGGTTATAGACCAGCAACAGAAATAGTTGATAAATCAATTTTAGATGATAATGGATATATAATAGTAAACGATAAATTGCAAACTCCAATTAAAGATGTATATGCAATTGGTGACATTATCCAAAAAGACGTATATCAATTAGTAACAGCAACATCTGATGGGGCTAGAGTCATATATAATATGAATTAATCGCTTAACGCGATTTTTTTTGACTTGCCAAAAATTTCATGTTAGTATACTAGCTATGGTGAGTTGAAAATGAAAAAAAGTAATGAATTAGTTTTGCTGTTTTCACTTATATTTATAGCTTTATTGTTGATAAGTAGTGATTTATTAACAATAAATACAGAAATAAATTCTGAAAATGTTGATACTACATATTTAGATATGGCTAGTGTAAGTAGAAGTATTAATGAAGATACTAATATTATAAGTGATCAATTAAATTATTATAAAGAAAATTATAATGTTAATATAAACGTTTACGATATAGCAGAAAACTTAAATATTAGTTATCAATTAGAAACAATAAAAAATAGTAATGTTATTATAAGTTCTTTAAATCAATTAGGAACCTATTTTAGTACTTTAGGTAGTGATTTGTTTAATAATTTTTATAAATATAATATGCAAGGATTAGAAATATACCTAGTTAGTGAAATAAAAAATAAAGATAAAGCAGATTCTAATAATGCAGATATTGTTGGTTTATTTTTTAAAAAAAGTAATAAATATATGATAATTATTAAAGTAAATAGTAATGAAAATATTGTTAATATTGCCTTTCATGAAACGATGCATGCAATTGAAGAATATTTAAAAATGCATAACGAATTTTTTGTTGAATGGGATAGTTTAAACCCTAAAGACTTTAGTTATTCACAAACTTTTTACACAAATCAAATTTTTTCGGATACTATCGATGGTAATAAATATTATTCGGAAGTATATTTTATTGATAATTATGCTCGTAGTAGTGCTATGGAAGATCGAGCACGAATATTTGAATATTTATGTTTAGGGATAAATTTATATAAATATCCCAATTTGGCAGCAAAAGCAACATATTTACAACAAACATTACAAAAATATATTTAATAAAAATCAATAATTTGATAAAATAAGATAGGAGTTGAAGTTATGAAAGTAAGAACACGTTTTGCCCCTAGTCCAACTGGATATATGCATATAGGAAATTTAAGGACAGCTATATTTGAATATTTATTAGCAAAAAAATATAATGGAGATTTTATACTAAGAATTGAAGACACTGATCAAGAAAGAGCAGTACCTGGAGCAATTGAATTTATTTATAAAACTTTAGAGCTTTGTAATTTTAAGATTGATGAAGGACCAATGAACGAAAAGGGATATGGACCTTATATTCAAAGTGAAAGAAAAGATATTTATAAAAAATATGCTTTAGAATTAGTGGAAAAAGGAAAAGCATATTATTGCTTTTGTAAAGAAGAAGAATTAGAAGAAATGCGAAAAAAAGCAGCAGCACGTAAAAGACCATTTTTATATGATGGTAGATGTAGTCATTTAAGTGCCGAAAAAATAGCTGAAAATTTAAAAAATGGAGTACCATATGTAATTAGGCAAAAAATGCCTAAAACTGGTGTAACTATTGTAGAAGATTTAGTATATGGTAAAATAAAAATTGACAATAGTATTTTAGATGATCAAATACTTCTAAAAAGTGATGGTCTTCCAACATATAATTTTGCTAATGTAGTAGATGATCATTTAATGGCAATTACCCATGTAATTCGCGGAAAAGAATATTTAGATCAAACTGCTAAATATAACTTGTTATATGAAGCATTTGGTTGGGAAAAGCCAATTTATGCTCATGTTGCCATGGTTCTTGGAGAAGATGGTAATAAGCTTTCTAAACGAAATGGTGATGCATCATTTATGGATTTATATAATGTTGGTTTTCTACCAGAAGCTATTGTTAATTATTTAAGTTTACTTGGTTGGAGTCCTAATAATAATCAAGAATTGTTCAGTATGGAAGAATTAATTGCTAATTTTGATGAGTCAAGAATAAGTAAATCATCTAGTCAATATGATGTCAAAAAATTAGAATGGTTTAATCATCAATATATAACTAAACTGGAAGATGACAAGTATTTAGACTGGATAAAAAAATATTTTAAACAAGATGTCAGTGATAAAGATGAAGTCTGGTTAGATAAATTATTATTGATTTATAAAGATCATTTAAACTATGGTGAACAAATAAATGAAGTAACTAAAAATTTTTTTATAAAAGATATATCTTTAGATGAAGAAGAAATGGAATTTTTAAAAAGTGATGAAAAAATACCAGCTATATTAGAAGAATATAGTAAAGAAATAGCTAATATTGATGATTGGCAAATAGCTAATATCAATAATGCAATAAATAATGTTAAAAATAATTTGGGTGTAAAAGGTAAATTACTTTACATGCCAATAAGAATTGTGGCTAGTGGTTTTATGCATGGACCAGAACTAGCAGATACTCTATATTTAATTGGAAAAAATACGATTTTGGATAGGATTAATAAATGAAAAAAATAATTAGAATAATTTTGGGGTTACTGCTGGTAGGATTAATAGTTTTTGGAATTTACAAATTTTTCTTTGATTGTCAAAAAGTAAATACTGAATTTGCTAAATATTTTACTTTACAAGAGATGGATTATGCGGTAATAGGAGATGAAGTTACATTAAAATTATTAGCAATCGATGAAAATAAGTGTTTAGATAATAATTGCGATTATGAAGGCCAAGATGTTGTTAAGTTTTTAATTATGAACGAACATGAAATTGCATATATTAAACTAGGTACTTTAGAAGAAAGTAAAAAAACAGTCAAGGATACTGATTATGCAGTTGAACTTATCAGAGTAGATGAAAAAGGTGCTACATTGGAAGTTACAAAAAAATAACAAGGAGAATTAAATTATGAAAATATATAATACATTAACTAGACAAGTAGAAGATTTTGTTCCTTGGAATGAAGATTGTGTAAGCTTTTATACTTGTGGACCAACGGTTTATCATTATGCTCATATTGGCAATATGCGCAACTATATTGGGCATGACATTTTAGATAAAACTTTACGATATTTAGGATATAATGTTAAAAGAGTTATGAATATTACTGATGTAGGACATTTAACTAGTGACTCTGATTCTGGTGATGATAAAATGGTTAAAAGTGCTAAAAAAGAGCATAAAACAGTTATGGATATAGCTAGATTTTATACCGATGCTTTTTTTAGAGATTTTGAATTATTAAATAATCGTATGCCTGATATAGTAAGTCCTGCAACAGCAAATATTGCTGAATATATAAAAATAATTACCAAATTATTGGAAACTGGATATGCCTATAAATCAGGAGGCAATATTTATTTTGATACAACAAAATTAGATGATTATTATAAACTTACTAATCATAAAGCTGATGAGATGGTAGTTGGAGTACGGGCTGGTGTTGAAGAAGATCAAGCTAAAAAAAATCAAAATGATTTTGTTTTATGGTTCACTAAATCAAAGTTTGAGGATCAAGAATTAAAATGGGATAGTCCTTGGGGATTAGGTTATCCTGGATGGCACATTGAATGTACTGGTATTAGTATTAAATTTCTTGGAGAATACTTAGATATTCATGGTGGTGGAGTAGATAATATCTTTCCTCATCATACTAATGAAATAGCTCAAAGTGAAGCATATTTAGGTCATAAATGGTGCAATTATTGGTTTCATAATGAACATCTAAACGATGAATCTGGTAAAATGAGTAAAAGTAGTGGGGCAATACTTACAGTAAGTGTTTTAAAAGAAAAAGAATATAATCCTTTAGCCTTTAGATTTATGTGTTTGATGAGTCATTATCGTCGTCAGTTAGTATTTTCTTATGAAGCTTTAGATGGTGCTTTAAATGCTTATAAAAAATTACTAAATAAGACGAGTACTATTAAATATGGTGATAATGTTAATGATGAGATTTATAATATTTGGAATAATAAATTTAAGATTTGTCTAGAAGATGATTTAAATACAGCTAATGCATTAACAGTACTTTATGACTTATTAAAAAGTGATGTAGATAACGATACTAAATATCATTTAATTAGCAAATGGGATGAAGTTTTTAGTTTAGATTTATTAAAAAAAGAAGAAAAAAAAGCTCAAAATGAAGATTATATAATGGAAATGATAAAAAAAAGAGATGATGCTAAAAAAGTTAAAGATTACAAATTGGCTGATGAAATAAGAGATAATTTATTAAAACAAGGCATTGTTTTAAAAGACACTAGAGAAGGGACAATATACGAATTAGATGAAAAAGTGTCTTAAATTTTTAATTTTTCTTTTTTTATGTTTTCCTATTTATGTATATGCTTCTAACTTTGATATAAGTGGCGAAAATGTTATTCTTTATAATTTAAATGATGATACCATTTTATATGAAATAAACAGTCAAGAACAAACAAATATTGCTAGTTTAACTAAAATAATGACGGCTTTAGTGGCAATTGATAATATTGATGATTTAAATGATTACATTACTATTACATCTCAAGATTTTGTGGGGACTAATGGTTATTCTAAAGCAGGATTTCAAGTTGGAGACAAAGTTACTTATTTAGATTTGCTTTATGGTATTTTATTACCAAGTGGAGCTGATGCTGTAAATGCGATCGTTAATAATACTTTAGGGTATGATGATTTTGTTTTACAAATGAATGCCTTGGCTGATACAATTGGACTGGAAAATACAAGTTTTTCTAATCCAATAGGTAAAGATGATGTTGATAATTATTCGACTGCTTATGATATAGCAATTTTATTAAAGTATGCTTTAAAAAATGAAGTTTTTAGAAGCATATTTACTACCAAAGAATATACTACTACCAATGGTCTTAATTTAGAAAGTACACTATCTCCTTATAAAGACTTTTTAGAAATTGATAAAATTATAGGTTCTAAAAGTGGATTTACAAAAGGTGCAGGACGATGCTTAGCATCAATTACTACTTTAAATGATGTTGATTACTTGCTGGTAGTTATTAAATCATCAATAGAACCGATATATAGTGCAGTTTTAGATTCTTTAACTATTTATGATTATTATAATGAAAATTATAGTTATCAAACTATTTTAGAAAAAGGAGATATAATTGCTAGTATTCCAATAATGTGGAGTAAAGAAAAAGAGTACAATATTGTAGTAACAGAAAATGTTATACAATATTTAGAAAATAAAACAAGTGAAAATTTAGAATATGTATTTGATGGTGTAACTCAAATAGAAAAAGGAACGGAAAAAGGAACCAAATTAGGAACGATTCAAGTAATACATGATAATGATGTTATTTATACTAGTGATGTTATACTTAATGAAGATATTGAGTATTATAACCCCATTCTATGGATAATAGTAATTTTTTTGCTAATTACATTAATAATTAGACTTTTGTTTAGAAAGAAGAAAAGAAAATAAATTTCAACCGCAAGGTTGATTTTTT